>CAOJRT010000004.1 GCA_948442255.1 uncultured Caryophanales bacterium | reverse complement strand
TTATTATTCTACTGCTTATCAACACTTGTTTCCTTTATGGCTGTGAATAGTAACGCAAAATGCTTGACTATAATAAAAAGGAATGCTATAATAAAAAACCAATTACAATAATGCCCATTATTTAAATAACGGAGCAAAATTTGACGATTGAGTCCTTTGGTGCTAGAATGAGTACAAGAAAAGGAAAATAGGGGGAATTAATATGAAAGGATACGTTTTAGATTATATTAACGAAAACGAATTTAAAAAATTAGAAAGAGCTTTAAAAAAGTATAATATGTTAGCTTATAAAAAATTAAATTTTGAGTATTATCCAGCATTACGAAACGGAAAATTCGTTGGTAAATTAACAAGTCAAAACAAAAAAGCGGGAACACAAACTTACGAATTGAAATTGCCTTGTGATAGTATGTTTACGCAAGTACATGGGGATGTTAAATTAATTTATACTGTTTATGATAACGAACAAACTATCATATTAAATACAATTACTCCTTCTGATATTTTGTTAGAAGGACATAAATCAGAATTAACTACTTATAAAGGAATTATGATTTCTAAAGCAAATGCTTCTAAAGATATGTTTAAAATTGATTTGTTAGAAATGTTACAAGATAAATAGAGTCTCCTCTATTTTTTGTCTTTTTTACTCTAAACAGCTTTTTTTTAGAGCTTTTTTAATAGAATATAAATTGTAAAATCGCGTATATTTTTAATAATGACAATTAGTGGTAAATTTTAAAAAAACTAAGTAAATAACACTTTAAAATATAGAAAAATGTGTTATAGTATTAATTGTAATTAGAGGAGATAATTATGGGCAAAAAAAAATCAAAGACACAAAAAAACAAACAAAGAGCAAGAAGAAAACAAAACAAACTAGAAACAACACAAGCCATTGCTTTAGAGGCTACTAAAGATAAGGAGAGTCTAAAAAAAAGTTCCTCTCCAAAAAAAGAACCTACTATTTCTCCCAAAAAAAACACTTTAAATGGTAAAGAGAAAGAAAAACTTTCTGTTAAGCAAGAGAATGTATCTTTAACTCCCAAAAAACCACCTGTAAAAGATAAGAAAGATAAAATCAAAGCAAAAAAACAGGTTTCGGCAAAAAAAAGTAAGAAAGTTTGTACTGCAACAACAAAAGAGAAGCTATTTTTACGAGATTTTTTGAAAAAAATAGGGAAAAAGAAGTATATAGTTTTTAATGTGGCATTAGTTTTGGTTTACATCGTTTTGTTTTTGTCTATTTTATTAGTTGGTGTTTTTTCTTGGAAGAGTATTCTGTTTGTTTTAGCTCTACTTTTATTTTTACTTGTAATTGCTTTTTCTTATACAAAATATATGAGTGGAAAAATATTCTCGTTAGTTCTTATTTTAGTAATGTCTTTTTTTACTTATAAATTACAATATACATATGATTTTATACACGCCTTAAATAAAACAAAATATGAAGAAAAAACTTATTATGTTGTAACATTTGATACAAGCGTTAATAGAAACGTTTACGTGTTGAATAATAAAAAAATTGGATTACTGACAACAAATATGACAAACGTGGAAAGAAAATTAAATACAGAATTGGATAATGTTACTTATGTTTCTTATGAAGATATGAATGATTTGGTTTCCTCTTTTTATAATCAGGAATTTAGAGCGATTATTGTTAATGAGAATCAATATAAGTTTTTAGAAAATAGTAATTATGATAGAGAAGTGAAAATATTGTATGAATTTCAAGCAATTGGATTAAAAGAAACCTCTTGATTAGTTTTTCTCCATAGGAAGAAGGATTTTGATGAAATTAAAACGTATTTTAGCTTATATAATAGATTATATTATTGTTTCTTTGCTCGCTAGTTTTTTATTCATGACACCTCCCTTTCAAAATAGTTTTAAAAATTATGAGAGATATTATGAAGAATATAAAGCAATTATGGTTGATGTTATATCGAGTGATACTTTTGCTTACGACGAAGAAATACTTATAGGTGTGCAATATGATTTAAACAGAGCCTCTACATCTCTATTGATTCTTAATATTGGTACTTTATTTGTATATTTTGGAATCTTTGCTTTTTTGTGCAAAGGACAGACACTCGGGAAAAAAATTCTAAAAATCAAAGTGGTTTCAGTAAAACAAAAAAGTTTACAGCCTTTCTTGTTTATTTTTAGAAGTATTATTGTTACTAATTTAATACCTGAACTAGTTCGTTTATTGTTTTTGATTTGGGCGTCTAAATCTACTTGGATTACAGCCTCTTTTTATACAGGTTATTTCTCTTATTTTGTTTATTTTATCCTTTTACTTACTATGATTATAAGAAAGGATGAACGTTCATTACATGATTTGCTTTGTGATACACAAGTTATTTCAACAATAGTAAAGGAAAATTAATTTTATCTTTTTTTCTTACCATTTCTATATTATAATAGATTTATAATAGAGCTATATTAGACAAAAATAGAAAAAGTTATATAATAGACAACAAAAGGGTGATTATTATGATGTACGAGGGAAAAATAATTAATAAAGCAACAATAGCTTATTTAAAAGGGCTTTTAAGCGAACAGACTTTATTGGATCCTCTTGCTGTAGAAAGCACAGAAGAAAAAGAGATTATCTCTGCCATTCGAATTCTATCCTACGCAAAAATTAATACAGATGAAGAAGAGGCCAAGTTGGCTAAAGATTCCTCTTATGAAAAAAAGAGTGAAAGAACCATTGGTGGAATTTCTTTTGCTGGAACAAATAAAGAAATATTAGAACAAGCTACGCAAGTCCGCGATTGTTTAAAGCACAATCCTTTGGTAAAAATGGATTCTGCTATTGCAAGTAAAACATTATATAAAGAGAATGATACTTTTGAACTCACTTTAAAAGATGGGGAGGTTCTTACGTTTAAAAAACCCATTATTGTCGAAAGTATTAATCCATCCGATATAGCCTCTACAGAAGCTTATTTGAAATCATTTTATGAAAAATATAATAAAGAAGCTTTACAAAAATATTATAAAAGTCGTAAATATAAAGGAAAGACTCCTAGAATTCCTTATCCTCATGAATTATTTGTGTTTACTAATGGGGAAGCAAAAATTAGAAAAAGCACAGAACCTTGTACATATTATGAGAAAGTTGTTGAACTTACTTCTGTAAAAAAGGATAGAAAAAAAGCAAAACATTTTTTTCAAAAAAGAAAAGAGTTGGCTCTTGCAAAAAAAGATACAGAAAATAAGAAAGAGGAGTCTAACGTTACCACGAAGCGACATAAAGTCATTAATCGTGTACCAGGAAAAGAATTCTTTAAAAAGATAAAAGATTATTTTGTTAAAGAAGGGGAAGAAGAGGAATGGAAACAAGCTTGGAATTCTATTGTGCCTTTTGCTATAGCTGGAGTCTTTCTTTCAGTCTTTAAATTTACCCCTTTTGGAGATGCCATTTTAAAAGGACTTGTGAGTTGTATTAAATTTGTTCCAAAAGCTTTTATAAATGCAAGTAAATTAATACCTTATTTTCGCGGACAATTATTGCTAAGTAGTGCTATGCTTTCTGCTTGTACATTTAATCTTATAATGTTAATTTCTTTAGCAGGGGTAGGAGTGTTTACCTGTGTTGCCATAAAAAAAAGGCTGAAAAAAATAAAAGAAAAAACTGTTCAGGAATCCTTGCAAAAAGAAAGTGAAACAAAAGAACCAGAAGATCCCAAAAAAACAGAAGAGCCTATGCCTCCACTATTACCAGATTTAGAGCAAGCAGAGAAAAATAAGAGAGAAAGTACTATTAATATAGGAAATTTAAGTGGTTGTATGTTGCGAATGAATGAAGTAAAGACACAGATAAAAGAGTGTGAATTTCTTCAGGAAAATTTAGATGATCCTATTGCTGCACAAAACAATCTGGAGGTGTTTTTTAACACTTTATTAACACAAGAAAATGAAAAACTAGCAGAAGGCTTAGTGGATGAGCCTACCTATAATAAAAATGTGGCTGTCTTAACGAACGCGAAAAATGATGGAACTTTATTAAATCAACACAATAACGAGATTCGCAAAAGATTAGATGAGCGAATCGCAAAGTTAAAATACAAATTAGATTTATTGTTAGAACAATATGATATTATTCATTTCGGTTCGTCTGCACAGATGACTGCAGGGAAAGGAAAAACAATATAATGAAGGTAGAAGAAGTAATTACATTAGATAATGGTATACATTACTTATTAATTGAAGAAGTAGAATATGAAGAAAAAAAATATTTTTTAGCCGTAGAATCTACAGAAGATGAAATTGTCTATTCTAACTTTAAATACTTTTTAGAAACCCAAGAAAATGGGGAATTTTTTGTAGAAGAAGTAGATGATACAACTCTTGTGCGAAATTTAACTTTGATTGTTTCAGCATCACAAATTGCAGAAACGTATCCAGAACTAGGAAAACAAATGTTAGAGGAGTTAGAAAGTCATTAAGGATAGCTTTTGCTATCTTTTTTACTAGGAGGTTTAGATGATGAAAAAGATAGAATTACTTGTGCCTGTTGGCAGTAAAGACATTTTGCCTGTAGCAATTGCAAATGGTGCAGATGCTATCTATTTAGGTGGCAAACGTTTTGGTGCGCGTGCTTTTGCTCCTAATTTTTCAGAAGAAGAATTGGTGGGAGCGATAGAAATTTGTCATCGATTCGGAGTTAAAGTTTATGTTACTGTAAACACAATTCTTTTTAACGAAGAAATGGAAGATGTCATAAAATATTTGAAATTTTTATATCTTCATCACGTGGATGCTGTTATTATGCAAGATTTAGGTTTGATTCACTTAACAAGAAAATATATTCCTGCTTTAGAAATACATGTTTCTACACAAACGCATAATCATAATTCTTTTGGCATTCAATATTTTAAAGACTTGGGTTGTACAAGAGTCGTTTTTGATCGCGAGTCTTCTTTGGAAGAAATTACAAATGTTAATGTTGCTATTGAAAAAGAAGTGTTTGTTTATGGAGCTTTGTGTGTCTCTTATTCTGGTAACTGCCTTTTAAGTGCTTTACAAGGAGGAAGAAGTGCGAATCGAGGTATGTGTGCAGGACCTTGTCGACTTTTATATACACTTATTAAAGGAAATAAAAAAGTAGAAACAAATTATTTGCTAAGTACAAAAACTTTAAATACACTACCACATTTATCATCAATCTTAGATGCCAATATTGACTCCATTAAGATTGAAGGTAGAATGAAAAGTAAAGAGTATGTAGCAGCTGTAACTTCTGTTTTTAGAAAATTAATTAATCAATACTACCGAAGAGAAAAACTAAGTTATGATAAAGAAGATGAGAAAAAATTATTAAAAACATACAATCGTCAATTTACAGAAGGCTATTTATTGTCAGCTTCTTCTATAATGCATAAAGAATATTCAAATCATCAAGGAATTCCTATTGGCGAAGTAGTTGCCGTTACTAATAAAAAAATAACGATTCGTTTAACTGATTCTCTTCATCAAGAAGATGCTATACGTTTTATGAAAAATCAAAAAGGAATGTATGTTAATATGCTTTATAATCAAAAAGGATTACTTGTCAATAGCGCCCAAAAAGGAGAACTTGTTTCACTCGACAACAAAGAAAGATGGATGTATGATGATTTAATTCATAGTAAAGTTCATAAGACGATTGATTTTCAATTAAATCAAGAATTGAATTGTATTCCTGTGAAAAAGCTCCCTGTTACAATGCACTTTTCAGCTTCTTATTCAAAAGAAATGACTTTATCTATAGTTTGCTTTGATAAAAAAGTAGAAGTTAAAGGTAGTGTGGCAGAAGCTGCAAAAAACGCCCCTATCTCCGCTTTAAAAATAGAGGAACAGCTCTCTAAATTAGGAAATACAGATTATTATGTAGAAGCTATAGAAATAGAGTTAGAAGACGAGATTTTTATTAATATAAAAGATCTTAATACATTACGAAGAGATGCAATTGTTGCTCTTGACTTAATACGAAAAGAAAAAGCACGAGATGATTTTTCTATTTCACTTCCTTTTATAGAAAAGAAAAGTTCACCAATGCCTAAAATAAGTATATTGGTGCGTACAGAAGAACAACTAAAAATAGCTTTAAAAAATAATTTAGATTATATTTATGTAGTTAATGAAGAGATGTATTTTAAATATAAGACATATTCTCAAGTCTACTTGCGCCTTTCAAGAGTAAATCATACTTATAAAAAATACAACAAAGAACGATTGCTTTGTACAGAATTGGGAAGCATTTTAGCTTATCGAAAAAAAAATATACTTAGAGGCGATTATTTTTTAAATGTTGCTAATGATTATACCTTAGACAAAACAAAATCTTTAGGATGTAGTGGAGTTACTTTAAGCGTGGAGTTATCTAAAGAACAACTTAAGAATATAAAAAATAAAAGAGATAGTGAAATTATCGTATATGGGACATTGGAAGCAATGCTTATTAGAAATAATCCTTTATCTATTGGCGAGGAACCTGCTTTTTTAGAAGATCAAAGCGGTAAACGTTTTCCAATTCTTTATGAAGATGGATTCACAAATGTTATGAGTGCAACAAAAATAAATAAATTAGAACATATTAAACATTATTTTGGTTTTGATGTTTTACGTATTGAACTTTTTGATGAGGATATAATTATGACACAGAAAATAATTAATGAGTTAAAAAAGAATATGCTATAATAGTTTTAGGAAAGTGATAAAATGATAGATTTATATGAATGCAAAATCAAAGACTTTGATACTATTTATTATGCTACAAAAGAGAGTCAAGGAACTTCTAATACTATCAAGGCAATTCAATATGTTCTCTTCCAAGACCAAACTATTTTCCAAGGAAGAACACCTCTTGCTAATAAATATTTATATATATCAAGTACTAATGGAGCTCGTAGAAAAGCGATGTTATTACAACAAGATGATTTGGCGCATATACTTGTAAAATATTGTATGCAGTCCTTCGGATTAAGAAACAAACCTTTTACAATCACAGAAGAGGATTTTTATAGCATGCGTATACAAGTAGAACATGCAGAGATTTCTCCTTATGAAATGATTGAAATGGTTTCTTATGCAACGATGGAGGACGTTTATCTGGCTTATACAATTTTGTACACTAATAATAAGGTTTTAAATGCAGTTTTACTTTATATGATACAAGAAAGATATATGCAAGAACTAAAAGATATCTTAGATCAATTTAATGGAATGATAGATAATAAACAAATGGAGACAGAACAACGATATAAATTTTATGATGCTTTCACTAGGTTGGATGAGAGCTTTGCAGAAATTAAAAGAAATAATAAAGATTATATTAAATAGGAGGCGAGCAGATGAAAAAGAATGAAATAAAAAAGAATCATTCTTTAAAGAAAAAAACGAGTTTTTTTGGAGAATTTAGACAATTTATCGAAAGAGGAAATGTCATGGATTTAGCTGTTGGCGTTATTATGGGAAATGCTTTTTCCAAAATTGTCAGCAGTCTCACCGACAATGTATTAATGCCTATAGTAGGCGTAGTGATAGGAGGTTTTGACTTTACTAAGCTTGCTTATACTTTTTCAATTTTTGGTCGTACTGTTGATTTGAAGTATGGCGTGTTTGTTCAAAATACAGTTGACTTTCTTTTAACAGCTTTTTGTATTTTTCTTATGATTAAAGTGATTAATAACTTGTTTCGTAAAAAAGAAACCAAAAAAGAAGAAAAAGTGGAACCACAAAAAAAAGCGGATGATATTCTGCTTTTGGAAGAAATTAGAGATCTTTTAAAAGAAAATAAAAATTTAAAAACATCTTCAAAATAAAGATGTTTTTATCTTGCTGCTAGGGGAAGAATAATAGATAATAATGTACCTACTATCATGATAACGGCCATAATCCAACCAGCTATTTTTAAGAATAATCTGTTTTTCTCAGTTCTAGTCATTTTCTTTTTTCTTTTTCTTTCATTTTTGTTGCTACTCATCATCTTCACCACCTTAAAACTATATATAATTTATCATATTTTTCTATCTAAGTAAATATTATTTAATAGGTGATAGAATGAAGAAAAGGACAAGCTTTAAATATATTAATATTTACACATTTATTATCGTTCTCACTCTTGTTGGTTTTATTAGTGGGATGAAATATTATGATTATCAAAAGGAAGAATATAAAACAGAATTAAAAGAAAGCATCGACTTGCAAAAAGCAATTGAAAATACTCCTTTTATTGGACATCATGTTAAGAATTCGTTTTTTATATTTTTGAATTCTTTTTTAATAGTGACTCATCTTTTTACAGTATATGAGCTTTTTTATGAACCTTTTTCTATAGGATTTATCTTTGGTTTCTTAAAAAGCATAAATAGTACGATAGCCTTCCCTTATGTTTTGGTTTACAAATTAATTCCTCTATTATTTGGTTTGATTGAGATACGAGTTGCTTTTACGATAAGTAAAAATATTATTATCTTTTTACTTAATAGAGGCAACAAGGTATATCGTAATCATATTAAAACCTTATTAAAAAAATATCTTCTTATTGCTTCCTTTAAAGGAATTTATCTTCTAATCTTATTCATCATACATGCGCCTCTTACTTCTTATTTTATTAGCAAATTGTAAAGGGATTTTCATTAAGTCAAATCCTTTTTTCTTGCTATTTACTTGACATCAACTTTTCAAAATACTATAATAAATATGTAAAATATTGAAGGGAATTGGTAACAATGCGTAGTTTGAATGATTTGTTTCAAGAATTAGGTATATCAAAAGTAAGATTGGCTAAATATTTAGGAGTTTCTAGACAAATGGTTTATAATTATTTAGAATTAGAAGATCTAAACAAGTGGCCTAAGGAAAAGAAACTTTTGTTACTTAAATTATTAGATATAGAAGAGAGTAGTGGAGAAGAAGTTGGAAATATCAAGGTTACTACGGATTATTTAATGAGCGTAGAAGGAAGATTGAATCAAGGTGTGAAAAATTCTGTTGATATGGAAACACAATTTGATTTTAAAGGTTTAGACAAGGATTCGCAAGTTTTATTAAGTGATATTACTTATCTTTTAAAAGAAAAATTATCTTCAGAAGAACATAAAGAAAATTATTATGCCATTTTGTATTTGTATCATTTGTTGCAATCTTTAGATAATGTTCCAGAAATCAAGTATATTTTTGGGTATATGAGTAAAACAACAGGATTCACTAATCCAGAAGAATATAAATTTCAAGAGGATAAACAATTTGTTTTTGAAGGAATATTATATACTGCTTTAACACTTTATAATAATGGGGGAGCTTCTCGTAGCAAGTTAACTGAATCTCATAAAAAATTTGTTCAAGAAATAAAACAAAAAAACGAGGAAAAATTGTCTCGTACACAACAACTAAATACAATAAAAATACAAGCTTTAAAAGAACTGGGATACACTTCGATGAATGAAGAAAATGCTGCTGAAGTATTAGAGAAAATTGCAGAAATTGAATCAAGAAAAATATAGATTATTCTTATTTTTCTTTTTTTATAAGAAAGTCCCCTATTCCTGTAAAAAAGAGGGAAGGGGTTCTTTATGGAACCTCCCTTCCCATATTTCTTTATACATTGACATATTCATATTCTTACATTATATAATAACGAATCTATTTAAACTTTTTGTTATTCGAGATGGATAAATGTTCAGTATTTCTGATCTCAAGGAATATTTATTTAATACTTCGAGAATCCTTGAGATGATGAAGAGACCATTTTTTATTTTCTCGATGCCGATTCTTGATTATCGATGAAACAACAACCATCAAGTCATAAAATAATATATAATATCAAAACAGACGAACAACACTTATGCGATTATATAAGCAATGTTTTATTATAAGAACCTATATTTTAAATAAATTTATCTTATGTTATATATAAAGTTTTAAATTTATTTATTTTTTTAACACTTTATTCACATATACGCATAATATATATTATGTTAACCGAGCAGAAAGAGAAATAATCATAGAGTTAAAATGATAATAACTACTCCTAGTAGTATTCCTAATAATAAATAAAGATATTTCTTGTATACGAATGCTTCTTTTAATATTTTGAAAGTACTTAAATAAATCATGATTCCAGCAGTAAATAAAAAGACGATAAATAACATCATATTATTAATGAAACGATGTAATACAAAAATAGTTAGAAGGGCACCAGATAACTCCCCCAACCCACTAATAAAAGTGTAAAGAATAGCTTTCTTTCTATTTTTTGTCGCATAATAAATAGGCAAAGAAATACATATACCTTCAGGAATGTTATGAATTAGAATTAATAGAATCATTTTTAAACCGAAATGAGTGTTAGTTAGAGAAGACAATACACAAAGTACTCCTTCAGGAATATTATGAACAAGTAAAGATAACATACTTAAAAATCCAACTTTATATAAAGAATCTTCGCTTTTTATTCTGGCATTAATTAGAATCACTAAGATTGCACCAAAAGACATGAGAAGTAAACTTATGCCAAATAAGGGTATGTTGCTCCACTTCTCTTTTCCAAGTATTAAGCCTTCAGGAATTAATTCCAATATGGATACTAAAGACATCACACAAAATGATAATCCTAATGAAAAAGACAAAATATTTTTTTTATATTTTGGAGGAATAATAAGTAGTATATTGCCTAGCATAGTAGAAAATCCAGCTAAAGAAGTTAAACATAATATCATAAATGTATTCATAGTACATTCTATTAGCAAAAGATACAAATATACCAAACTTCTCCCCTACTTTTTTCTTTTTTTAAAAAACCATTCATTTCCATAAATAATTTTATTACTTTGTACAATAATACTATTAGGAGGTAAAATTATGAGTAATGCAAAAGCAAATAGCAGAAATAATGCTAAGTCAAGTGCAAAATCTAACGCTAGATCGAATGCTAGATCAAATGCACAAGCTTCAAGCAGAATGTCTGGCGCTAAAAATGAATCTAAGAATTCATGTAAATAATAAAAAGGGACTATTGATTGATAATAGTCTCTTTTTATTGTTCCTCATCTCCTAAAAATGTTGCTCTGGGATGATTTTGGTAATCTTCTTTTAATTTTTCATTTACTAAGTGTGCATAGATTTGCGTAGTTGTGATGTCTTCATGACCTAATAATTCTTGAATTATACGTAAATCTGCACCATGTTTTAATAAATGGGTAGCAAAAGAGTGTCTAAGAATATGAGGGGATACATTTTTTTCTATACCTGTTCTTTTACACTCCGCTTTTATAAATTTAAAGAAGGCTTGTCTACTAATATTCTTTTTACTATTTGATATAAATAAATAGTCGGAAATAGTAGCCTGAAGAATTGTATTGCGATAGCTATTAAGATAAATAGCTACATACTTACTTGCAATATTTGATATGGGTACTATTCTTTCTTTCTTCCCCTTTCCAAACACACGCACAAATGCATTTGTTAAATCTATATCCGTTATTTTCAAATTACAAAGTTCACTAATACGTAATCCAGTTGCATACAACAATTCTAGCATTGCTTTATTTCGATAATCATAAGGAGTTTCTAAGCGAATATCAAGCAGTTTATTTACTTCTTCTTCTGTTAAATAATTAGGAAGATTTTTTGGTAGTTTAGGAGAGACGATATCTTCACAAGGATTAGAAGGAATTATTTCTTCATTATATAAAAAATTATAAAAAGAATGGATAACTGTTATATGATGCGCTAAACTTCTTGTACTTAAAGATTGTAAGGTTTTAAAATAGTTTAATATGTTTTGACAAGATTGATTTAAATCACCCTTAAAATAAATATCTAAGCTTTTTAAATCATTTTGGTAACTAGCGATGGTATTTGGACTTAATTGCCTTTCATATATTAAATAATCAAAGTATTTTGTTATCCATTTATTAGGGGTGTATTCTGCCACTTCTCTCACCTACTATATAAATTATATAAAAAAAATAGAAACTTGTAAATGAAATAGAAAAGACAATGAGACAAACAAAGTGTTATCTGTTATAATAGAAAAGGTGATGTTATGGAGATTCTTGCTGATAAATTAAGACCAAAGAGATTAGAAGATGTCATTGGACAACAACATTTAGTAGGAGAAGATAAAATTATAAGAAATCTCGTACATAATAAGCATTTAGTTAGCATGATTTTGTATGGAAAACCTGGAATTGGAAAAACCTCTATCGCTTGTGCTATATGTAATGAAATGTTGAAACCTTATCGTTTGCTCAATGCTACGATTAACAATAAGCAAGATTTTGATATTGTTATTGAAGAAGCTAAAATGGAAGGTGACATGATTATTATCATGGATGAAATTCACCGTTTGAATAAGGACAAACAGGACTTGTTGCTTCCTTATATTGAAAATGGGCTTATTACTTTGATTGGACTAACTACCTCAAATCCTTATCATAAGATTAATCCTGCCATCCGTAGTCGTTGTCAAATTTTTGAATTAAAAGAACTATCCCGCGAAGATATCCTTATGGGAATAAAAAAAGCGTCTCAGTACTTAAAAGATATTGTAGTTGACGAGGATGCAGGAGGCACTATTGCTAATTTATCGAGTGGAGATCTTAGAAGTGCCATCAACTTATTAGAAGTTGCTTATTATGGTTCTAAAGACAAACACATTACGCAAGGTTTAATTGAAAAAATAAATACTAAAGCTGTATTTTTTAGCGATGCAAACGAAACAGGCCATTATGATGTTTTATCAGGTCTACAAAAATCCATAAGAGGTTCAGATGTGGATGCTTCTCTTCACTATTTAGCTCGTTTACTTGTGGAAGGTGACTTAGAAAGTATTTACCGAAGATTAAGTGTAATCGCTTATGAAGATATCGGACTTGCAAATCCAGGAATAGGCCCCAAAGTTATGGCTGCGATTCATGCAGCCGAATTAGTTGGATTGCCAGAAGCTAGAATTCCTTTAGGGACTTTGGTGACAGAAATGGCTTTGAGTCCAAAAAGCAACAGTGCACATCTTGCATTAGATGCAGCAATAGCTGATATAGAAAACGGAATGACAGGAAACTTACCTAATCATATAAAAACGAATAGCCCTCTCTATAAATATCCGCACGATTTTCCTAATTCATGGGTAAAACAGCAATACTTACCGGATTTGATAAAAGATAAAAAATATTATCAGCCTAAACCTAATAAATATGAGACAAATATCGTTAAAATAAATAATGAAATGAAAGGAGAAAACAAATGAAAATTGCTATTATAGGAACAGGAGTTTACGGAATCGCTATGGCGATTCACTTACAAAAAAATAATAAAAATCAGATTATGATGTGGTCAGAATCCTCTGCTTCTTTGCAACATATAGAGGGTACTCGCTCTTCGTATGCAGAATTAGAGGGATTATGTATACCCCAAAATATTTCTTTTTCTAATAGCTATCAAGAAGTATTAGAAGGAGCACAGATTGTTTTTATTATGTGTGCTGCTAAATATGTCAGTTCTGTTGCTAAGGAGATGAAACCCTACATTAAAGATACCATGCATTTTGTGATTGGTTCCAAAGGAATAGAACAGACAAGTTGCCTTTTTGCGCACGAAGTATTTCTCCATACAATAAATACGAAGAATATTGCTCTTATTTCTGGGCCTTCTTTTGCAATAGATATTGCTCGTTTAGAACCAATTGGTTTATCTATTGCTTCTGAAAGTAAAAAGACGCTTGCAGTAGTAAAAAATGTATATAAAGATACGAATATTAAATTAAGAGAAACATCCGATTTAGTAGGTGTTGCAATTTGTGGTTCTATAAAAAATGTAATAGCTGTTGCTGCTGGTATCTTAAATGGTCTTGGGTATACTGAGTCTACACGAAGTTTTTTAATCACAGAATCTTTACATGATATTAAGGAGCTTATTTTCGCTTTAAAAGGAAATAAAATGACAATTCTTTCTTTTGCAGGTTTAGGAGATTTACTTTTAACCGCTACTAGTGAAAAATCTCGTAATTATACCTTTGGTACTATTTTAGGAAAAGATGGATTTAAAAAAGCAAACCATTATTTAGAAACTACTACTGTAGAAGGTTATTATACATTAAAAAGTATTTATCAGTTATTAAAAAGTAAAAGGATAAAAATGCCAGTGATAGATCTTGTTTATAAAATTGTTATGGATGGCGAATGCCCACAATTATTAACAGATTTCTTATTAAATAAAAAATAGAACTTCAAAATGTTCTATTTTTCATTTTCTTCATTGTATATATTTAAATATTGATTAATTGTTTTTTTTATTTGTTCCTTTTCTTCCTCTGTTTTAGCATTAGAAAGTAAAAATTCTAAATAGGTTGTATTTTCACAAAAAGTTATTTCTGGATTTTCTATGTTTCTTATTATTTCATCTAGTTGATTTTGTGTTTCTTCATTCATGTGTTTCACTTCCTAGGAAATATTATATCATTAAATACGTAGCTTGCAAGAAAAAATCCAGCGGTATTGGGAACAAGCGCACAAGATCCAACTACTCTGCCCTCTTGTTTTATTGGAATTTCTTTGGATGTTACTACAGGGATTTTGTTTGCGATATTTTTCTTTCTTAAAAGAGAGCGCATCCTTTTGGCTAAAGGGTCACCTTTTGTCTTCCATATATCTGTTGTTTCTAATTTGGTTGGATCCAAACGATTTCCTGTTCCCATAGAAGAAATAATTTTTATTTGATATTCTAATGCTTTTTCTACTAATAGAACTTTTGTAGTTAAAGTATCACAACAATCAATAATATAATCATAAGTCGCTATTTCTAATTCCTCTATATTTTCTTCGCTAACAAATATTTCTTTTTTATGGATATAAATATTAGGATTAATGCTTTTGGCTCTTATTTCGGCTTCTTTTACCTTTAAATGCCCTATATTATTTATAGTTGATAAAATTTGTCGGTTTAGATTAGATAAAGTGAAGGAATCGTTATCAATAATAGTAATATGCTGAAATCCTAGACGAACTAAAGCTTCTAAACAAGCCCCTCCTACTCCACCAATTCCTACAAGTAGAATTCTTTTCTTTTCTATTTCTATTATTTGTTCCTCTTTTATTAGTAAATTTAATCTTTCAAACATAATACCACCTAACATATTATAACATACAAAAACTCAAGTATAACTTACGTTGTGATAAAAACCTGCACTAAACAGGTGGGCATCACATGAAATGTATTAGGATCCCTACATCCATAAAGGCAAGGTCTTCAACACAACATTTCAATTAGATTCCCTTATAATCACTTACTCGGTTTTTATAAATCGTAAGTATTTACTTGAGTAATTATATTATACCACACATTCATAAAAATATACAATCTAATTATATATTTTTTTTCATTCCCTCTAATTATAGTTTATAGGAGGAATGAATCTAGGTTTTACAGGGTCTGTACTAGACGTACTATTTTCTCCCTCTAGAGGCTGATCTTGAGGAGTATAAATAACATCGGCCATTGGGTTCTCAATATTTTCGTTGTTTGGCGTATCAAATGTAATATTAGGTGTTACGTTTATTTGGGCTGTTTCAACATTATTCTCTGGCACATTTATTGCTGTTTGAGTAAAAGAATCTAATACTTCTCCGTTTGAGCTCCTTGGTACATTCAATGGGGAATTACTAGCTATTTTCCAACAATTATTTACATCACAGGAATTGGAATTTGGTGCGGGAGAAGGCATTTCCATTTTTATAACCATAGGAAGTTTGAAGGCACCACCAAAACCAACACAATTTCCAGGTTGTAAGATTTTTTGTTTTTCAATAACATCAGCTGAAATATTCGGTAACATAGTACGAATGTATTCTATATCACGAGGATGTGTCATTTTAAAAATTAAGAAATTGCTACATTGGGCAATAACCGTTTCTGATATTTCTACAGGTCTTTGAGAAATAATATTTAATAAAACTCCATATTTACGCCCTTCTTTTGCAATACGATCAAATATATTATATCCAATTAAGAAAACATCAGCATCCTTTTGAACGTATCTATGAGCTTCTTCCAAAAACAAATGAAATGGGATGGAAGCTCTTACTCTATTCATTTTGGCAAAATCAAAGAAAATTCTTGCCATTACCTTTACAATAATTTTAGCCTGTGTATCATCAATATCTTCTAAATTAATATTGATAACCTGAGCTTTTTTCTCTCCATTTGCTACTAAATTTGTAATATAATCTTCTGTATTAATATAATTATCACATTTATAAATATTGGCAATTTTACTATTAATAATGGCATTAAGACGAACTTTTAATAGCATAGAATCATCATATAATTGGTCGTTATTTTGGAAACCTTCTGAAATTAAAGTAAATTCTAAGGCAGAGGCAAAATCTTTAATATGATAGAATGCATTTTCTGGTTCGCTTGTTATTTCTAATTCTTCGTCTATATGCTCCAAAATATAATTTGTAATTAAAACAGATTCACCAAAATTACCATTACTATCAATTTCAAAGCATTCAGAGAGTGTTCTTGTATAGCCTAACCCTTGGATAGTACTATTGAAATTAAAATCATTAGTATGACATACTTCTAATACTTTGAATATTTCATTCTTTTTATTGGCCGTAATTTGATTACTATAAAGAATGGCTACTAACGCTTTTGCAATCAGATGATTCTTATATTTTTCCGCTTCTTCATCGTTTTTACTAAATATTTTTGTTAGTTTAAGAGCCCTTTCAAGAATTGGTATTTGACTATGTTTGTCTGCCTGTAACATAATTGTTAAGTCATCTAAATTTAATAAATGAAAAGGTATAACTAAAGGATAATCCGTTTCTTCATGCCGATTCGTTGTAATAAATTTATAACTATAATTTGGATTTAATTTGGCTAAATCACCAAACGCTGTTTTATATTCTCCATATGCATCAAAGATAAATATATTAGCATTATAAGAAACAAGTTTAGGATTGCTAAAAATGTTCTGTACTACTCTTGCAACTCCACAGGATTTCCCAGAACCTGTATTTCCAAATACGGCCATGTGATTGGCAAATAGATTGTTTATATCAGCGCAAACATCATAATTTGTATAGATAGAACTTCTTCCTACTTTAAATGTAGTTTCATCATAAACACCAACAATCATTTTTAATTCCTCGTCTTTTATCATTCGAATTATACTATTCATGACTGGTTTACGGATTACACCACTTACATAACGTCCATTTGTAAATTCTCCTAAAAATCGAATTTTTACGATGCCATCATTTACTTCTTCTACTTCTCCTAATATGGCTTGATTAGGTGCCTCAAATACAACATGAGTATTCATTAAGTCACCCATTTCTTCTGCTTTAGCAACTGTTTCCACATGAGCTGTATTTTCAGCAATAAATTTTATTTTTCCAAATAATGACAATGTCTCATTCATCCTCTACACCTCTTTTATTCTATTACTAATCATATCATATTTTACGAATGAAAAAAAGAGAAAGTCATTTTCTCTTTATTAGCTTTGCCATTTCTTCTAAAGTTGTTAGATATTTTATATATCTTAGATGTTTTTGTAAATAGAAAGGACTTTTGTAAATAATTCCCTCACATGGCGCAAAATGGTTCTTTTTTAATAAAATGTCTTTTTTGCCTTTTACTTTGGAGGTATCCATTATCTTAATTGTTCTTTCGCTATAAATACTATTTAAATATTCAGAATAAAATCCATACTGTAAAGGACCGAATCTTCTTTGGTATTCTTCTAACGGTAAATAATGGGGATTGAGTTTTTCTTTAAAACACCCACAAGATATTATCGCATCTTCATAAGAAATAGTTGCACTTTTAGGGACATCTTGCATTTTAAAACCAGTTACAATATTTACCAAAAGACGTTTAGCCTCTTCCCCTTTATTTTTCACTCCCAAATGAATACAGCCTTCTTCGCGAGCAAATTTTACCTTCTTTGGAAGAGTAGCAATATAATCCATATTTTCTAGACTCAAGTCATTTATTTTTATAGCTATCCATACATAGTTATCATAATGGTCACTTACCATATAAGTAAATATATTCTTACTCCATAAGATATAACAAGGTTCTAAAAGCTCCGCTATGATATATTTTTTAGGACACCTTTCTACTTCCTCTTGATCTGTATGAGGAAGTGGATTGTACTCTTTATTTAAAGGCAAAAACCCTTTTTCTAATACCCACTGACTTCTTAATAAAAAATCGTCACCATTACCATCTTTTTTTGTCATTTCAACTTCTTCTCCTGCAATAAAGTTGTCTTCCTTTCTCTTGCTTTTTGTCTCATATTTTCTTGTAAATACGCAAGATGCCTTGCAAAGTAGTCACCATTTCGATAGTATAAACCTGTATTCTCATCTAAAGTAAAGCCTCTTTCTGCTATCTTTTGCCTTATCTGATATTCATGTTCTTGCATTCTTTGTTGCAAGGTGTTGTCTTCACATTTTGAATTAGAGTTCTTTTTTCTTTCGTTGAATTCTTCGAAAGGAATGTAGTTTGAATTTTGGATTGAATTTACAAATCCACATTCTTTTAACACATCTTCTCTACTAATATATAATCTGTGTTCTGGAACATCTTGTAAAAGGAAGAGTTGCGCTAGTTCCGTTAATCTTTTTTGTGGTCCTATTCCAACACCTTTTACGCTAATTATAACGGAATTGTTTTTTCCTCTTTTTTTCACATAAGGTTCTTTTAAAGAAGTGATTATATCTTGATTTTCTGGAGCTATATCCTCTACCTTTATTTCAATATAGCTTTCTTTTGTTTTATAATCAAGTGCAGCATAAGCAAAAATATTTTTACTTCCTAGTATTTTACATACGTCTAAGCACTCTGGTTGAATTTTTAATTTGTCTTGTCCTACGATATGAATAGGTTTATCGTAAGAATAAAAACTATCTTTAAAAGCCCCTTGTATAGCTGGTATAACATCTTTTGTTCTTGCATTTTGATATTCTGTCATTTTATTTTATACCTCCATTCGTTTAGCACTATATCATATTTTTGTTTGTTTCTCAAATTTACCTAGAAAAAACAAGATTACCTCTTGTTTAACTCTTCTTGTAAAATTTCTTTTGTAAGAACAGGATTTGCTTTTCCTTTGGTATTTTTCATGACTTGTCCTACAAAATAATCAAATACGTTATTTCTTCCGTTTTTATATTGTTCTATTTGCTCCTGGTTTATGTTTAGGATATCACCTATGATATGCGCTAGTTCTTCTTTATTGCTTATTTGAGCGTTTTCTTTATTGATAAAGGTCTTAGGTTCTTTTTTCTCTTCAATGGCCTTTGCAAATACTTCTTTTGCCTGTTTGGAAGAAAGGAAACCATCTTTCAAGGCGTCAATTATTTGTTTTAACATAGTTGGAACAATGTAAAATTCATCTATACTAATGTTTTCTTTGTTTAATTCTCCAATGATATTAACGGTAATCCAGTTAGCTGCTGTTTTGGCTTCTATACCTATATTGATACACTCTTCAAAATAATCAGAGATGGATTTTTCTTTTACTAGAACTCCCGCATCATAGGAAGATAAACCCAATTCATCAATATATTCCTTCTTACGATCCATCGCAAGCTTGGGTATGGAGAGTTTTATTTCCTCTAACCATTCTTGATTGATTTTAAATTTAGGAATATTAGGTTCAACGAAATATTTATAATCGATTGCATCCTCTTTACTACGCATACGAATCGTGGTACCAGATTCTTCATCCCAACGACGAGTTTCTTGTTCTATTACACCGCCACTTTCTAGAACTTCTGTTTGACGTTTTATTTCATAATTGATAGCATCTTTTACTCCACCAAAAGAATTAACATTTTTGATTTCTGTACGAGTTCCCCAATTGTTTGAATCTGTTTCATCTAATGAAGCGTCCATTAAAGAAATATTAACGTCACATCGAATCTGGCCCTTTTTACTATCAGCTTCTGAAATACCAGCGTATTGGTAAACACTTCTCATATGTTCTAAGAAAGCAACAGCTTCCTTCGCACTATGAATATCTGGTTCAGTTACTAATTCAAGTAAAGGGACACCTGCTCTATTATAATCAATATTAGTTGTTGAATAAAAATGGTCTAAGGAAGCTGAATCTTCTTCTAAATGGATATTATTTACTCTAATTGTTTTTAATTCACCTTCACATTCATATTCCACTTTTCCATAAATACCGACTGGAATAGGTTTTGTCTCTTGTGTAATCTGGTAGTTTTTTGGCATATCTGGATAATAATAATTCTTACGCTCAAAATATATATATTCAGGCTGTGAACAATTTAGAATTATACTTGCCATTAAAGCAAGTCTTACCGCTTCTTTATTGACTACAGGCAATGTACCAGGGAATCCCATATCTAAAGGTCTTACATTCGTATTTGGCGTTTCACTATATGCATTTTTAGCTGCACTAAATACTTTAGTATTCGTTTCACTCATTTCACAATGCATCTCTATACCTATTTTAGCTAAATACTGTGTCATTATTTAACCTCCTTTGCAATTTGCCCTTTATAATTCATTGCACTTTCTAGAGCATAAGCAATATTTAAGACATTTTCATCGTCATAGCAATTTCCTGTAATATTTACTCCTACGGGTAAATTATTTACAAAGCCATTTGGAATTGTAATAGAGGGGAAACCTCCAAAGTTACCAATCTGTAAATGTTCTTCTAAAATGGCTGTATCTTCGTCTAAAATATCTTTTGAACCATCTATATGTTTAGCAGGTCCAGATCCAACTGGTAAAATAACTGCATCATAAGAAGCAAATAATTCCTTCCATTTATCCACCAATAGTCTTCTTACTCTCCCAGCATTCTTAAAGTATCTTTCTTGGTTTTCTCTTTGTAATACATAAGAACCAATAACCAAGCGTCTTTTTATTAAGGGAGAGAAACCTTTTGTACGATGATCTTTCATCATAGCAATGTAGTTATCTCCTTTCCCACGAGGACCGAAACAAATCCCCGTTAGATTAGATAAATTACTTGTTGCTTCCGCGCAAGAGATAACGACATAGACAGAAGGTTCCGCTTTAAGTAATGCATCACTCACTGATACTTCTTCTACTATCATTCCAAGGCTTCTACATTTTTCTACTGTCTTATGAAAATTATCTAAATGGGCTAATAATTCTTTTGATGCGTTTGGGTAGTTATCTTTATCAACGATTTCTTTAATGTAACATAGTTTTTTACCTAAAACGTTTCCTGTACAAGAAGCAAGTAAATGTATCTTGCTTGAATCCCAAGAAGTCATATCGTTTTTGTCTTTCCCTTTCACCGCGTCTACGACAATGGCTGCATCGCGGACATTACGAGTTAAGACACCACAATGATCTAAACTTGAAGCAAAGGGGAATAACCCATATCTTGAAATCATTCCGTAAGTTGGTTTATATCCAACAATCCCACAATATGCAGCAGGTTTACGGATTGAATCTCCTGTATCAGAACCTAATGCATATGGATAAACCCCTGTAGCGACAGCAACAGCAGAACCAGAAGAAGACCCCCCAGAAAGTCTAGTTGTATCCCAAGGGTTTCTTTGAATTCCAGTGTGTCCAGTCGTTCCAGTTCCTCCCATACCAAATTCATCCATCGCTGTCTTATTCACCTTTATAGCTCCAGTTGCATTTAAATGTTCTACTGCAGTAGCATTAAAAAATGGTACATAATCTTTTAAAGTATTAGAAGAACCAGTAGATAAAATATCTTTAGTAGAATAATTATCTTTAACTCCATATGGAATACCAGATAATAAACTATCCGTAACGACGCCACCCCTAGCATCATCTAAAATAGTAACAAATGCATTACATTTTTTTTGTACTTCGTGAGATAGAGATAAAGATTCTTTTACTAATTCCTCGCTAGTGACTTCCCCTTTTACTAAAAGTTCATGCAATTCTTCAATTGATTTGTTCATGTATTTCATCTTTACACCTACCCTACTACTTTAGGAACTTGTACTTCGTCCCCATCTGTTTCGTCACTGTTACGAAGAAGATTTTCTAGAGGAATTGATTCTTCTATAACATCTTCTCTCAACTCGTAAATAAAGTCATCTAAACAGTGTGTCATAGGTTCTACTTCACTAATATTAGGAATTTGTGTAACTAAGTCCAAATTTTGGTCAATAATATCAAATTCATCTAGTACCATTTTATTTTCTTCTGAAGTTAAACCGATAAGTAATTTATCCGCATAATCATCTACCATTTCTTTTGTAAACTTACTCATTTATTTCTTCCTTTCTATTAAAAATCGCAGTTGCCTGGTGTTCTTGGGTAAGGAATTACATCACGGATATTTTCAACTCCTGTTAAGTAAATTAATAATCTTTCAAATCCCATTCCAAATCCAGAGTGAACACATCCACCGAATTTTCTTAAGTTTAGATACCATTCTAAGTCTTTTGGTTCCATACCAAGTTCTTGCATACGAGCGACTAACTTGTCGTAATTTTCTTCTCTTTGGGAACCGCCCATTAACTCTCCAGCTCCAGGGACTTCTAAGTCAACTGCAGCAACAGTTTTACCATCTGCATTTTGCTTCATATAGAATGCTTTAATATCTTTTGGCCAATTCTTAATAAATACTGGTCCATTAAAGTATTCAGTAATATATTTTTCATGTTCTTTAGCAATATCTTCACCATATTCAGGTTCGAATTCCCATTTAACATCCGCTTCCTTTAATATCTTAATAACTTCTTCATGGCCAATTCTTATGAATTTTGATTTAACTAATGTTTCTAATTTTTCTTTTAAACCTGGTTCAACAAATTTGTCAAAAAAAGCAATTTCTAAAGAAGAATTTTCTAATACATAATTAACTACATACTTAAGCATCTCTTCCATAACATTCATATCACCTTCTAAATCGGTGAAAGCCATTTCTGGTTCAATCATCCAAAACTCATTGGCATGTGTCTTGGTATTAGAATTTTCTGCTCTAAATGTTGGCCCGAATGTATATGTTTTTTTGTAAGCTAGTGCAAATGTTTCAGCTTCTAATTGACCACTCACTGTTAAGTTAGCTGCTTTACCAAAGAAATCTTTAGTATAATCTGGTTTTCCATTTACTCTTTCTAAATCTAGTGTTGTCACTTGAAACATTTCGCCTGCCCCTTCGCAATCGCTAGAAGTAATAAGAGGGGCGTGAAAATAAACAAAGTTTTTTTCTTGAAAATACTTATGTATGGCATAAGCTGCAACACTTCTAACTCTAAAAACAGCCTGAAAAAGATTTGTTCTTGGTCTTAGGTAAGCAATCTCTCTTAAATATTCTTTAGTGTGTCTAGCTTTTGGTTGAATAGGATAATCTGCAGGGCAATCTCCTAGTAACTCTATTTCTTTTGCTTTTAATTCAATATCTTGCGTTCCTTGTGATTCGACAATAACACCATTTACTTTTATTGCACAGCCAACTAGCAATTTGTTTACTTCTTCGAAATTAGCTAAAGAAGTATCGTAAACAACCTGCAAATGCTCTTGTGTTGTGCCATCACTAAAATCTATAAAACCGAACTCTTTTTGTTTACGATGATTTCTTATCCATCCTTCTATAGTAATGTCTTCTCCTATTTTTACTATTTTAAATAAATCTTTTAAATCCATTTCTTTCACCTACTATTCATATCTAAATAATCAATTAAGTCTGTTATTGGCATACTTTTTTCTTCTTTTGTTACTGTATCCTTAATTGTTATTCTATCTTTTTTTATTTCTTCTTCATTCAGTACAATTAAGTACTTTGCATTCAATCGTTCTACACTTTTAAATTGTGCTTTTAATGATTTACTTAGCAAATCTGTTTCGCATATAAAACCATTTAAACGAACATCTTGCGCAATGAAAGCAGCCGTTTCTTTTTCACACTCGCTTACATAAAGTAAATATAAGTCAATTGTATTTTGGATAGGAATATCAATATTATGTTCTTCCATCGCTAATAAAGTTCTATCGTATCCCATAGCAAATCCAACTCCTGGAACAGAAGGACCTCCTAATGTCTCGACAAGTCCGTTGTAGCGACCTCCTCCTCCTAATGCGTAAGAATTATCCAATACGACTTCAAATACAGTATGATTGTAATAATCAAGACCTCTTACTAGATTTGTATCTATAACATAATTGATATCCATTAAATCCAGTAGCTCTTGTAATTTAGTAAACCTTGTTTTACTCTCTTCGTTTAGATAATCAACCGTTTTAGGTGCTTTTTTTAGTATTTCACTTTCTTGGTCTACTTTACAATCTAAGATACGTAAAGGATTTTTCTCTAATCTGTTTTGACAATCTTCACATAATTCATGAATATGTGGTTTGAAATAAGCAATTAAAGCTTCTCGGTAAGCGTTTCTTGAAGCAGTATCCCCTAATGAGTTTAATTTTATGACAATATTGTCTAAACCAAGCAAACGATAAGCATTATAAGCTAGACTAATTACTTCTGCATCGGCTAAAACATCATCACTTCCAAAGCACTCAAACCCCCATTGTGTAAACTCTCTATTTCTGCCACTCTGTGGCCTTTCATAACGATACATCTTCATGTTATAAAATACTTTTACTGGTTCACTCATATTGCCATATAGTTTATTTTCAACAAACCATCTTACTACTCCTGCTGTTCCTTCAGGTCTAAGTGTTATCTCTCGATTCCCTCGGTCCTTAAAATCATAGGTTTCTTTTTGTACCATATCAGTCGCTTCGCCAACACCCCTATGAAATAGTTCTGACGCTTCAAAGACAGGCGTTTCAATGTACCCATAATTATATTTTTCGCATAAAGAAGCTAAAATCTCATTGATATAAGCTCTTTTTTTAGCAGTTTCTCCATAGATGTCGTAAGTTCCTTTTTGTTTTGTTATCATATTCTTTCCTCCTAAATAAAAAAGTACCATTTTTGTAAGGACGAAATCTAATTCCGCGGTGCCACCTTACTTTACATAGGTACTCTCATTCATTTAATTTAACGCTTTATTTGCGTTCTTATTTGTAGAAAGTTGTTTTTCCTATAACTTCTAATGAGGCATTTCCAGCTTATTATCCTCTCTCTTGTATCTTCTGATATAGTACTCATCTTTCCATAAGAAAATCTATCTTTATTTTACTCTTAAACTAAAATGAAGTCAACTACAATGTATCTATCTTTCCATATAATTAAAAAATATAAACATATCTTTCTAAGCAATTGTACTACTTTCTAAAAAATATTCTCCCTCTTCACTTTTTGTAAAATTATGTTTAAAAAGAACTCCTTTTTCCTTTATTTCTCCCTCATTTACCCCAAATTCATTTTCCTGTTCATTGTTTGTCTTTAGATAGTACTCATAAATAATTATGTTCTCCTCTGTTTGAAAAGCACTTTTTATAAGGGAATAGGTTTTTGGTTCTGCCTCTTTCTTTTCTAATAAACAATAATAATGGGAACCATCGTTTTTACATAAGCTCCCATTTATCGTAAACTCAGCATATTTTAATTCTTTTTTCGTATGAAAAAAATCATATTGATAATCTTCAAACACATGGTTAGCAATTACTTTTACAATACAAGGGGAAGAAGAAACAAATTTGATTTCTTCAGTTACTTCACAAATTATTTTTTTAGGTATGACTTTAATTAAAGAATAATCTTCCATTTTCAAATACTGATAAATATAAGCAATTTGCGTTTCTTCTTTAACATTTTCGTAGTAATAATTTGGTTCTCTTAAAAGAGTTGTTCTTGTAACTCGTTCCATTAGTTTGGCTACCTCTTCATCCGCAAGAGAAAGTTCACTCATTTTTTCGCTGACCTCCTCTTTTGATAAAGCTTGACTTATCGTGATACTTCCCCCTATCAATAAAAATGTAGATATGAATAATATTATTGTATTTACTAGATTCTTTCGCATACAAAATCCCCCTTAGTTTGCGTCATCTAAAATAATTGTTGTTGGGCCGTCATTATGTATTTCCACTTGCATGCCGGCGCCGAATTCCCCTCTTTCTACTTTTATAAATTCGCTCATTCTTTTTACCATTTCTTCATATAAAGGGCGAGCTCTTTCGCTTGACATCGCCTCTACGTAAGAAGGGCGATTCCCATTTTTGGTATCTCCATATAAAGTGAATTGACTAATTAATAAAATCTCCCCTTGTATTTCTAAAACATTTTTGTTCATTTTTCCTGCTTCATCCGCAAAGATACGAAGATGGAGAATTTTTTTAACCATTTTATTTAATTGCTCTTCTGTATCGTTTTCTTTAAAACCAACGAGAACATTCAACCCTTTTTCAATAGCACCGATGATTTTTCCGTTGACTTCTACTTTAGAAGAAATGACTTTTTGGACAATACAACGCATTAAGCAATCGTCCTTTCTGCTTCTATAATGTCATTTATTGCTTTTAATTCATTTATAAACAAGTCTAATTCGTTTGTATTAGGCGTTTTTACTAATAGGATATATCGAATATAATCTCCTTCGTCATAGGAATTCATTGTTTCAATAAATATTTCCTTTTGTGATGCTTTTGTAAAAATAGATAGTAAAGTATTATTTCCTTTAATCGCTTTAACAGAAAGCTCGGCTAAAAAAGAAGAGTTTGTATTTTCATTCCATTCTACAGAAATTAAACGGGAGCTTTCTTTAATATTAGGACAATTGGATTTATGAACAATTACCCCATCACCTTTTGTGATATATCCCACAATTTTGTCTCCTTTGATTGGACGGCAACATTTTGCCATGCTAACAAGTATATCATTTGTTCCCGCTACTAATATATCATCTTTGTACTTTTTTTCTTTATTATTTGGATTTTGAGAACATTTTGCCAAATAAATATCAACGACATCCTTTTTATCTTCGTATATAAGATTAATTAAATAACTAGGTGTGAATTGTAAAGCTCCTAAAGATAAATAAAGTTCTTCTAAATCGTTTGTATGTGTATCTTTTATTAATTTATTTATATGTTCGTCTGTTAAAACTTCGTTATAGGATAACTTACGACGACGGATCTCTTTTTCTAATAGATTTTTTCCTTGTTCTATATAATGAACTCGATCTTGTTTATTAAAAAATGCTTTTATTTTGCTTCTTGCTTGGCTTGTTTTGACAAAATTTAGCCAATCCTGTTTTGGACTTGATTCTTTTGCTGTATTGATTTTGACTATATCCCCGTCCTGTAATTCATAATTTAGAGGAACAATTTGATCATTTACCAAAGCCCCTATAGTTCTATCTCCTACTCCACTATGAATGCGATAAGCAAAGTCAATCGGCGTAGCGTGTTTTGGTAATTCAATTACATCTCCTTTTGGAGTAAAGCAATAGATAACATCACTTAATAATTCTTCGTTTAAGTTTGAAGCAAACTCCATATCACTTGTAGTTTCATTATTTTGTTCAATAATATTACGAAACATTTCTAATTTTTGTTCCATTAAGTTTTGAATTTTTACAGAGCCTTTTTCTTTGTATGACCAGTGACTAGCAATTCCTTTTTCAGCAATTTCATCCATTTCGTAAGTACGTACTTGTACTTCAAATAGGTTACCCTCCACACCAAAAATAGTTGTATGTAAACTTTGGTACATATTTTCTTTTGGATTGGCAATATAGTCTTTAAATCTTCTTGGCATTGGACGAAATTTAGCATGAATTAGCCCTATTGTAGCGTAGCAATCTTGCTCTGTTTCCACAAAGACTCTTAAGGCTAAAATGTCATAAATATCATTCCAGCGCTTCCCATTATCCATTTTGTTATAAAGACTATGTACAGACTTTACACGACCTTTGATTTGAAATTTAATACCATTTGAGGTAAGAATTTCGCTTATATTTTCTTTCATTTCTATCAATAATTCATTTAGTTCTTCTCTCGAAGCTTCTAATTTATCTAAGATATCTTGATAAACGTCTGGTTTTGTATAACGAAGGCATAAATCTTCTAACTCTCCCTTAATGCTATTAATACCTAAGCGACTTGCGATTGGGATTAAGACAGTAGCCGTTTCATTTGCTTTTTGCTTTTGCTCTTCACTACTTAAAGCATAGAGAGTTCGCATGTTGTGTAAACGATCCGCCAACTTGATAAATAGTACTCGTACATCTTCTGAAAGACCCACTAGTACTTTACGAAGATATTGTACAGAAGAATCTTTATTATCACTCAGTTCTAATTTATTTATTTTGCTTATGCTTTTAATAATCGTACTAATCTCTTCACCAAAATTTTTTCGAATTTCATCAAGTGTTGTTTCACTATGATTTAAAGTTTCGTGTAATAAAGCACAAGCAATTGTAATATAATCAACATTTAAATCACTTAATATGTTCGCAACTTCTAATGGATGTGATATATAAACATCGCCGTTTTTTCTTTTTTTATCTTTGTGTTTTTCTAAAGCAAATGTATAAGCTTTATTTATGACATCTAGCTCTTCGTCCTTCTTCATAATTTTGACTAATTTTGCATACAATTCATCATAAGTAATTGGTTTGTTTTTCTGTTCCATCAAGCAACTCTTCTTTCTTACTCTTCTTTTAACTTAGGTAACTCTACACGCTCTTCGCATTTATTTAAGTAGGTGTCACAATAGTATTTATAAAATAACTGATTATCCGTATTTAAAATGTCATCAACCATGTCACAAAGCATTAAGCAACTCCCCATATGCCACTTTAAAATACGTAAAGCATCCCAAATATCATGTAATTTAATATAACTATAGCCCCTCTGACATAATATTTTTTTCTTACTTCTAAGGGCTGGCAATAAGCGCTTATATAAATCTTCCATTGAATTAAAATTTAATTCTTCCATATGACCACCTAAGTATCTTCTCTTTACAATTATATAACAAAATAGCAAACTAATAAAGGAGAAAACATATGAAAAATAATTTTTTAAAATCTACTTTGATTTTATTAATAGGTGGTGCTATTACCAAAGTACTTGGTCTTCTTATTAAAATTATTTATACTAGAATATTAAAAGAAGATGGAATTACTCTTTATTCTATTGTTATGCCTACTTATTCTCTTTTATTGTCAGTTGCTAGTTTTAATATTCAGCTTGCAGTATCCAAACGGATTAGTGCAAAGCAAAGAGCTAAAAAAGTACTTGTTAATTCTTGTTATATTATGTTTGTTTTAAACGCTATTTTGATTATTACGATTTTATTTTCTGCTCATCTTATAAGTAATACTTTACTCAAGATGCCAGATGCCTATTTTCCCATTGTTGCCTGTACTTTTACATTACCCTTTGTTTCTATTGGATATATTATTAAGGGATACTTCTACGGGAAACAGAATATGGCCCCTCATATGATTAGTAATGTTTTAGAACAACTTTTTCGTTTGGGAATTATTCTTCTCCTTCTTCCTTATGTAAGTAAATATGGAACAGTTGTTACAGTTACTACCTTGATTGGTTTCTCCGTTCTAAGCGAGTCTTTTTCTCTCTTTATTTTTTATATTTTTTTACCCAAACACATTCAAATTACAAAAAAGGATTTGCTTTATAATAAAACTGAATCTAAAGAATTATTAGCAATTTCTGTTCCTTCTATTAGTGGTCGCTTACTTGGAAATGTTGCTTATTTTTTTGAACCTATTCTTCTTACCAACTTATTAGTTTTTATGGAACTAGATAAAACATTTATTACTACACAATATGGTATTTATAACTTGTATGCCGTAAGTACTCTTTTGTTCCCCTCCTTTTTTATCACAGCAATTAGTAATGCTTTACTTCCGGAAATTAGCCGTCTTTATGAAGAAAAAAAGAAGACTCTTTTAAAAAAAAGAGTCAGACAAGCATTATTGATTTCTTTTGTTGTTGGCATTCTTTGTACAAGCATTATCTATTTCTTTAAAGAACCTCTTCTTTATTTGCTATACCATACAAAAGAAGGAACAAACTACATTGCTACCTTAGCTCCTTTCTTTGTCCTTTTCTATTTGGAGTCCCCTTTATCTTCTATTTTAATAGGTCTAAATAAAGTAAAAACCTGTACATTTATTAGTTTGAGTGGAATTTTTCTAAAACTACTTTGCTTAGCTATTTTGTGCCTTCTCGGTTGTGGAATTTATTCTTTAGTCATTGCCGAAATTATGAATATCATTTATGTTACTTGCTGTAACGCCCTTTTCTTAAAAAAAGAACTCAATTGTATCGGATAAAATACAAATGAGTTTTTTTGTATAACCCATAGAAAACATCTTCTAATAACATATTATTTTTTTCCAATACTCTTAAAAGCCAAGTTTCATCTTTGCCTATCTCTCTTAATACTTCTTTTTGAATGACTCCTTCAATTATTAATGGTAGAGGAACACTTTTTTTACTTTTTATGAAATCATATTTAAATACAGATAATTTTCCATTGGGTTCTAATAAGGCATAATTGACTTCTTCTATTGAATAAATTCCATTTTGTCTTAATTGCAATAATAAATCATCTAAACTATATCTTTGACTAATTAAATTGTTATAAAGTAATTTTCCTTCACTTATAATTAATGTTGGTTTCCCAGCAAAAAGACGATTTAATTTTCTTGATTTTACACTTATATAACCTAAGAATACTTCTAAGAAAACAAGTATTCCTATTGGAAATATGGTTAATAAAATACTATCGTTATAGTTTTCAATACTTATAGCGACAAGTTCAGCAATTAAGATAGATACAATTAAATCAATAATTCCAAGTTGTCCCACTTCTCGTTTTCCCATAATACGATAAGCAGCAGCTATAAAAAAGTAAAAGAAAATAGTTCTAAGAATTGTGTTAATCATTATATCACCTACTTTTATTATGGGAATAATTAGTATTTTTAAACATAAATTAAATTAGGTGATGAAATGAATATCTTAAAAAAATACAAATATATTTTATATTTCCTTCTTTATATTTTCGTGGTAACAACTTTTCTTTCTCTGTTAAACTTGCTTTTTTCTATGAAAAATGAAATCAATTATTTACTCATTCTTGTTTTTATGGCGCTTTATATGATGCGAGAAGGAATTAAAACAGGTTTAAATTCTCCAGGCAAAGCTTATAAAGAAGGTCTTAAAAAGGGTGCTATTTTGCTTTTAGTTCTCTATTTACTTGGTTGTTTTACGCTTCATTTTACTTTTCCTCTAAAGAAGATTATCTATTATGTCATTTTACTTGTCAGTATTGTACTTGGTTCAATTATTGGTATTAATAAAAAGAAAAAGTGATATAGAAAATACAGAAACCTCTCTAGTTATCTTCTAGAGAGGTTCTTTTCCTTAAAAAGGAAGTCCTTTTTCTCCATAATAATCTTTTATAAATTGTTCCCTATAATCTAGGAGACAATCTTCCTTAATAGCATGTCTTAATTCTTCAGTTAAATGAATCAAATAACGAATATTATGGATGGAAAGAAGTCTAGCTCCTAAGGTTTCATTAGCTACAATCAAATGTCTTATATAGGCTTTCGAATACCCACTACGACAAGTATAACAATCACACGTATTTGTTAATGGAGTAAAGTCCTCTTTGTATTGAGCGTTTTTAATATTTATTTTGCCATATTTAGTTAATGCATGTCCATGACGAGCAAGTCTTGTAGGAGATACACAATCAAATATATCGACTCCTCTACAAACATTCTCTACAATATCGATAGGGTCTCCAACCCCCATTAAGTATCTTGCTTTATCTTTAGGCAGATATTTTGTTGCATAAGAGACCATTTTATACATCGTTGGTTTATCTTCACCAACACTTGTTCCCCCAATGCTATAGCCGTCAAAATTCATTTTTACTAGATTTTCTACACACATACGTCTTAAATCTTCGTATTCTCCTCCTTGAACGATTCCAAAAAGAGCTTGTCTTGGATTTTTATGAACTTTTTTTCCTCTTGCAGCCCATCTTAAAGTTCTTTCAACACTTTGTTTTACATAATCATAATTCGCTGGCCAACCAATACATTCGTCAAAACTCATCGCAATATCACTATCTAATTTGTTTTGAATTTCAATTGATTTTTCTGGTGTTAATAATAATGCATCGCCGTTTAAATGGTTTTTAAAATGAACACCCTCTTCGGTAATATCTTTCGGCTTGGCTAAACTAAATACTTGAAATCCACCACTATCTGTTAAAATAGGACCATTGTAACGCATAAATTCATGTAATCCTCCTGCATGATTTACCACATCTTCTCCAGGTCTTAGCCATAAATGATAGGTGTTGGCCAAGATGATTCCCGCATGTACATCTTTTACCTCCTCTACACTTAATGTTTTTACAGTGGCTTCTGTTCCAACTGGCATAAACATAGGCGTTTCAAACGTTCCATAGTTGGTTTCGATAGATCCAAGTCTTGCTTCTGTATCTTTCTCTTTTTTTATTAGATTATATTTAATCTTCATTACTTCACACCTTTTTTCATTAAGTGTACTATCACTTCTGTTTGGAATTCTCCAAATAGTTTTTCTTTTCTGTCTACTTTTCTTTGAATTCTTTCTTTTAATTTTTCTTTATAATTTTCGTATTTGGCAAAATTATCTTCTGTATTTCCATCTAAAACAATACTATCTTCAAAGATTAAAATTTTAGTATCTTCATCATAGATAATGTTATCTACCCAAGGCGACAAAACTCTCTCTTCTTTTCCTACTAATTGATATTTTGTCTTTATTTCCACTCGATCTGGTCCAAGAACAAATTTTTTTGGCTTATGCTTAATTTTTACATCTTCACCAAAATGAAGCATAATCGCTCCATCTTTCAATAAATTTTTCATAGCAAAATCTCCTTCGTTATGTATTATACTTAATTTTTTTATAGAAAGAAAGAGATATCTTGCAATTTGTAATAGAAAAGCGTATAATACACAAACAAATGAGGGTAAACTTATGGCAAAAGAGAAAACAACAAAGTCAGCAAGAGAACAATTCTATAAAAATAGAAAAACCTTTCGCTCTTTTAAAGGATTCACAGACGATATTGTAAATTATTTTCGTGAAATGACAAGAAATTTCAAGGAAAACTATTTAAGCGCAAAACAAGATCCAAATCATCTTAAAAGAACTGATTATATAAACACGTTAAACTATCTTACAAGTGAAAAATGGAATGACTTAAATTTTGATGAAAAAATTTTATTTTTTATTTTAGTCATTGATCCAGATTTAATTATATACAAAATTTTTTGTGAAACTCCTCTTATTTCGATTGAACAAATAGAAAAAGAAAAAAATAAGCATGTTCGCGCTATTTTAACAAACAAGAGAAAACAACAATTCACTGATATTGAAATACGTATTACAGAACAATTAGGCTTCTATGATAAACATCTTCTTTATTACGAAGAGGTTTATTTAAATAAAATATTTTGCAAACACACAATTAATACTTTAATTTTAAGAAATGCATTTCCTAAACTAGCTATACATTGTAAATCTATTACAAATATAGAGATGATTACAGATGTTCGTTTTAAAGAGATAGAAAAAACAGCCAAAAACTTTATAGGTAAAATAAATACTTCCCCTACTGTTGCTATTGTTAGTAATGCGCTAATCTATCAAGGAGAGCAATTAGAACTCGATACACTAAATGAAAAATTTATTTTCTTTATTCTAACTATAGATCCCAACTTTTATTTGCTAGCAATTTTAGAAGAAGAATCTTGTACTGAAAATATAAAAAAGAGAGCCTTACAGGAATTAGGGTTTTATGATGAAAATCTTGTTGAGCTAGAGAAAATGCTTGTTAGAAGATTTTATGAAGAAAAATGGAAAGAAACTAGAAAATTCTCTTACGCAAACAAAAAACAAGAAAAAAGTAATTTTGATTAATTACTTTTTTATATTGTCAGTAATAAACATAGCATCTCCAAAACTAAAGAAACGGTATTTTTCTTCTACTGCCTCTTTATATGCGGAAAGAATCTGCTCTCTACCTGCTAAAGCAGAAACGAGCATTAGAAGGGTACTTTTAGGAAGATGGAAGTTTGTAATAAGCCCATCGATTGCCTTAAAAGTATACCCTGGATAGATAAAAATAGAGGTTTCATCTGCTTCTTTTTTAAAGACTCCATTGTTCTTTGTTGCAATCGCCTCTAAAGTTCTAGCACTTGTCGTTCCTACAGCAATAATTCTTCTTCCTTCTTTTTTGGCTCTATTTAAAATAGAAGCTGTTTCTGCTGTCATTTGATAAAATTCAGTATGCATATGATGGTCTTTAATATTCTCCACTTCGACGGGACGGAACGTTCCTAGTCCTACATGAAGCGTAACAAATGTAATTATGATTCCTTTTGCTTCTAAAGCCTGAAGCAATTCTTCAGTAAAATGTAACCCTGCTGTAGGAGCCGCAGCACTTCCTATGTTTTTAGCATAAACTGTCTGATATCTTGTTTGATCACATAGTTTCTCATGGATATAAGGAGGTAAGGGCATGGTTCCTAAATGCTCCAATATCTCCATTAAAATGCCCTTATATTGCAATTCTACAATAGTAATACCCTCTTCTTTTTTTTCTGTTACTTTTGCTTTTAGAACACCACTTCCAAAAGAAACAATGGTTCCTACACGCAAGCGTTTAGCTGGCTTTGCTAAACATTCCCACTTATTTTCTTCTACCTCTTTTAATAAGAGTAATTCTATGACCGCACCAGTTTCTTCTTTTTCTCCTATTAAACGAGCAGGTATTACTTTTGTATCGTTTAATACCAAAACGTCCCCTTTTTTTAGATAAGAAATTATGTTATGAAAGTGTTCGTGATGAGTTTCTCCTGTTTTTTTATCCAAAAGAAGTAAGCGAGAATCGCTACGATTTACTAAAGGAGTTTGAGCAATTAAATTGTCTGGTAATTCATAATCAAATAAAGAGACATTCATATTTTTTCACCTCATTAATTATACATTATAGTAAAGTTTTTTGTTTTCTACAACTCTTCTTGTGTTTTATTTCTCTCAATTAAGTAAAGTTGCAATTCTTCAGCCACTTTTGTCGGAAGTATTTCTTCTAGTTCACTTAAAGGAGCTTCACTCATACGTAACACACTACCAAATTTCTTGATAAGTGCTTTTTTTCGACTAGGTCCGATTCCTTCAATATTATCAAGAACACTACTTATACTTCCTTTACTACGTAAGGAACGATGGTAATTAATTGTAAAACGATGTACTTCGTCTTGCATTCTTGTCAAAAAATGAAAGACATTACTCATTCTATCTAAAGGAATGATGGATAAATCCGAATCAATCAAATCGTTTGTTCTGTGTTTGTCGTTTTTCTTTAATCCAATAACTCTAATATCTAGGTGAAGCATTTCCAATATGTCTAAAGCTGCACGGATTTGATTTTCTCCTCCATCGACAATAATAACATCTGGTTTCGTGCTTTTTTCAACTAACATTCTTTGGTATCTTCGATATAATATTTCTTTCATGGTGTGATAATCATCGTTTACATCTACACTTACTTTGTACTTACGATATTCACTTTTACAAGGTTTACCTTCAATATACACTACCATTCCAGACACTGCAAAAGACCCGAATAAATTGGAATTGTCAAAAACATCAATTCTATAAATAGAATCCATTTTTAAAAGTTGAGCTAATTCTTCATTAGCAGTCTGTGTTCTAGTTTCATCTTTTTGAATTTCTTCAAATTTGTTTTCTAAATTTAATTTAGCATTAGAAAAGGCCATTTCTATTAATCCTTTTTTTGTTCCTTTTGTTGGACTTATTACTTTACATTCCATTACATTAGAAAGTAAATTACTATCTAAGTCATCTGGAACGATAATTTCTTTAGGAGCTTCATTTTTCATATAAAACTGTACAATATAGTTTTCTACATCTTCTACGATATCTAATCTTAACGGGAAGATAGCGTTTTTATGATTTAGAAGTTTTCCGTTACGTATAAATAAAATTTCGATTGATAAGTAGCCATTATTAGCATAATAACTTATGACATCTCGATCAATAAAATCATGAAGCTCCACTTTTTGTTTTGATAGGACAATATCAATATATTCCAATTCTTTTTTTAAATCCTGTGCCATTTCGTAATTCATAGTCTCACTATATATTTGGATTTTATTTAAGATTTTATTTCTTAATATTTCATCATTTCCACGTAAAAAAGATAAAATTTCTTGTTCCATTTTTTTTATATTTTCTTGATTCACCTTTTTTTCGCAATATCCTAAACATTCTTCAATATGATAATATAAACAAATCTCCTTTTGTTTACCACTACATTTTTTCAAAGGGTAAAGACGGTTAATTAAGTTTACTATTCTTCTTGCTGCATAAGCATTAGGATAAGGACCAAATAATTTTTTATTATCTTTCTTTTTTATATTTAAATAACGTGATACTTTTAACATGGGATATGGTTCATTTATATATTCTATATAAGGGTAACTCTTGTCGTCTGTAAGCATGATATTGTATTTAGGATTAAATTCTTTAATTAAATTGATTTCAATAATAAAAGCTTCTAACTCGCTTGTAGCAACAATATACTGAAAATCATCTATTAAACTAACCATTTTAGCTGTTTTTCCTGTATGAATGCGATTAAAATACGAAGAAAGCCGATTATGTAAATCTTTCGCTTTTCCTACATAAATAATAGCTCCGTCTTTATCCTTCATTTGATAACTTCCTGGTTTATGAGGAACTAAAGATAATTTTTCTTTAAATTTCATAATCTTCCCCCTTTTCTAATAAATAGTTATATAATCCTATACAACCTTTATAAATGTCTTGGTAAGCCGCTTTAAAGTCTCCCGTATACCATGGGTCTTCTATTTCTATTCCTTTTTCTTCTTCTGTAAATTCCATTAATAAATGAACTTTATTTTCTATGCTTTCCCCTACTAAGTTTAAAAGATCTTTTTTATTTCTTTTTTCCATTACAATAATGTAATCGTACTTTTCGCATTCTTCTTTTGTAATTTGTTTAGCTCTATGACTTTCTAAATGAATGCCATTTTCTTTTAATATTTTGGCCGCTTCAGGATATAGAGGATTTCCCAATTCTTCAATACTGGTTGCTCGTGAAATGCAACTAAATTTGTATCTTTTATTATTTTGATAGATTAAATCTTTAAAAATCATTTCTGCCATAGGGCTTCGACAAATATTTCCATAACAAATAAAAATGATTTGATACATATTGACCTCCTAAAAAAGAAAAGAATTAATTAATATTCCTAATAAGTAGGAACTTCCATTTAAGTAAATAGAAAGAAAAAATGGATTATGTTTTTTATTAGAAAGACACTTTTTATAAAGAAATCCTTCTATTATAATAGTTATTATTTCTAATAAAATTATTATAATACGACGTGGAATAAGTCCGTAGCGAATATTTATATAAAAAGAGATGCTAACAACAAGTGGATTTGTTAAACAGTTGGCTAAAAATATAATGAAAAAATCTTCTTTTTCTTTTATTTTGCAAATACAGGCAATTAAAGACTCAATTGTTATTGTACACAGAAAGGCAATTAGCATATAAAAAGGCAATTGTTTTATCATAAGAACACCTATTAGCATTATAGCACAAAAAAAAGACTTTTTTCTAATTTTATAAAGTCTTTTTTTGAGTCTTCTTTTTGGCTCTATGAATTATGGCTAACGTAGTTCCTGCTGTAACAGCAATAGCAATAGCACCACCAATACAAAGGAATAGAATCATTTTAGAAGATAAAGTTTCTTTTTTTCTTCTTGTAATAAAGCTTCTTCGCGTTCTTTTTCATCCTCTTTTTCTTTTTCTTCTACGGGATCAATTTTTTCCTTAGCGACAATATCTATGCAAACCTCATCATCTGCTTCGTATTTTACATTTTCACCTCGCAATATCCACCCTTCATAATTTGCATCACGAACATATAACCAACTTGTCTGATTGTCTTCTTCATAGGAATAGAGTACTTGAAATTTACTATCTTTTATTATAAAACTACTTTTTTCTTTGATGTTTAAATCTTCGTATAAAAGAATATCGGCACTTGCTGTATAATTTGAAACGAAACCATAATTTATATCTAAGATTTGTGTATTCGTTTGATAACCATTGTCTTTAATCCATCCTTTATGCTCGTTGTATTCTACGTAGTACCAACTCCCTTCTTCATCATTTCCAAAGGCTGCGTAAATCACTTTTAGTTCTGTCCCAAAAGGAATCTCTATTTTTGATTTACTATCTTCTTCAAAATATGCGTTGTATAAAGGGATACCTTTAGCAGTTATCATTGTTGTTATACAATCACTAAAAACTAATATTGTTTCCTTTCCTTCTTTTGTAGTTTTAGTTTCTATCCAACCTTTCTCCTCTCCATAAGTTACATGGTAGTAAGTTTCTTTTGGATGCGCGTAATAGTAATAATCATAGATTACTTCTTGCTTTTTGGAATTTTTACACCTGTTTCTTTTTCTTCTATAGGGTTGTTTACTAACCCAACATCCTCTAAAACAAGTATTTTATTTTCTTTTGCTGAAGCAAAATAAGCTAAATTAGAATTCTCATCATAGGGTCCAAAGCCCTTATAAGTATAAATATATACCCATCCTTTTACTCCGTTATACTCTACACAAGCCCAACAATCATCACTATATTCATACGTTATAGTGCTTCCTTTAGGTATCATAACCTCGTCTTCTACTCTTCCATAAATAGTAGAAGGTCCATTATAAAGATAAGCTCCATCTGCAAAGACATAACACTTTTCTGGTTCCTTTGCTTTGGTAAAGTCTTTTAAATCAACTTTTTTTTGACAAGCGTTGTATCTAATAGTTTTACATATCCCCAGTTTTTATTTGTTTCTGTTGCTCCATATAAAATGCCATCACGATGTTCTTCCATAGTGATTTTTAATATTGTATCATAAGCTATAGTCGTAATTATTTGTCCATCCCAATCGACTAGATTGATACCATTTATTGAAGTAACACGGACTTCATATGATGTAATTTCAGGAGAATCCATATCTGCTAATACGATTATTGGAAATAAAAGGAATAGCAAGGCCACTATTAATAATTTTTTTCTATTTTTCATTTTTTCTACCTTCTTTTTTCTTTAATTCTTTATATATAAAATAAATAGTTACTAGTACTATTATTAAAAAGGAAATCATTAGAATAACAAATGGTATTCCTTCTTGTTTTAAGATGTTTGGATCAAATATAATTTCTATATTAGACATGTTTTTCATCCTTTCTAATTATATAGAGTAATAATAGAAAACAGATAACCGATAAAATAATAAAGACAATATTATTTGCTAAGGGGTTATAAACCGAACAAAAAAGATGGGAACTGTTCCCAAAAACAAACCGATTGTGGTGTATCCAAAAGCTAAACCTGGACGTCTTTTTAAAACGGAGACAAGAAGCTCTAAGGTTACAGCCATTGTCATACTAAATAGCATCACACCAATCAAAGAGATAATCATAATTTTATCTCCAAATAATAGGAAAGGTAAAGCTACTACAACGCTTATTATAGCCGTTTTACGCATTCCAATGGTGTCTATTAGAATTCCACCTAATGCCTTTCCTATCCCCATAAAAGTATAAAGTAAAATAGTTTGTAGAACTGTCTTATTCCAACTTGTAGGAATACCATATCCCATATAGCCCCTTATGGTTACAACTAAAGTTGCTAAAAGGATAAGGATGCCACTTTTTATATGCGGGTTATGGTAATTATACTCTTTTAAAGTATCTTCTCCGTTTTCTTTCTTTATCATGTTTCCTAAAATAGTACAAGAAATAAGAGTGAAGGCAAAAAAACTAAGAACAAATAGGATAAAGAGCTACTTGCTAATAATTTGCCACAAACCACTCCAAAGGAACCACCAGCAACGAATATTGCTGCAGGACTCATGTTTCCTTTGCTAAACCTAAGTGTACTTTCCGCTCCGTCTATATGCAAACAGGCATTTTCTATGGCTAGAACGAAAATCGCTATATAGGAGTTCATATTTATACCATGAAAGAATATAAAACCTAGTATCAACAACAAAATGGGAGTTTTTTTATGTTTATCACAAAAATAACCGATTAAAGCTTGTGGAACAAAAGCAAACATGTCATAGAATAATGGAATCATCCATAAAAGAAAGATGTTGCCAACAACTCTGCTCAAAGTGAAAAAACATAGCACTTCAACAACAAAATGAATATAAATAACCTATACGTGTTTCTTCTTTAAAAAAATTTTGTTTTATTTTCATAAGACTTGCCCTACTTTCGACAATTATACCACAAAGTTACTAGAAATGATATAATGAATTAGAGGGATGTTATGAAATTAATTTGTACAAATACGTTGGTTATTAAAAAATCAAAATTTATTGCTTATGCCTATCAAATTGATTCTGTGGAGGAAGTAAAAAAAATATTGCAAAATTTAAAAATAGAGCATAAAAAAGCAAGACATATTCCTTATGCTTATAAACTTGTTCATACAGCTGGAAAATCAGATGATAAAGAACCTTCCAATACCGCAGGACTTCCTATTTTCAATTGTATAGAAAGGAAAAAAAAGGAAAATTGTCTAGTAGTAGTCGTTCGTTATTTTGGTGGTACAAAATTAGGCGCTGGAGGGTTGCTCCGTGCTTATATGACGGTGGCTAATCTTGTCTTGAACGAAAAAAATTAGAAGACTTCTTCTAATTTTTATATGTTCATTAATTCATTTATTTCTTCTAAATTTTTGTAACCTACTTGCCTACTTATTAGCTCGCCATTCTTAAACACTAACAAGGAAGGAACACTCATAATTCCATAAGACGAAGCGAGTTCACTATGCGTATCAACATCAATAGCAAGAACATTATAAGTTTCACTTGCGCTTTCTAAAACAGGTTCTAACATTCTGCATGGTCCACACCAAGTGGCTGAGAAATCAACTAACCATACACCTTTTTTTATTATTTCCATTAGATTTTCATTTTTTTCTAATTTTTTCAACATATTATTCCTCGTATTCTTTTAATAATTGATCTAAGTCTGAAATATTTATTTTCCCCTTATCTTGTAATAATTGAACATTTTCAGGTACGATTATCTCATACTTTAATAGTATACGTAACGATTCTTTATTATATACATCTTTGTCTTCAATATTTTCATAATTACTTGCTAGAGATGATATTTCTTCAATTGCCCCTACACTACTTCCAAATGTTTTATTTAAAATAGGAATATCCAGAATTTTATTAGCTAAAGAGTCTTTTATTTGAAAACCAAAAACGCCTGCTCCTACATTTAGAACTACTATAGCAAAATAAAGAACTACAATAGATTCTATAAATCCAACTATAGCACCTAAAATTTTGTTTGGTAGACCAAATAAGAATACAAAAGATAGAATTCTATCAATTACTCCTGTTAGTTTGCAAATAACTTTAATAAGTAACATTAAAATCGCAAATAGAATTAAAAAAGCAATAATCTCATAAATAACAATATTTATAACACTTACGCCCTTTAACACACCATCTAGTTTAAAAAAAGGTAAGTGCGTATATAAAAATACAGAAAGTGGATTTTTAAATATATAAGCCCCCACTAGAGCGATAATGCTTCCCAAAAAGCGTATTCCTGTTTCAAATAAACCTTTTTTGAATCCAGAATAAATACCAAGCCCTATAAATAAAAGTATTGCTATATTCGCAATAATGACCGTTGGGTCAGAAAAGTTTAACATTATTATCACATCCTTAGTTTAATTATACTATATTCTTAATGAAAAAGAAAGAAAAATATGATACTATAACATAGAGGTGTGTAAATGAAAACAACTAATAAATCTAGTACAATTGTGTTTAAGGTAAGTGACAACATTAAAGAAATGATGATTCGTCATTACGAAGATAAAAAATGCGAAAAAGCTCCCCCTTATGCTATTTTTCAAGTTAAAGATTACGACTGTGTTACTACCCTTTACGAATCTGGGAAAGTAATGTTTCAGGGGTTAGGAGCCGACATTGAAAGTTCTTATTGGATGGAACAAGAACGAATAAAAAACAATAATACCATAACCATTTCTGACAAAAAAGAGAAGAAAAAGGAAGAGACAAAATCATTTATATCTGTTTCTTCTGTTGGATCTGATGAAGTGGGAACAGGAGACTATTTTGGACCGTTAGTGGTAACTGCTTCCTATGTTGCAAAGGATAAATTTTCTTTTCTAACTGATTTAGGAGTGCGTGATTCCAAGAAGTTAACGGATGAAAAAATCATTTCTATTGGTCCTACTCTTATAAAAAAAATCCCACATACTTCAATTGTTTTAAGCAATAAGGAATACAACGATTTTCATCGTACAGACATGAACATGAACAAAATTAAAGCTATATTACATAACAAGTGTTTACTCTCTGTTATAAAAAAAGAAAACTTGGTAGGAGTAAAGGTTGTAGTTGATCAATTTGAGCCTCCTAAAAGTTATTATGCTCATTTGTCCCAAGTTCCTGAAAAAGTAAATCAAATTACTTTTATGACAAAAGCAGAAGATCAATGTCTATCAGTAGCTGTTTCTTCGATTATTAGCCGTTATATCTTTTTAAAAGAAATGAAAAAATTAAATGAAAAAATGGGAATTGTTATTCCTTTGGGAGCTTCTTCTTTAGTAGATGAGGTAGGAGTTACTCTAGTAGAAAAGTTTGGAAAAGATATATTGTATAATATAGCTAAATTAAATTTTAAAAACACGCAAAAGATTGAAGAAAATAAAAAGGCAAGAGCATCCTAATTCTTGTCTTTATTTATTCATATATAATATAAATAAAAGTATAGCTAATTTTTTATCTAATTTGCCGCTTTTTATCTTATAATCTAATTCGCAAAGATATAACAGATAATCAATTATTTCTTTTTCTTTGTAAGAAAGACTTATGTTTTTGTATTTTTCTAATTGAAAATCATACTTTATATCTAGAAATTCCATGATTTCTTTTTTGTTCTTTTGTCCTAATTGCTTTACTAGTAAAACCTGACGCAACTCTTTAGAAAGCATAATTAGCAACATAAGAGGTTCTACCTTTTGTATTTTTAAATCTTCATAGATTGTGAGAGCTTCTTTAACATTTTTGTTTAACACTGCATCAAGAAATTTAAAATTATTCTCCTCTATTAAATGGCTTGTAATTTCTTTCACATCTTCAAAAGAGACCCCACATCCTTTTTTATAGTATAATTTTATTTTTTCTAATTCATTTATGATTAAATCATAATTATTTAAACAATTGTTCATGATGTAGTTAATAGAATTTAAGTCTATTTTATAGCCATCTTTTTTCATAAAAGAGACCATTCTGTTTTTGATATCCTGCGGTTTTAGAATTTCCTCTTCAATGATGATTCCCTTCGTTTTTAAGGCAGAGACTATCTTTTTTTTGTTATCTATCTTACCATTCATTGTAAATATAAGTACAGTATTTGGATTTGGTTCGTTTATATATTGTAATAATCGGTCTGCTTTTTTAGCGTTCTTTTCCTCTTTTTCATCTTTCTTCTTTCTTGTACTTCCAAAAATCATTGCATTTCTAACGATGATATACTTTTTTTCATCAAATAAAGAAAAATATAAAGCTTCTTCTAATACGTCCTCTAGAGAATCCATATTTAAATCATACACAGAATAAGGATTATTTTGTAGGATTTTTTGCAGCTTTTCTTGTAATAAAAAATAGCTAGTAAAAGAGATTAAATAGGTATTCATATCCATTCACCTTTTATTATTATAGCAAAGAAAAAGAGTGTTTAAAACACTTTTTCCAATATATCTAAACATTATATAATGTTACTATATTCTATGGCGGAAAATTGAATTTGGTTATTCCTTTTTCATTAATTTTAAAAAGAATAGTTCCCTCTTCTTGTGTATTTGCATAATCAATAGATAAAGTTTTTAGAGTTTCTAAGGTTTCTTTATGAGGATGTCCAAAACGATTGTTTCTACCACTACTAATGATGGCATATTGAGAGTTTACACTTTCTAGATAGCTTTTACTACTACTTGTTTTACTTCCGTGATGTCCTATTTTTACTATGTCAGCTTTTACTTTGTATTTTTCTATGATTTCCTCCTCTTTTTGTTTTCCAGCATCTCCACTACTTAGTATTGTTGTATTATATATTTTAATTAGTGTAAATATACTATTATCATTCTCGTTCTTGGCTTCTTTTGTTTCTAAGAATTGTAATTTTAGTCCCTTAGGTTGATACTTTCCTACTTTTATATTTTCAATGATTTGTTTTTCTAATTTATTTATCTCCCCTTTATTTATTTTTACCTTTTCTATTTTTATTTCCTCCGCTAGATGCAAAGAATCTTTAACATGATCGCTATCGCCATGGCTAAGGATGAGAAAGTTAATTTTATGAATTCCTTCATACTTTAAAAAACTAATTATATTATCACTAACATAATATGGTTCTTTATTATAACTTGTTATTCCACCTGTATCAATGAGGATAACATCTTTACGATACGGAGAAATGATTAAGCAAGAATCTCCTTGTCCTACATCAAAAAAGTAAACATATCCTGAAGCATCCCAGTAAGGAAGAAAAAATTTAAAAATGATAAGGCTTATACTTAAAAGGATACAAATTTTTTTCTTCCATTTCACATATAGCAATAACATCGCATAATAAATTGCTATATAATGCCAAGAAAATGATAAATATAGAGTTAGGAAATCTATTTTACTTAAGAAAAAGGTTACTTGCTCTAATACATTTATTAAAAAGGAAAAAAAAGGGTGTAAGAAAGGAAATAAGAAAGTTAGTAAGGAAAGAGGGTAAAGCAATAAACTAACATAAGGAATATAGAAAACATTATAGAAAATACTTAAAAAATTCACACTATAAAAACTATAAAAAGCAATTGGTAAACTAAAGAAAAAAGCGACAACACTAAGCTTGCATGAACTTATAAATTTGTTTTTACTTATAATCCATTTATGATAAGCTAATATACCTAGAACAGTAAAGAAACTAAAGAGAAAGCCTATATCAAAAAGAATCTTGTTATTTTGGATTACTAATAGAGTAAATACAAGCAACAAAATTTTTGTGGGAGATATAGCAAGATGGTATTCTTTATTTAGGGTATTTAGAAATAAAAAGAGGATACAACGCTTTAAGGAACTGGGAAATCCAACAAGTAATCCATACAAAAATAAAAAAATTAATACTATAAAGTTTTTCTTTTTTATCCTTTGGAAAAAAAACAGAAGGATTCCACTAAGAACTCCGACATGCATTCCTGATAAAGCGAACAAATGAGTAACCCCTATTTTACTATAATTATTATAAGTTGTTTCCTCTATCTCGTTTTTATCTCCTAATAAAAAAGCTAACAAATATCCTCTTTGGTCGATTTTATTAATTCTGTTTCGTATTTTGTTTTTTAGCCAATATATTCCTTTTGGAGCTTCTATCAAAGATATATCCTCTCCTATTATATTCGTATAGATGTCATTATTATATAAGTAATCTTTGTAAGAAAAAGCATGAGGAATCGTTTGATTTTCTATTTTTTTCTCCTCCCCTTTTACTTCTATTTTAGCGCCATATAGAACTGTAAGCTCTTCATAGAAAGTAACAATGCTATTGGTATCCCCTTTTAAATAGAGGGTTGTTTTTCCATTGCCTATCTTGTAATCAATTATGGTACCAGTTACTAAAGAAAAACTATCTTCCTGTTGTGGCTTTTTTATAACAAAGTTACAGAACAAAAACAAACTTAGTGCTAATATGATACAGCCTAGATAAAAGAAATTAGAGTTTAATATAATCTTTAATTTTGTTATAAAGAGCTTCACCTATTCCAGAGACTGTTTTTATATCTTCTATTGCTTGGAATGGACCATTTTTTTCACGATGCGCTATGATAGCATTCGCTTTTGCCTCACCAATTCCCGAAATAGACATTAATTCTTTGGCTGTTGCTGTGTTGATAGAAACAAGGTCATCTTTTTCTTCTTTCTTGTTCTCATCAGTTGGATTCTCTTTTTGATTTGTGTCGTCCTTTTTAGAAGTATCTGTTATTTCTTTATCACTTGGAACAATAACAACTGCCTCTTTACAACTAGATGTATCAATTGTGTCACATATGCAAAGTTCTTTTTCTTCTTTTTCTAATTCCTTTAATTCAGAAGAAGTTAAAATACGTATGACCATTTGGTCTTTCACTTTTAAAGCTAAATTAATAAATTGTGTACTTCCATTTGCTTTCAATCCTCCAGCTAAAGTTATAACATCTTGTACAACCGCCTCTTTTCCTACTTCATACACACCAGGAGTTTTCACAGCTCCCTTAATATCTACTTTTATTTTTTCTTCTTCTATTGGAGTATCAATCTCCTCTTTTATTTCTTCTATCTTCTCTACTTCTTCTGTTACTTTAGAAGTGCTCTCTTCACTCACCGCTTTTATATGCTTTATTTTATTTGCAAAAAGAAAAAAAGCTATTGCAAGAACGAAACATAAAAGTACTAAGACATAACTTAAATAGATGTGTATTTTCTCTTCATTAAAAAAATCCATTTTATCACCTCCTATTATACTTATTAGCGGTGTAAATGGATTTTCCTTTTTTATTTTATAAATTTTCAATTCTTCTTCTTTGTTTATCAATTTTGTTTTCAATATGAACTCTCTGCACAATAAATAATGAAATTAAGACACATAGATTATAAGATCCTCCATAACTCAAAAATGGTAACGGAACACCAGTTAATGGAATTAAACCAAGTATCCCTAAAAGATTAATTAAAATATGAATCGCAATATAAACGAATACTCCATAAGCAAGAATACTATTTCTTAAATTATCTGCTTCTTTAGCCACTTTATAAACGAAAAACAACATTAAAAAATACCCTAATACAATGATAATTCCAATAATAATACCTAATTCTTCACAAATAATAGCAAAAATAAAGTCTGTATGCGCCTCTGGTAAATACAAATACTTTTGTGAAGAATTTCCAAGACCTACGCCAAATAAACCACCATTATGGATGGCAATATAACCATTACACACTTGGTAACCACTTTCTTCTTGGTATCTTTGACATGGTTCTTTAAAATTTAACAATCTACTGACTTGATAAGAATTCAAAATCGTTTTTCCAAAACATAAGATAGCAACTGCAAGAAGAAGAGTTCCTACTCCACAAACTTTATACATGGTTATTTTATGAGCTTTTCCAAAAGGCAAGGATAAAAATATACAAGCAGCAATGACAAAAATTATAAATGCACCACCAAAGTCTGGTTGTAGAGCAATAAGAATAAAAATAATAGCAGCTAAGATTAGAGGAAAAATCATTTGAAAGAAACTTGTACCTTTTTTTGTTCTTAGTTTATGATAATAGACAGCGAGGTAAACGATTAAAATAATTTTTGCTAGTTCGGTAGGTTGAAAATTTACTATTCCAAAATCATACCAACTCAATGCACCTCCTGCAACAGAACCCGCAACAAAAAGAAAAAATAAAAGAAAAATAATTCCCATCATAGCTAACTTGCTGACACGACGATATATTTTAGTAGGTATATGAATAATTAAAATGCCTCCTATAAAGCCAATAAATAAAAAGATTAATTGTCTAATAAAGAAATGGTTACTTGCTACCTGATAACGAAGAACTGCTGCTACTGAAGAGGAGGAAAAAATCATAACAAGACCAACTATAGAATAGCTTAACATTAAAAGCAATAAGCCAAAATGCATTTTAGAAAATACTTTCTTCATCTTCATTCCTCCTAAGTCTATGATAACATAGAAACCACTTTTTAAAAAGATAATCAAAATTTTTAGGTATTTTTAATGTCAAAATTGGACATAAATTAATACACTATAGTAGATACATAAAGGAGGTTATTGTATGTATTACTATGGAAATAATGGTTACTATGGTAACTATAACGCAGCTCCTAATTGCGGTGGATACGTTGGATATACTTGTGGAAACGGTATAGGGGCAGCTATATGGATCGTTCTATTCATCCTATTAGTTATAATCATTGGCGCAGGATGGAATTGGAATAATAACTAAAAAGGCCTAAAAGCCTTTTTAATTTGTCTTTTTTTTCTTTTTTTGGTAAAATGAAGTCGTTGGTGATGCATTATGAAAAAACTTCCAAATATTACTATTTTAGATGAAAAAGATAAAAGATTAAGAGAAAAATCAAAAAATATTTCCTTTCCGCTTCCAAAAGAAGATGTTAAGCGTATCCATGATATGATGGATTACTTAGAAATGTCACAAATTGAAGAATCGCGCGAAAAATACGATTTACGTGCTGGTATGGGACTCGCTTATATTCAACTTGGTATTCCTAAAAGAATATTTGTTGTCGTTGAAGAAGTTGAAGAAGGAAAATTTGAGCGACATATTGTAATTAATCCAAAGATAAAAAGTACAAGCGAAGAACTTGTTTATATTTCCGAAGGAGAAGGATGTCTTTCTATTAATCGTCCTACTTGTGGTATTGTCCCAAGACATGCTCGTATGACACTTGAAGCATATGATGAATATGGAACGCTTTATCAAATACGTGTCCGTGAAGAACTTGCAGTTGCTTTTCAACATGAAATCGATCATTTAGATGGTATTTTGTTTACTGATAAGATTGATAAAAAGAATCCTTATAAAGGGAAAGACATTTATAGAGCCATTTAAAAACTAGATAAATATCTAGTTTTAGTTTTCGTTGTTTACTTTGTCTAAAACAGCGTTAATAATTTTTCTTACATTATTGTCACTATATTTCTTGGCTAGTTCAATTGCTTCATTAATAGCAACTATGTTAGGGGTATCTTCTTCATATAATATTTCATATAGTCCAATTCTTAATATAGCAGCCCCTGTTTTGTCAATTCTATTAATATTCCAATTTTTCATATGGGAGTTCGCTAATTCATCTAACGAGTCCATATGCGTAATTACTCCATAAACTAAGTTTCTAACAAATTCATTGTCTACTTCTAGATTATCGGCGATTATGTTTTCAACGCTAAAATCAATATGATTGCTTTTGTTAATGTCAATTTGGTATAGAATAACCATAGCAGTCTCTCTTAATTCACTTCTCGTTTTTCCCATATCAATGCACCTCTTAAAAGATTATAACATATTTTATTTAAAAATTAAGATATTCTTGTAAAAAATCAGCAAAAATCTTCCTCTTCTTCAATCTTCTTCGCTAATAAAAGTTGTATTTCCCCTCTAGTAAAATAACTGCTATAACATTGGGAAAGAGTTCGAAGAATTTCTCTATAAGTATTCTGTCCTAAATTCCCTATAATAGAAAAACTCTCTTTTTGGAAATCTTTTACAACCATTTCCCCATTCAAATATTTATCAGAATCAAGGCAGATTACACATTTTTCCTTTTTCATAATAAAAAAATAAACGCTTCCAGATTCCGATTTAATTATATCTCCTTCTAATAAAAGAGCAGAAGTTGATTCTAAAGGACTCTTTTTTTGCTCTATTTTTATTTTTCTTTGAGGAAAAAGAGGTTTGTTATTTTGAATTTCTTCCTCAGTAGAAGTCATAAGGACTTTATATTTTTGACTATTCTTTGGAATATGTATTTTTTCAGATAAAGAAGTGGAATAAGAAATACGATTTATTTTTAGCTGTTTCCCTTCTTTAAAATCAACTCTAACCGCGCGATAAAATGTTTCTTCTTTGTCATAAATATAATAAATATATCCTTTTTTTGAAACTAAAGTCCCTATGCCTAAATTTCTCGCTTTTTCTTGCTTTAGGAATACGATTTGTAACAATTCTGGAGAAGAACCTACTTTTTCTACTTGATCTTTATTATAAATTTGAAATGGTATCCCTACTACTCTATTGTTAACATCACAAATATAACAATCATAGCAATCTGCCTTACATGTTTCTATTATAAACGTTTGATTAAGATAAAGAATAATATCTCCCCTTTTAGGAACATTACTCTTCTTTGCCTCTTTTGGCAGAAGAGACTGGAGAGTCCTTTTTTGCTCACTTGTTAAAAAAGTTTCTCGTTTTATAATATTTTTCCTTGACAGAGCAACTTTTTTCCTTGTATCAAAGAAAAGGGTTCTTCCCAGTATTTCAACAACAAAAACATCCTTCTCTTGCATTTTCTCACCTATACATGATTCCAAGCAAAAAGCTTTTTCTCCATTATTACCAAGAACTAAAAATAAAGATTCCACACTCCCTTTTTTTCCGAATATGATATGTCCAAAATCTAATTCAGCTACTTTTTGTCTGTTCATAAAAATCCCCCTTAGGTGTTCTATATTTATCATACCATAGAAAAGAAAAATTTAACAAGTCATAATGATTTATTCTTTTTTACTTAATTCCTTTAATTCATAAAGTAAATTGATTGCTTCCATTGGAGTTATGTTTAATGGGTCAATATCTTTTAATTTTTCTTTTATTATAGACGACTCCTCTTTCCTATCAAAATCAAAAGAAACTTGTTTATTTTCTCGTGTAGGTTGCTTTTGTATCGAAGATTCATAATTTTCTAATATCGTATTCGCTCTTTTCAGCAAAGGTTCTGGCATTCCCGCTAGTTTTGCTACATGTATTCCATAGCTTTTATCTACAGCTCCTCTACTTACTTTATGAAGGAATGTAACATTTCCATCTTTTAAATAAGCTTCAACATGCACATTTTCTATTCCTTTTATTTCTTCTAAAGAAGTAAGCTCATGATAATGAGTACTAAATAAAGTTTTACATTGTATCTCTTTATTAATATATTCTAATATAGCTTGCGCTAAACTTATTCCATCATAAGTAGAAGTTCCTCTTCCAAGCTCATCAAATAAGACTAATGAATCTTTTGTCGCATGGCATAACGCATTTTTTGCTTCTTTCATCTCAACCATAAATGTAGATTCTCCACTAACCAAGTCATCTGATGCTCCTATACGTGTAAATATTTTATCAATAATAGGTAATTTGGCTTTTTTAGCCGGAACATAAGAACCAATCTGTGCCATAATAATGATGATTGCAAGCTGCCTCATAAAAGTAGATTTACCACTCATATTAGGTCCTGTAATTAAAAGAGTATTTGTTTCTTCACTCATAATACAATCATTTGCTACATATTCGTTTTTAGCTACTTTTTCTACTACTGGATGACGTCCATCGATGATTTCTATCGTTCGTTCTTCCGTTAGTTCAGGTCTTACAAGATTTAGTTCTTCAGCAACAATTGCTAAACTTATAATGGCATCTAGCTCACTTATTTTCTTTGCAGTATTTTGTAATTCTTGAATGCAATCCAAAATATGCTTTTTTATTTCCATGAATAAATTGTATTCTAACTCAATAATTTTTTCTTCCGCATTCAAAACCAACGCTTCTTTTTCTTTTAAAAGAGGACTTATAAAACGTTCGCAATTGGTAAGCGTTTGTCTTCGTTCATAACCAAATTCCTCTTTTACTTGATTGCAAGCGCCTTTACTAATTTCAATATAATAGCCAAATACTTTGGTATATCCTACTTTAAGAGTACGAATACCAGTTCTTTTTCTTTCTTGTTCCTCTAAAGAAGCAATGAAGTCTTTTCCACCACTGCGAATTTCTTTTAAGTCGTCTAATTCTTTATTAAATCCTTCTTTTATCAGATAACCTTCTTTTAAACCTATAGGAGGTGTTTCATAAATTGCTTTTTCTAATAGTTCATGTAATTCTTCAAAGCAAGAAAAATTGAAAGAAAAACCTATTTGATTACTTTTTTCTTTTATTTCTGGTAAAACACTTAAACTTCTTTTTATTTGTAAAACATCTCTTGCATTTAAATTTCCACAAGCACATTTACCACATAATCTTTCTAAGTCGTACACTTCATCTAATGCATGAATGATTTCTTCTCTAGCTATGAATTCTTTTTGTAATACCGCAATTTGGTCATAACGCTTGTTTATTTCTTTTTTATCTTTTAAGGGATAATTACACCACTCTTTTAATTTTCTACTTCCCATAGCTGTTTTTGTTTTATCTAGTAGCCAAATTAAACTGAAAGTTCTTTCCTTTAAACGAAGAGTTTCAAATAATTCTAGGTTTCTTATGGTATGGACATCCATATCCAAGAATTCTTGAGTATTAATTATATTGACTTCACTAATGTGATCTAAATCTTTTAATTGTCTAATATGTAAATAGTAACATAGATGCTTTACTCCTAATATATGACGCATCTCTTTTAAATCTTTATATAAAGTTGCATATTTATCTTCCAAATATTCTGTACTAATACTTATCTCTATATTATAAGTTTCTTTTAAAACATTAAAAAAATCTTTATTTTCGTCATTTGTTACTACTATTTCTTTTAAATTTAAATTCAATATGGCATTTAAAAGCGTCTCTTGCCCCTCTTCTATATCCATAATATATAAAGAACCAGTAGAAACATCTCCATAGGTAATAGTGTAATATCCACTTGATTTGATAATACTACCAATAAAGTTATTGTCATATGCTTTTAACATTTCATAGTCAATAATAGTTCCTTTACTTATGACTTGTATTACCCCACGTTTTACCATGCCTTTGGCGTTCTTAGGATCTTCAAGTTGCTCACACAAAGCAATTTTATATCCTTTACTTACTAATTTTTCTATATAAGGTTTTACACTATGAAAAGGAACACCACACATGGGAACTCTCTCATCTAGTCCAGCATTTTTACTCGTTAAAGTAAGTTCACATTCTCTTGATGCGACTATCCCATCCTCAAAAAATAATTCGTAAAAATCCCCTAAACGAAAAAACAATAATTCTTCCGGATATTGGTCTTTAATTTCCATATATTGTTTCATTCCAGGGCTTAATCTCTCTCTGTCAACTTCGTTTCTTTTCATATACATCACGATTTTTATTATAACAAAAAAAAAGAAAAAAAAGAAGAATTAATCTTCTATTACATAAGGATTTGTTTGAGTGCCTTGGCCATTTATGTTTTTAATTTGAACATTAATAACTGGGTGAATATTTAAAAAGGTTTCTCCCTCTACAGTAGTTATTTCTCCATCTTCTATTGCCCAAACACGATTCTCTCCAAAACCATTAGCTAAATACACATTGTTGCCTAAATAACTGTTTCCCGCCCCATCGTTAATTAGTTTAGCTTCATTTATACTAAGTAAGCCGACCGATAAAGTTTGGTACCCCATTAGATTAATCAGTGTTTCATTTGATAATAATTCATAATTAGCAATATCATAATCCCTTTCGATAGTTTCAAAAGTTAACCAACTATTTAAAATTTCTGGTATATTACTTACTTGATAATCATTTGCTCCAAAACTATATTCACCTATGGATTGATCTGTTATTAAACGATAAGTACCATCACCATTTATACGAACAATACGAAATAAGATTCCTTTATAAAGAACATAATTGTTTTCGCTATCTCCTTTAAAATAATAAGAAGTTCCAAAATTATCGGCAACACGATATAACTCGTTAGTCGCTACCTTTTTAGTGCCATCATCTAAAAAGGTTAAGATACAATAGGTATCTGTATTGAGATTCTCTGAATAGATAGTGTTAGTTTCTTCTTCGTAATAGAGTTCTCCTTTTGTACAGTTTAGTCCTCCAAAAGTGGCATCCGTTTGAATCACCTCTTTATAAGGTCCTTCTTTAATTGTGTTAATTATTGTATCCTGCATACCATTAATAATATCTATTTTTACGGTGTGTGTTTTTATTGAACCAGTAGATAAATTGGCAGAAAAAGCAATGGCAATCATGGAAATTCCACAACAAGCAATCACTAAAAGAGGGGCAAATAACCTTTTAGCTTGCTTATTAGAAGAAAACATATCGTTTCTATTTTGTATACGACCTAGTTCTTTATCTGGATTAAATTTTTTCATTTTTATCGCATCCTACTCTTTAATCATTATATAAGAAATTAATTAAAATTGCAATGGCATATAGAGGACAAAATAAAAAAACCATAATGGTTTTAAGCGCTTAGAGATATTAGAAATGCTAATATTAATAAAAATATTATCACGCCTATTCTCTGTTTTGTACTACTTAGCATTTTAATCCTCCGAATATTAATATTATAACAAAAATAAAATTTAAAAACAATAGTTATCTTTTTTAATTTCGCTTTTTTACATTTGTTTAGCTATCAATATCTTCAAATAATAAATGAATAGCTTTATCTTTTACAATAGTAGATACATAGGAGATGCTTGGTAACTCTCTTACGCTATTTAACTTGTCTACACTTGTAATGATTAAACCTTCTTTATACCTAGGAGGAATTATATTAAGAGGAAACATATGCCTCTTGATACAATTCGTTATTTTTTTATCTTCTAATTCAGGAAAATATTTTATGTAGTTTTCAGCTGCTTCCTTAGCATGAGTAAAGCCATGCTTTTTAAAAAGGGGTCTTTTCTCATCTAACCTACTTAAGTAAATTCCTCCATCTATCTCTTCAAGTTCCTTGTTATATAACCAAGTATAGGGATAAAAGTCATGTAGTAAACCCGCAATCGCACAGATTTTTTTATCGGCATGAAAATACTTGCTTGCTAAAAAAGATTTAAAAGAAACTAAAATGGAATGATCCCAAACACTTAATTTATGATGATGCCAAAAGAGTTTTCTTTTTTGAAATTCATCACTAGCTAAAATGTCCTTTACTATTGCATACCACTCATCAAAGAAAGGATTCATGACAAGTGTTGCATCAATATCCTCAATTATATTTTCTTTATAATATTTATTCATCTAATCCCTCCAAAAAAAGAACAGCATCTTTTAATGTTGATACAGAGACGATAGTTAAATTATATCCTTTTTCTTCGTTTACTTCCATCGCTTCTGCATAATTATCTTCTGGTACTAAAAATATGTCTGCTTTATTTTTGTAAGCTCCCATTATTTTGTATTTTACGCCTCCAATAGCACCCACTTTTCCATCTTTATCTATAGTACCTGTTCCTACAATTGTTTTTCCATGTGTTAAGTCTTGATTTGTTAAAGCGTTATAAAGGATTAAAGACATCATAAGTCCACCACTTGGTCCCGATTCACTTTTTTTTGTATCTATTTTTATGTCAACATCACAAATAATATCAAAAAGTGTCAGGGTGGAGATGCCGATTAATTTTTCATCTTTTTCGTCATATATTGTCGCAACAGCTTCCTTTGTTTTGCCATCACGTTCAATTTCAAAAAGAACACTCTCTCCCACTTCTTTTTGCTGTACAATTCTTTTTATATCCTCAATTTCTTCAAACGAATTCCCATCAACAGAAAGAATAGCATCACCAATTTCTAAAGTTGTTTTTGCTTGGCTTGCTATATAAAGGATTTGATTTTTTTTGTTACTGATTTCATATGGGATTTCGGCAGCCTTTAAAGCAGCAACTGTTGCATTATTCTTGCTTTGCTCTAAATTCAATTTATCTCGTTTATTTGACTCTTCAATTGTCTCATTTTCATAAGTAATATCTTTATTTGCTACAACATCCCAATCTGGCATAAGAAGTCCTAGGACAATATAAGGAATATTCCCTTGAGCAACACTTACATAGGCCATATTAAAACTTCCTTTAGTATCTGTTTCTTTTCCATCGATTAATACACGATTGTCCAATGGAATTATTCCACCAGGCATTTCTACTTGGTAAGGAAGTTTTACGAAGTATATTAATAAGATAGCAATACAAATTATTAAAAAAGCAAAGTTCTCTTTAATAAATTTTTTAATATTATCATATATTTTACTAAACATTTTATTCACCTAAATCATTATATCATTATTGAGGCTTAATTATGAAAAATATTCTAAAAGATTTTATTATTTTTACAATTTTAGTCATTTGTTTTTTATTTGTTTTACAAAATCCTACTTATTTAAAAGAACAAACGATTTATGCGATGCAATTATGGATTACGAAAATAGTTCCTATTTTGTTTCCCACTTTTTTAATCAATGATTTTCTATTTCAGACAAATATTTTTTATAAAATAGAGGAAAAAACAAAGATTAATTTATTCTATCTTATTAGTATTATTTCTGGTTCACCTGCTAACGCTTATATATTGAAGGACCAAGAGGCTGATGTGACCAAAATAATGGCAGTTAATAAATATACTTCTTTGCTATTTTTATATACTTTTTTAAAGCAAATTTTTAATCCCCAGCTGGCGCTTTCTTTAATAGTATTGAATATTTTGTGTAATCTTATACTGGCTTTTTTTATTAAACCACCAAAATTAAAAGTGCAAATCGTAAAAAGAAAATTTTCTGAACAATTTCTACTTAGTACAAAAAAAGCAATTGATACTCTTTTAACAATTGCTGGAACAGTTTTATTTTTTAATCTCCTACCTATTCGTAAGATTAATCATCTTTTCCTTCGAACACTTCTTTTTAGTGTGCTGGAAGTAACTTCCTCATTAGAAAATATCCTTCTATCTCCGCTTTCCTATTCTTGTCGTTTATTTTTTACGATAATCTCACTTTCTTCTTCGGGATTATGTATTGATTTTCAAATCAAAAGCGTCTTAAATTCTAAACAATTGAAATACAAAACATTTTTGAAATATCGCCTATGTCATATGATTCTTTTCTTATCTTTTGGTCTACTTTTTTTACTCCTCTAACTCGTAGGATAATTCTATCTCTTCTTTGCTAATTTCTTTATTTTGGCTATTATCTAACCAATATTGGAAAACATGCACTTTCGTAAATCCTTGTTCTAAACGATTAGTCGTTAAAATGTAGCCATTTTCTTTTTTTTCTAAATCATTTAAAGAGTAGGCATATAAACCGTCAATCCCTACTTTTATATGATTTAAGAGAGTATCATCTGACGTTTTAAATTTAACTATAATATTATATTCTTTGATTTCTTTGCTGTTGTTTGTTATTGTATATGTTATTTTGTCAGTTTGAAACCCCTTTCCATCACTTAAAGGTTCTATTTTTTTAAATGCAGTATCGTCAAGTACCATTACAATGCCATTTTTTTCTTTGACATTTTGTTCTTTTTTGGTAATCGCTAGGTAAGAATAAAGTAGACATCCAATTAAAAAAAATAAAGCTATGATTTCTATGATAATTTGTTTTTTTAATATGTTACTCGCTTTCATATACTACCTCATAGGGATTTTCTATTGTCCCCTCTCCTTTTAACAATAAAGTATCCTTTTTTATAGAAACTACTTCTCTAATATATAAATCTACATATTTTACACTTTTTTCTATGCCATCATATTTACTTGCATAATAAGCTAAATTATTTTCTTGATCTTTTAACCAAAATCCTTTTTCTCCAGTCATCCAACTCTTATAAGAAAGAGCATCTTCTATAACAAAATCTTCTTTACCAAAGCTTTTTTGATAGTCTTTTAATGTGGCATAGTTATTTTCTTCTTTGTATGTTCCTAATCCTAGAACAGGACTAATTAATTTAATATCCTCCTCTATTATTCCGATTATTTGATATAAAGAGTCATTATAAAGAATATAGTTAGAAGGATTTTCTCCATAGTAATAGTAATTTCCTTTCTCTTGATAGATGTTATCATCAATCTTTATTGCATTTAGTAAAGTATTTTTCTCTTCATAGTCTTCTATTTTTATATTATATTCTGTTTTCTTTTCACTTTTAATTAAGATGGTAAAGTTTTTAAAATCATTAACTTCCCCAAAAGAAGAGAACTCCCATAGTATAGGATTTTGGAGATTTAGTTGTTCATTCCCGTTTAAGAAAACTTTTATTTCTTCCTCTTGATTTATAGGAGAAATCCATAACGCCAATGTTCTTGCTTCCGTCATTAAATTGGTTATCGCGAACGTTGTTTCTTCATTCGTCTTTACTTTTGTACATGTGGAAGAACAAACTATTCTTAAATCTGCTTTTTCTATACTCTCTCCCTTATTTTCTTTTCCTTTCATAGATTCTTTTGCATAAGAAAGACTAAGTAATAATACAGAGGCCCCTAAAATAATTAATAAAAAGAATGCATATGATTTTTTCCCTTTCATTGTTTCACCACCTATTGCTATCTTATAAGTATCATATCACAAAAAAAGAAACATTTAAAGTTCCTTTTCATATTTTATAGTAGGTGATTATATGTGTCCACGAAATAGCTTCTTTCTTTTTATAGCCATATTCTGTCTTTGTATTTTAATTTTTTATCAAATTATTCTTACACTTATTTTGCCATTGCGTTTTAATATAGTAATTCTTTTGATTGAAACTTTCTTACTTTTTTTCTTGCTCTTTCGTTTGCTATGGCCTTATTAAGTGTTTAAAACGATTTTCGATGATTTCGATAAATAGTTAATCAATTCTCTTATCTTTCTTGTGTTTTCTAGTTCATTTGATCCCAATTCTATTTTCATAGGAATACTAATTAAAATATCCAAAAGTAATCGTTCTTCTTCTAATAAAGTATTATCATCTTGGTAAGCCGAAAAAATTTCTAAAAAGGGAATGTGCATCCATTCATTTTGATAAAAATGGAATAAGTCTAAGACAGGGGTGTCAAAAGTATACTCTTCCCAACTAATAAGGTAAGCTTCTTCATTTTTTAAAAAGTGTTCTAACTTTAAATTATTATGAATAAGGCAAACTCGCATTTTATTTTGATCTTTTACTCTTAAAAACCATGCATCTGTTTTCGCTTCTACATAAGCAATCGCATTATATAAAAGGGAATAATTACGCAAAAACAAATACTGACTTGGTGTATAATATATCTCTTTTATAAAAGACTCATACCATTCATTATAGTAATTTTTTACGTAATTAATATTATTTTTTAAATCATCAAATATTTGTTTATATCGATCGTTGGTTATTTCTTTAAAATAACATGTTTTACTATGTAATAAAGCAACAATATGAATTAAATCTAATGCTTTTTGTGATGTATCTATACTTAAATCTTCTTGGTATTCAAAAACATTAGTGGATGCTCTACTTCCATCTACTAATTTAGGAAAATAAGAAAAATTGCGACTATGTAAGTAATGGTATAAATATTTGTAATCTATTTTTGTATTACCTTTTACTACATAATCGCCTTCCATTGTATTCAATATGGTACATTTTCCACTTTTGGAAATTTTATAAGGTTTGTATAAGTTTGTAAGTACTTCTAAATCTCTATTCATCTTCTTTGTCAGGAATAATTAATTTATCTCCAATTGTTAAGTTTGTAATATCATTATACATTTTTATATAATCTAGATTGGTTTCATATTTCTGCATAATTTGCTCTAAAGTTTCATTTTCTCCCACTATATGAATATGGTAAGTAATATATTCACTTTTTGTTTCTTCCGTAGTCATTTCTTCCTTTTCTATTTCAATTGTCTCTGGCATTAAATTCTCCTCCTTATTTTCTATAAATGTAGATTCCTCTCTTACTTCTTGTATGATTTCTTTATCATCTGTTCGTTCCTCTACTATTGGTTCTTCTATTTCTTCTAAAAAAGCATCAATTTCTTCATTGATTGTTTCTAATGGAATATTTTCTTCTATCACTTCTTCCTCTTCCCTTTTTTCCTCCACTTCTTCTAAAACTTCTATTTCCTCTCCTTCCACGCTAAAATCAATAGAAACAGTGACTACGTCTTCTTCTTTTAAATCGTAAGTAAAATCTTTTATGTCGACAATGACACTATTTTTATCTATATTATCTGGCAATATAGCTGTGAAAGGTAAACGATACTTAAATAGTTCTTTCTCTGTCGTATCGGCATGTACTTTATAATCTCCATAAATCACAAAGTCCCCAGATATTTCTCCATCCAAGACTTTTTCTTCATGTTCTAAAGAAATACTAGTTATCATTGCTATCTTATCTTTAAAGACAACATCCTTAACAAATGGTATAATTTGTTTCATAAACATTCCTCCTATTAAAGAATATGAAAAAAAAGATATTTCATTACTTAAATATTTCTTGAAATACCTCTTTATAATTTTTCACTAACTGAATTTCTATATTTTCTTTGATTTCTTTGGGAATCAGTTCTAAATCAGCTTTATTTCCTTCAGGAATAAATACTTTTTTTATGCCTTGGTTAAAAGCACCAATTATCTTTTCTTTTAGACCACCTATTTTTAATATATCCCCTCGTAAAGAAATTTCTCCAGTCATAGCAATCGTAGAAGGAACTTTTTTATCTAATATTAAACTGATTAAAGAGGTAGTTATAGCAACTCCTGCAGAAGGTCCATCTTTTTTTTGGGCGCCTTCTAAAAAGTGGATATGGAAATCAGTTGTCTCATAATCATAATTTTTAATTTTTAACATTGTTAAATTTCTTCTAATATAACTTAGAGCAACTGATATACTTTCGTCCATTGTCTGTCCTATATTTCCTGTCGCTTTGAAATCGCCTTTTCCTTTATACATTGTTGCTTCGACTTGTAAGACTATTCCTCCTAAAGGGGTGTAAGCTAAAGCATTTACCAAGCCAACTGTTTTTGTTACGATTTCATTTTTATCATTGTACTTAGCTGGCCCTAAATAGAAAGATAAGTCACTTTTCTTTAGCGCAACTTTAATTGGACTATTGCTCTCTTTTACCGATTTTGTAACTATTTTTCTAACAATTGCACTTAGATTCCGATTTAAATCACGAACTCCAGCTTCCTTGGTATAATGGTTTATAATTTCAATAATAACATCATTTGTAAATTTTATCTCTTTGCTACACACAAGATTTTCTTTATATATTGTTGGAATCAAATAATCTTTGGCAATATTTATTTTTTCAAACTCTGTATAACTAGAGAGCTCAATGATTTCTAAACGATCATATAAAGCATCTGGAATATCTTCTTCGTAGTTTGCTGTTAAGATAAATAAGACATCTGATAAATCAAAAGGCTCTTCTACATAATTATCAACAAACATAGTATTTTGCTCAGGATCTAAAATATCTAGCAAAACAGAAGCTGGATCTCCTTTATAATCTTTAACCATCTTATCAACTTCATCAATAAGAATTAAGGGGTTTGATGTCCCACATTTTCGTAGCGCTTGCATAATTTTACCTGGACTTGATCCTATATAAGTTCTTCTATGTCCATTTAGTTCTGCACTATCATTTAATCCTCCTACACTAATTTTATAAAATTCTTTTTTTAAACTATCAGCAATTGCGATTGCTAAGGAAGTTTTTCCAACTCCAGGAGGTCCCACTAAACATATAATAGGGCTTTTTAAATCTTTATTACGATTCTTTACAGCTACATATTCTAAGATACGATCTTTTATCTTTTCAAGTCCATAATGTGTTAAATCTAAACATTCTTTAATCTTAGTCAAATCACTTTCATCTACACTTGAAATGCCAAATGGTAAATCTAAAACAAAATCTAAATAATTACGAATATTACTTATTTCAGGACTTCCTTCGCTTGTATAATCTAGCTTTTTTACTTCACTGACTAGTTTGTTTTTTAACTTCCCATCACATTTTAAAGTGTTTATTTTTTCTAAATAATCTCCAATAACTTCATCTTTTAAATTTGTTTCTCCCAGCTCCTTACGTATAGCTTCCATTTTTTCACGAAGAACAAATTCTTTCTGATTTCTTTCAAAATCAATTCGTAAAGCATCATCTAACTTCGTATCTAATTGGGCCACCTGTAATTCTATAGATAAATCGTATACAAGAGCATTTCCACGATGTAAAGGATTGACTTCTTGCATGTATAATAGCTTTTTCTCAGTTGTAAAAGGCATAAAGGAAACAATTATATCGGTCATTTTATCTAAATCATTTTCATCCTTAACGCTAGATAAAACGCTATTGCTTATAGTAGTAGAACACTCTATATATTCGTTTAACAATTCTTCTAATTTTCTTTTTAAAGTAGTTTCTTCCACTTCATCAAAACGAGGTAACTCCACTTCATTTATATGAGCTTTTAATATATCCCCATCAGCAATTTCATTTACATATTCTTTGATTTTGACTCTTTTGTATCCAGAAACAACAATTCTTAGGTTCCCATTTGGTAGCGCTAGCTTACTTTTTATTTTTCCTACGACCCCTACACTAGGTAAATCAGAAACGTCAGGCGATTCTTCAAATGGGTCATTTGGGCATACAATTAATATCTCACTATTATGTTTGGTTATAGCTAAATTAATTACTTTACTGCTTATTTCGTTGTTTAAATCAAGTCTCACATCTTGCGTAGGTAGGAGAATAATCCTTTTTAGAAGCATCACAGGTAAGTTGTTGTTCACGGATATTCGCCTCCTTCAATTACATAACGTTTATTATATATTTTTCATGATTTTTTGTCTATGATTTTTTCATTTTTTTTACAAAAAAAGAAACAAAATTTTCTTTTTGTTCCTCTCTTTTGGGCAAAACCTTTTTTTTCCATTTTTTGGCTATACCCATTCGTTCTAACGTTAATTTATTTTATTAGAAATAATTATAGCAAAATGGTTTTTTAAGAAATTAATGTGCCTTTTTCTATATTAGCATTTCTTATACTGTGATGCTCTATAATAGTATCTACCAAAGATTCATTCGCCTCTATATAAATTAATAATAATTGGATTTTTTCTATGAAAATCAGGATCATTTATTCTAGACTGCATCGTAAACATATTAGAATAATTAGTTACTTTTGTTCTATTAAAATTAAGATTTCCATTTATCGTAGGAATATCAGCAAACATACGATCTGTTATTGTTGCGCTTGTAAAGTCTATATTGGAAATATCAAAATCAGTTATAACTTCTAATTCCCAGTTAGAAGCATCTAAGTATTCTAAACCTGTGTTTTGAAAAGCAGAACTCATATTGGTCACTTTGTTTAAATTCCAATTCCCAGAGCCTCCAACAGATTTTAAAGCAAGTGTATCTTGAAAAACTGTAGACATGTTGGTTACATTGGATAAACCCCAGTTAGAGATATCGTCAATTGAAACTAAATTTCCACAGGAAATGAACATTGACAAGAGAAAGAGATTTGTTTAACACTTTTTCGCAAAGAAAAAGAGCATTTTATGCTCTATTTGCTTAATATATCTAAAGCTGCACGCATCTTCATATCATATTTTACAACTTCTAGCCCACCAAATTCTTTTAAGAACTCTTCTTTTTTCATACCATATTGCGTTGCCATGTTTTCAGCTTCTACTTCTGCATCTTTATCCTTAATTTCTATTTTTTCTGCATCTGCTACAGCTTCAATTAAATATCGATATTTTACTCTCTTTGTAGCTTCAGGTTCCATTTGTTTATGCATATCTTCATGAGAACCTCCTGTAAACTCATAATATTGTTCCATAGAAAGCCCTTGCATTTGTAATTGCTGTGCAAATTGGTTCATCATTCTATGTACTTCTTCATCAATAATCTCATCATTTAGCTCTACCTTCATGTTTTTAGAAGCTGCTTCCAACACATCATCAACATACTTGTTTTTGACTTCTTCCTCTTTTCTTTCGGTAATTGCCTTTTTTACTTCATCCTTAAACTCTTCTTCAGTCTCTATAGATTCATAACCCAAATCTGCATAGAATTCTTTATTTAATTCTGGAAGTACTCTTTCTTTAATCTCTCTTACTGTTACTTTAAATGTTACTTCTTTACCAGCTAATTCTTTTGTATAGTCTTCTGGGAATTTTAAATTTAATTCTTTTGTTTCTCCCACTTTCATTCCAACTATGCCTTCTTCAAAGCCAGGAATAAAAGTATGAGACCCTATTTCTAATGGATAGTTAGCTCCGCTACCACCATCTAAAGGTTTTCCATTTACTACGCCTTCAAAATCAATGACAGCTGTGTTTCCTTCTAATACATCTCCTTTTTCTTTTACAACAATTTCAGCAAAACGACTACAAAGTCTTGCTACTTCTTCTTCTATTTCTTTTTTACTTACTTTTACTTCGTCCTTTTTTACTCCAAGATTTTTATATTCTCCTAATTTAACTTCTGGTTTTGTTATAATAGTAAATTCAAATTTTACATGATCTTTATCAATTTCTTTTATATCCATTTTTGGCTCACATACTGGAATTAGCTTACTATCTCTTAACATACTAGTATAAGCTTTTCCTCCTGCTTCGTCTACTGCATCCATAAATAAAGATTCAATACCAAATTTATTTAAATAAACACTTTTTGGGCATTTTCCTTTTCTAAATCCATCCACTTTTATGTCTTTATTCTTTTTTTCAAACACAGTATCTAAAATAGATTGCCATTCTTTGTCTTTTATTTCCACTTCTTTTATGTATACGTTTTTCATTTCACATTTCTCCTTCAATACCAAATTATTATACCGAAATTTTCTCAATTAAGCAATATAAAAAGACAGCTTAAGCTATCTTCGTTATTTTTACTTCATAAGTACCATTTGGTCCTTCTACAGGAATAACATCTCCTACTTTTCTTCCCATTAAGGCTTTACCAATTGGAGACTCATTACTAATTTTGTTTTCAAAAGGGTCGGCTTCCAATGAACCTACTATAGAATAGGTATCTTCTTCTTCATCCTCCACATATAAAATAGTAACTTCACTCCCAACGTTTACACTATCTTTATCTTTATTTGCTATAATTGTTGCATTTTCTAATTTATACTCTAATTCTTGGATTCTGGCTTCTATCTTTGCTTGTTCATCTCTTGCAGCGTCATATTCTGAATTTTCAGATAAATCGCCATGACTTCTTGCTTCTTTTATAGCAGCCACATTTTCAGCCCTCTTATTTATCCTTAAATCATTCAGTTCTTCTTCTAACTCTGCATAACCAGCAGCAGTTAGTAAAATCTCTTCTTTTGCCATTTTAAATCTCTCCTTCAAAAGTCTTCATAAGAATACTATAAAAATTCTGAAATGTCAAACATTTTAATTCGCATCATATCAAATTCTTCTAGTGGAATAGAACAATTAAATTTAACAAGCATTTTTGGATGATTGGCTACTTCTATTCGTTCCTTTTTTTCGTTATAAAGTTCTTTAGGTATTGTAAAAGCAATTGCTTCTTTATTTGGTCCGAAAAATTCCACTATATCTCCTGGTTTAAAGTAATTTCTTTGTTCTAGAGTGACCTCTTGAGTTTCCTTTTTATAGGATTTTACTATACCTAAAAAATCTTTATTGCTTACTTCGTCTCTACCTAAAAAGTATTGTTCTTCTTTTCCTGGCGTTTTATGAAAGAATTGTTCTACACTATCCCGGTTGGCACATCTATTTAAAATTGCCAAGCTATAATTAGTGTATGCTTCCTCTAAGGTATTATTCCTTACTTTATCTATTAATCTACGATAAGTATGAATAATGGTCGCTATGTAATAGACACTACGCATTCTTCCTTCTACTTTAAACGAATTAACTCCACAGACAAGCATTTCTTTTATATTAGCTATCATATTTAGATCTTTGGGAGTCATGGAAAATAATTGATCTGAGTTGGATGCATTAAAAACAAAGCGACAAACTTGCGCACAACCTCCGCGATTGCTATCGCGATTTGTAGCATAGTTAGATAAAACACATCTTCCAGATATAGAGGTACACATGGCTCCATGAACAAAACATTCTATTTCTATACCTGTTTCTTTTTTTATACGTAAAATATCTTCTTTAGATGCTTCTCTAGCTAAAACAACTCTTTTCGCTCCCAAACTTTTATAGAATTCTACTACCTTATGATTTAAACTACTTGCCTGTGTACTCACATGTAATTCCATGTTTAATTGTAAATTTTTCCATAGTTCCATAACTACTACATCAGACACAATGATTCCATCAACTCCTATTTCATCAAGGGAAATAAGATATTCTTTTAATCCTAACATGTCTTTATTATGGAAAACAATATTCACCGTAACATAAACTCTTTTTCCTTTTTGGTGGGCAAAGTGAACTGCTTCTTTTATCTCTTCTAAATTAAAATTTAAAGCATTCGCTCTTAAACTATAATTTTCACCCCCAATATAAATAGCATCTGCTCCATATAAACAAGCAATTTTTAGGCGTTCTAAATCTCCAGAAGGAGCTAATAATTCTATTCTCTCCATTTTATCTCTCCTTCAATTTATAGATTGTTTCTTTATACAAAAAACCTGTATCACAATTTTCATTTTCATAGTTTTTAATATTACGTAGAAAATCTTTTATCGTTTCGTGTTCAATCAACATTGGATTTACATAATAGTAATAAATAGATTTGTTATTAAATAATACATTCCCATTATAAATTTTATCACTATACATAACCGTTCCATGCTTGTTTTCATAAACTCTAAAACGTACATGAGTCGCCCTATCCTCTAACAAGTTTTGACTTTCATAAGGAATAGAAAATTCCTCACTCCAATTTGTAAGCAAACGTCTTTTAGAATACATTACTTGATTATATCCAAATAAATGAAGACATACCTTTTTTGGTACACTTCTACTAATCGATTCTATTTCTTCTAAAGTAAGTTCATTACCCAAAAGAATACTATCCACTCGATTTAGCCAGAAAGAAACTGAATTTATGTTAGTCGCAAAATGGTTTTGAAACAAGATTAATTCAAAGGAGAGATTCTTTTCTTTGACCATCTGATATACTCCAACATCTTCAAAAACAAGTCCTTTAATACCTTCAAAAGAAGATATTATTTCTTCTAAATAATCTATATCGTTACAATCTAAAATTCTATTTAGTAAAATATATTTATTTGAAACATCAATCTTTTTTATTTCTTCAATCGGTAGTGTTTCATATCCTACACAGTAATCTTCTAAAGCAAAAAGAAAAGCAGATACTCCTAATGCTTTATAATCCCCTATATATTCTGGATTAGAAACATATATAAGTATCTTAGATTTCATTTTTGCGAATACTAACGGATAAACCGTCTCCTACATCGTAAAATTTCGTTTCAAATTCATCGTTATTTTTTAGAAAATCGATATAATTCTCTAATTTTCCAACTAATTGTTTTAAATTGCGACTTGTGATAGAAGCACGATTTCCAACATGTCCATGAAATTTTAAGTTATCTGAAATAATAACGCCACCTGGTTTTAAAAAATATTTATATTTTTCAAAAAATTTAAGATATTGCCCTTTAGCTGCATCAATGAAGATTAAATCATATGCAACTCCTGACAAATTCATTTCTAGAGCATCTTGAAAAACAACATTAATTTTGTTTTCTAACCCACATTTTTTTACATTCTTTAAACACTCCATATAACGATTATTGTCTCTTTCAATTGTAGTTACTTTTACTTCTTCTCCTACACTTGCCATTAAAATGGCACTATAGCCAATAGCACTTCCTATTTCTAAAATATCTTTTACTCCATTCGCTTTAATAAATTTCATTATAAATGCAATAGAGTCTTTTTCTATTATTGGAACATTAAATTCTTTTGCATATTGCTCCATTTCTAATATATTTTGTCTCACGTTCTCACCTTATTCGTAATTAAACCATAAACCTTGGTTTTTTAATTCGTTAATAATTGCTTGATGTTCAGCACCATTTTTAGAAAAATATGTTTTTTTATTTTTATCTGCCACAAAGTAGAAATAATCATGTTTTTTTGGATTTATTGCAGAAACAATTGACTCTTTACTTGGATTACAAATTGCACTTATTGGCAATTTCCCAGCTAAATAAGAGCTTCTAGTATTGTAAAGATTTTGATCATCTAGTTCATACTGGTATAAATCTCTTTCTCCCATATCTACTTGTACTGCATAATAGGTTGTTACATCACTGCCCAAGCTCCTTCCTGCTTCTAAGCGGTTATAAAAAACACCTGCTACACCTTCTCTATCATCACTATTTGAACCTTCTAGTTCTATAATACTTGCCATAGTAAGTATTTCGTGAATAGTAAAGTTAGTATTTTCTATTTCTTTTTTATATTCTTTTAAAACAACTTCAGTATTATCCAAGATTTTTTCTATAATATCTTCTAATTTAGCTTTTTCATCAAATGTATAGGTATTAGGATATAAATACCCTTCTAATGGATAATAGATTCCTTCTTTTAGAATATCATCTGTTAAAAACCAATATTTTTTTATTAATTTTTCTAAATAAGCAGAATCTGCCATTTTATTAATTACATCCTCATAAGAATAGTTAAAATTAGAACTAATTTGGTTAGCAAAATAAGGAATTCTTTTTCCTTCTACAAAAGTAATGGTAACACCATCTTTATATAGAACACCACTGCTTAATTGTTTGAAAATATCTTCCAAACTCATACCTTTATTCAGTTTATAATCTCCAGCTTGCAAAGTATAATCGCCATGCAATTTTAAATAAAGATAAGCTATATTTTTATCTTTAATAAGACCTGCATTATACAAAGTCTCTATTACTTCTTTTGCTGATGTACCCATATTAACGGTAATATGGACATCTTCATTTGTTTTATTTTCTTTACTAATAGGTTCAAGACTAGAATGATAATAAAAAACAAGTCCTCCCATTCCCACTAACATGAGTAAAATGATTATTACTAATGTGGTAATTATAACTTTCATTTTTTTCATATATTACTCTTGCTTTCCTACTTCTTCGTCTATTTTTTCTTGTACAGAAGATAAAATATTTTCAATAACAAGCCACTCTTTTTCTGTCTCAATTGGCATTAAAGCTGGATTTTTTCCTGTTGGATCATATACAGAAGCATACACTTTTGTACTTCCTTGTCCATCTAATGTATTGTCTGTATAAACGATATAACTTTTTTTTGTCTCATCAGAATCAAAAGTAAATAATATTTCACATTCAATTTCTATTCCTTCTTCATTTACAATTGTAAAAACGCCTTTTTTTTCTTCTTTCATTTTTATTCACCTTTCATTTTTAAGTAGGTATCAAGTATTATACTTGCTGCTACTCCATCTATCACTTGTTTTCTTTTTTTTCTACTCATGTCCGCTGCTAAAAGATAATTTGTTGCTTCTACTGTAGATAATCTTTCGTCAACCAGTATGACCTCTTTATCGTACTTTTTTCCTAAAGCTTCTTTAAATTTTAGACTTCTTTCTGCTGCAAATCCAAGAGTATTATTCATATTTTTTGGTAGGCCTAAGACAAAATGCGATATATCATACAATTCTATAATACAATCTAATTCTTTAAATAGTAAAGAATAATTTTCTCCATCCCAGTGAAGGACTTTTAAAGGGCTTGCGATAGTATTTGATTTATCACTAATAGCAACTCCTAATGTTTTTGTACCTAAATCTAAACCTATATATCTATCCATATAATACACCTTCTTAAGCACAGAATTATTATATCATTAATTTAATAATTTTGCTACCCACCAAAAAAATGATAAAACTTATCATTTTTTAGAAAATTAATACTCCTTTAACTAAGTTTGTTTGAGCAGATTTCTTTCCAATTAAATCGTCAACTAAAGTTTCATTATTTATAGTGTAGTTTAAAGTAACTTGTACACCTGAGTGATGAGATGTTGCGCTAAACATATGACTTGTATTAGTTGTTAAACTTGTGTTTAGTTTTTCTATCCCAGAAACAGTATGCAAATTGGAAAAACTACGAAGCAAGTCATTCGACTGATAGTTTGTGTAGATAGAATCATTTCCTTCAATATATAAATCATATAAATTACTATCAATAGCATTAGCAATATAATAAGCAATTATGCTTCCATCTTGGTTTGCAGAAACATCCCATTCCTCTATAGCATTAGAAGGAAGTCTAATTTGATCATCTATAAAAATATTTTTTACTTTTACCCTAAAAGTAGAAGAAAAAAAATCATGATTCCAATTAGCGAAGTAAGACATAATCATTGGAATTAGACTTATACTCACAGTATTTGTACTTTTTATTGTTGTTTGTAAAAGGAAATATCCTAGGGATATAAAACAAAATAATATAAATCCAAACACAATGATATATTTCTTTTTAATCCTCACACTTACTACTCCTCTACTTTTCTAAGTATACACTTAACATATAGAAAAAAGCAATAAAAAAAGAATAAGTCTCCTGAAGTAGTCAAGAAAAAGTAGACACTAAAAGAATATTATTTAAACCCTAATTG
>CAOJRT010000003.1 GCA_948442255.1 uncultured Caryophanales bacterium | reverse complement strand
AAGTTTATCAAAATATTCTTGTGCTTCTTTACTTGTTTTTCCTTCGTGATTCATAGCTATTTTAGAACCACTAGAATCAGAGAAGATACTCCAATTACAAGGAACACCATATTCATTATGAAAGTTCACTAAATCAGCTAAAAAACTTTTTCTATACTCGATATATTTTAATTCTGTTTGTTCTCCAACTTTATTAACTTCAATATTATCAATATAAGTTGCAATAATTCGTTTCATTTCTTCTCTTGGAGAATTTGTTAAACTTAAAATATTTTCCATTAATTTATCAGGGTAAATAAGTTCATCAATTTTCTTGGTATCTTCTAAAACTAATAAATCATTTGTTGTAAAATTAAAGTTTTCAACTTGCTTTTGTTCCTTGATTTTCTTTTCTAATTCTTCAATATTAAACTCAATAGATTTTAATTCATTACCAAACTCATCCATTTTAACAATACCTTGCATATAAGCACTTTTAATTCTATCTTTTTGTTTTTCATAATCTTTGAGTTTTTTAGTATATTCTTCGGTATTATTATCTAATTTAGATTTAATAAATGGAGTGTAATATTTATTGATTAAGTTATCTTTTTGAATTAATTCATATAACTCTATTAATAATCCATTTTTAATTTCTTCTTCCTTGTAGTTTGTTTTACATTTTTTGCATTTATAGTAATAATACTTCTTTCCATTTGGTTTTGTAGTAGCACATCCACCTAGAAAATGTCCACATTCTGAACATTTTAATTTATTAGTGAATAGATAAGTGGCTGTTCTCTCATAATATCTAGCATTTCTTTTCTTTTGATACTGACAATTATACCATTTTTCTTTAGATACAATGGGTTCAACAACATTTTCATAATAAGTAGGATTCTTTGTTTTCTTACCATGAAGATAATCACCTTTATATAGTTCATTAGTCATTATCTTACCAATAGTAGAGTCTTTCCAATTTGTTTTACCTAGAACTTCTTCTTTATTATAAATATTGGCTATTGCTTGATAACTTTTACCTTCTAAATATAAATCATACATTCTAATAACAATATCTTTGGTAAGTGGATCAGGTACTAATTTCTTTTTATCTCTTTTAAATCCTAGAGGAGTATGATTTGGAATGTGTCCTGCTTGGATTGCTCCCACCATACCAAATTTCGTTCTTTCTGAACATTTTTCAATTTCATTTTGAGACACACTTGTCATAATTCGGAGTGTTAGTCTTCCAGTAGAGGTAGTAGTATTTGATGAGTCATTTAAACAATCTATATCACAGCCTACGTTATCAACTACTGTCATTAGTTTTTCTACATCAAATACACTTCTTGTAAGTCTATCCATTTTAAATGCCACAATAACATTAATTGTACCGTTTTTTACATCTTTTAACATTTCTCTATATGCTGGTCTTTTATCGTTTTTAGCACTAATTCCTTCATCAGCATATACTTTGTAAATCTCATAACCTTTTCGCTCACAAAAGGCTTTTAATTGTTCTTCCTGTTGTCCTAAACTAAAACCTTCACGGGCTTGGTCGAGTGTACTCACTCTAATGTAAATCCCCGCAATTTTCTTTTCTTCGTTCATCTTTCATCTCTCCTTTTTTCTTATTTTTTTAGAGAGATTAAAAGTACAAAAAGACCATACTTTTAACCTCAAGTATTGTACTTCCTTTTTGCACGCCTAGTTTTAAAACAATTAATTTGTTTTAATATGAACTTCCAAATCCTTTAATTTAATACTCTTAGAATAATCATTTATAAATAAAGTATCACTTCCATTAAAGATTAAATAATTATTCTTTCCCACTGTTATAATATGTGGATTTACATAAGCAATGTTAGTTCCTTTGATATTGATAATACTTCCTTGTTTAATAATAGGTTTAACACAAGCAAATCTACATATCATTTCAATCCTTTTTAAGACTTCCTTATCAAATTCTAATTCCTTAACTTCCTTCATAACTCATCACTTCCATTCTCAAATAACAAAAAAACTAGACGGTACTTCTAGTTAATATTTATTACTCTCGAATAAAAAGTTCGAGTTTCCTATCAATCTGGTGGCTCCAACGGGAATTGAACCAGTGACACAAGGATTTTCAGTCCTCTGCTCTACCGACTGAGCTATGGAGCCATATAATGGCGGTCCGTACGGGATTCGAACCCGTGGTCTTCTGCGTGACAGGCAGACGTCATAGGCCTCTAGACTAACGGACCATCATGGTTGCGGGAGATGGATTTGAACCAACGACCTCTGGGTTATGAGCCCAACGAGCTACCAGGCTGCTCTATCCCGCGATAAACTAATGGCGGAGGAAAAGGGATTCGAACCCCTGCGCCGCTCACACGACCTTCCGGTTTTCAAGACCGGTCCCTTCAACCAGACTTGGGTATTCCTCCAATGTCAACTTTCTTCAGCGACAAATTGATTATAGCATATATAAAAAATAGATGTCAACATAAATCTCTATGAAACATTAATTTCTGCAGATTATTTTTTGAAATTTCGTTTTAAGTATAAAAACCTGAAATAAGTATGATTATAATAAATTTACTTCCTTATAATTTAATGAAAGAAAGCAAATAATGGAAAAGAGAAACATATAACAATAAACTTACTACTGACATTGAGCGTTTTCAGTAAATTATCCCAGTTTTTATAACCGACATAGAACCTCGTTTTATGATATTTGGGGTAATTGTTTTTCAAAAAATACTGTAGAAGAAAAATGTATATTATTATTTTGTAATCCTTATATTTTAATTAAAAATTTAATGTATAAAATATTAACAAACAAATTAGAAAGTATGTTCCAAATAGGCATTCTGCAGATAAATATTTAAAAAAAAGATGTTATCAAATTTAACTTTTAGATATGTCGATTAAATCTTTAGACGAAACTCCGTCTAAAGAAACTTTCATAGAAGTATATATAAAAGAACTATTTGGCATTCTTTTTAGAGAAAAATTAATAAAATATCAAATACCCAACAAGAAAATAAAAACTGCAATAAGTTTAAAAACTAAATTTACAATAAAATTTACGTAAAACACTAACTTTGTAAAAATATTAGAATAAATCTTTATCATTTTTTAAAGAAAAATAGAAATAAGAGAAAAAGACTTGCAAATATAATTAAAAAGCGATATACTTAAGAAGTCTTACAAAGGACAGGTGCTTGCCCAAGTGGCGGAATAGGTAGACGCACAGGACTTAAAATCCTGCGAGATTTAACCCTCGTGCCGGTTCAAGTCCGGCCTTGGGCACCATTGTTAAATTTAAAGGATAATTAAAATCCTTTTTTATTTTGGAAATTTGTCAAAATTATAATTATAGCTTTCAATCTTAAACGCTGAAAAAAGAATCACTCTCGATTCTCTTTTTTATAATCATTTACCCATTTAGGCAACTGTTCACGTAAAGCACGAAAGCCATCCAACTTATCAGGATTACAACTCCCATCCATCTTATAATCTAAATTTTTTATAGATAACTTAACTTTTTTTTCAACATCATCACAAGAAATAACATAAGCATAAATTTGTTCATCGATACCGACATAATCATTTATATTCCGAACAAACTTATCAGAAATTTCAGATATATGTATCAAACCTGTAAATGTGTCATCTATCATAACAAAGATTCCATAATCTTCTATACCAGTAACTCTCACTGTTATAATATCACCTTTTTTATACATTTTTTCGTTCTCCTCACACAAGAATTATACCATAACCTAATATTTACACAAAATAGAAATTAAGTTATAATGATTAAGGTGATTCAGATGAATAACAAAAAAAATACAAGTTCAAATGCCAATAACGACATTCAAAAGATAAAAGACGTTTTAGCGACATTACGCCCCTATCTCAACATGGATGGCGGAGACGTAGAATTTATAAGCTATGTGGATAAAATCGTCTATGTAAAATTAACTGGTGCCTGCCAAGCTTGTTTATTCTCTGATGAAACAATCAAAAATGGTTTATATGAAAGTATAAAAGCGGAAGTCCCCGAAATTGAAGGCGTCATTAACGTAGAGCTTTAATGATTTTTTTTTAGCATTTACAAATTTTTTATCTCTCCTCGCTCTTAGTTTCCTTTGTTTTATTTTATAGTCCACTCCACACTAACTCCCAATCTTGCTCATTATCAAGATAAAATATTTTCCATCTATTTTTCTATTTAAATTCTAACCACGAAAATATATAAACCCCAAAAATTTTCTCCATGTGAAATAAAAAATTCTCATACTCTTTGTTCTGCAAAATATATTTACCAAGCTGTTTTTCATTTTTTTCATTAAGTAAAACTTCAGAAAGTAAATTAAAATAAAAAAAAGGAAAACACATTCTAGAAAAGAAATAGGCATATTCATAAGGCCGAAAAGAATAGGTATCTAGAATAGAATATAAAAGCTCAAAATCATTAGTAAATTTAATAAAATAAGCAACATCTCTCAAATAATAGTCAAAAGTAAAATAAAGCGGATTATAAAAATCTAAACTATTTAAACTTTTAAATTCTTTGTGACTTAAGCATAAAACACCTTTGTCATCTGGAATTTCGTGCAAATATTTTAAAATAATTTCTGCAACCCCCAAATAATAATCAAAACTGTTATTAATCAAAATGCTAGAAGAAAGTTCTGATAATTGAAACTCCAAATAATCTATTTTTTTTCGCCAAAAATCAGGCATACTAACATACTCTTTGATAAAAGAGGAATCGACTGAAATACTAAACGCTCGAATATCATCAAAAGTAATCTCATCAATAAGTGTATTCAGCTTAAATAAAATATAATGCTCCGAAACAAGCCCACCTTTACTATTTAAAACGAATTCATGACAACGAACTCCCTTTTTAGTCGCTTCTTTTTGAATTTCATATACCATTTGTAAATAAGAAACATCAAAAACAGAAGGAACAAAATAATAACATACATCATTATTAAAAAAAACATACCCTTCCGATATTTCCTTGTAAGAATCGATTTGCATTTGATAATTAGCATATACCAATTTTTTTAATTCTTCTATATCTAACATTTTCATACTAAAATATATGAAAAAAAACTCATGATATTCATGAAGTTTCTTTTATATATAAAATCTAAGCAACAGGCTTTGCTCCAGTATCATCCTGCGGCGAACTGGCTTGCTTCATAGTAGAAAAATTATTCATCATAACCATCAACTGATCATTTATCATCTTTTCGCGCTGATTGATAGTTGCCTCACGCTCATTTAAAATCTTTTCCTTTTGAGACAAATCAGTACGCATTTCCATTGCAACATTCAATATAGTACGAAGACTTTCTGAAAAAGCACCACTCACTATTTGAACAATTTCTTCCACATTGGAAGCTCTACTAATATCTCCCAAACTTAAATTCACTACATTACTATATGATTGTGCAATTTGTGCTTCTGGTACAATGGGAGAAACTTCACGCGAAAGCTGAACTTCCACATTAACAGGTTCTACTGGAGATATTCGCAAATCTTTATTTGAAATATCTTCTGAATACACTTCACCAACCAGATTAGAGGGAGATATATTAGTTGCCATTTCATCGTTTTGACTGCCTATTTGTACAGGTTCTATTGAGGAAACTGTTGATACCTCATCAACAACAGGCAAATTAGAAATAGAGCTTCCTTCAGTACTAGTCTCTCCAGCTTGTACAACATTTACAGGCGCAGGAATATTACCCTGATCAAGCGCTGCATTTGGTACTGGTGTCGCTACACTAACTACATTAAGATTAGACGAATCTACATTGGACAAATTCACTTCATTACTTAATCCTGTATTATAAAAAGTATTGCTAACAGGGGAAATACCTCCTTCTGTAGGCGTAGAATTTTCATCTGTAGACACTTCAGCGATACCTGGAATAACCTCATTTTCCTCAGTAGGCTGCACAGTATCTGTAGGAAAAATAGAATTGGACACAGAAACAGAGGGAGTATTCACAGGCACCGAAACAATTTGTTCCTTCATAGTTTTCAAAGCATTATTATAATTATCTGTCATTTGCTTAGCAGCTGAAGAACTAACCGAAATATCTCTAGAATATTGCCCTTTAACATTTGCTTTTTCTATCAAAGGTTGATACTGAAAAGAACCTACACTTCCTGAAATAATAGAACGCATAATCGTTTTTATAGCTGACCACTCTTCATCTGTAGACACTTTTACTAACTCATCACCTACTATTTCACTCACATGAAAAACAGTAAGCCCATGAGGATCCACAGCATTTTCTGTAGTAATTATATATTTTTTTTCTGATTCTGGAATGGAAAAAATTGAAACTATATTAGAATTCAACACTTCACCAGATTCCTTTAAGATTGATATCTTTTCTGGCATAGCAATCCCTCTCTATTCTATAGATTATTATAACAAAGAAAAAAAAGGTTTTCAATTCCTTTTTTCGAAAAGAAAACATTCTCCTAATATCATCACATTTTATGGCTATTTTGCTTCTTTTATCTAACTTTCCTATTAGCCCATCTAAGTATGTAAAAAGGTTACTATACTTTTTTCTTAATTTGAAACCACTTACATCCATAAGCACAATTATTTTGAATATAGTCTTGCAAAGAGGCGATATCGTTATAATTCTTACATTTAGGATTGTTACTAGAAAAAAAACCTTTAAGACGAACTTTCCCATAAGCCCAATCTCCAACAATAAAGTCGAATTCATCATAATAATCCGTAATTTTTTCTTTCAAAACATCAATAACAATCGCGTCATTATAATTCTCAATTATTTCATACTTTGCATCATTGATTAAAATTTCTTTCACTTTTTCTTCACCTCTAGATAAAATAATAGTAACATAGTTTCCAAAAATTAACCAGTTACAATTTGACTATTTTTTTCTATTACACCTCCATAATAAGTTGGTATTTTTCCATTCACGATTTTAGAAGATAACAAGATTTCGTATTGCTCACCAAAATCTTGACTCAAAGGGTTAATAATAGTATGGATGGTTTCCACATTTAAATAAAATTCAATTAACAAAGTATTAATCCCATAATCTCGAACTTTAGTTTTAAAAGAAATTTTTACATTACTAAGTAATTCAACTTTACAAGGTACCTTCGATCCCAAATGACTAAAAAATATATTATTATGGAAATAACCTACAGGTAAAAAGAAAACATTTTTTTCTTGATTATAATAAATACTATCTATTTTTAACTGATTAATTTGATCATATAATTTGACAACAATATTGTCTAAATAAGCATAAGCTACATCCAAACGATATTCTATGGACTCGATTTCTTCCTCCTTATTTTTGTTAAAATAAATAAATTGATTGATTTCCTCTTGAGACATAACTTCCTTTGTTATTGCATGAAAAATATAATCATATGTATTTTGATTTACTGTTTTTATAACGAGTGAATCTATATTCGCCGTTGCCTTTTTCCCTATAACGTTTACTAAAAAAAGACTATTTACCAAAATAAGAACAAGAATCCATAAGCCATTGTATTTTTTTACTTTTCTCAATTTCATAATACATTATATGAAAAAAAAGAACTATTATTAAAATAGTCCTAAATGCAAATATTTATTTACAACCATTACAATCCCAAATATAAAAACAAGTACAATAATCACAATGAGTATTTTGATTAATATTTTAGTTACTTTCATATCATCTTTAATATCTTTAAATTCTTCAAAATCATTCGTTTTAAACATTTGATTGTGAGTTAAATGAAGATTGTCTGTTTTGGTGCTATCAATATTTTCTTGTAAATTTTCTCTATTGTTACTACGAGAAAAGGTCTTATCTATTGAAACACTATCTTTATCGTTACGATCTTCTTCTTGTGGAATAGGCACAGTATCCTCTGTTTCTTCTACTGCTGTAAGCGCAGCCGTAATCTCGGCAGCACCTAAAACGCGAGTGTCCTCATTCCCCCTTAAATCGCTTAATAAATCAAGTGGATCTAATGCTGTAGCATCGTCTTCTTCATCAAACGGATAATCTTCTTTTGAAATCAAAGCTTCTTTTGAAGTAATAGTATCAATCAAATCCAATAATTTTTTTTCGCTTGGTTTAACATTTTGAGACGCTTTTTTCAAATCTTCTTCTGGTATCTCATTCACACTCGTTATACTTTCTGCTTCTTCGATTGTCATATGACTTACATCAAATTCTTTAATATCATTCGCCTTTTTTTGGACATCTTCCTCTTTTTTGATATCAAGTTTCATCAATATATCATATTGGGTATTATGTAATTTACGCAAACGATCTTCTTCATAATTAATTTCTTTTGAGGATTTGGCTTGCTTAAGAACAGTATTTAAATCATACTCTCTTGTCTCATCCAAACGAATAGGAACTACATCTTCCTGAACAGCAGTTCCAATGCTTTTATTTTTAGGAGCATTCGTTTTATAACGACGATCAAGAATATCACGAACTTGATCAATATCAATGTTATCTGCATTATCTCCTATAATAGAAACATTATTATTAATATCAAAGTGTTCAATTTCTGTATTACTAACTTCTTTATACAAATCTTGATTCTTTTGCTGTCTACTAGCACCTATTTTCCTTACTTCTTTCTGCTGAGAAGCTTCTTTATCTTTTGGAACAATAGTATTATATCTATCCATTCTTGACTGCATAAACTTGCTCCTCCTTATCATATATATAATATCATATATTAAAGATTTTTGAAAATACTTTATTTATTTCTTTTACACGTGTATAATAAAAAAGGAAAAAAGGAGGAATATATAATGCAAAAATTAGTAGTTGATGAAAAATGCATTGGATGTGGCGCTTGTTGTGCTATAGATAGTGAACATTTTGATTTTGATAACAACTTAGGAACTTCAATAGTAATTTCACAAGAAAATTTAGACACAGAACCAGTGAAAGAAGCAATTGATGCTTGCCCAGTAGGAGCAATCTATATAGCCGAAGCAGAATGTGAAAATTGCCCTAACTGTACTTGTCAAAAAGAAGAACATAAGGAAGTCGACAATACAGAAGCAGAAAACACAGACGAAATATTAGCAACAGCATAAAAGAGTTCCACCAAGAACTCTTATTTTTTTAACTCATAGAATTTACGGATTTCTTTTATTGTAAGAGAACGATATTCCCCTATTTTTAAATCTGCAACATGTAAAAAAGCATATCTTTCTCTTTTTAATTTTAAAACAGGATGTCCTAATTCCAAAAAGACTCTCTTAACAATATGATTTCTTCCTTCCACGATACCGATTTCAACAATAGAAGTTTGTTTATTTGTATTTTTTGATTTTACTTTAAAACGAGAAGGCACTACTTTTCTCCCATCAATAAAAATCCCTTTTTTTAAAGAATAAATCTCCTCACCTGTAAGAATACCTTCAACCGTTGCTCTATAAATTTTTTCTACTTCATTAGAAGGATGCATAAGTAAATTAGCAAACTCTCCATCATTGGTCAAAAGAAGTAATCCTGTTGTATCATAATCTAATCTACCAATCGGATAAATACGCAGCTTCGTATCAACTAAGTCCGTAACTACTTTTCTTCCTTTCTCATCTTTCAAACTACAAATATAGCCGCTAGGTTTATTAAGTAAATAATAAACCTTTTTTTGTTGTTTAGTAATAACCTCTCCGTTCACTTCAATAATATCTTCTGTTTCTACTTTTGTTCCTAATTGTTTCACCGATACTCCATTAACTTTAACTTTACCTTCTTCTATCAGTCCTTCTGCTCTTCTTCTTGAACAATATCCACTTGCAGCAATCGCCTTTTGTAATCGATCCATAAAATCACCTAAGTTCCATTATACTATAGAAAGAAAAAAAGAGAAACAGCGAATCAGATTCCTCTTAACTTACTTTCTATAAAATATCCTTTAAAATAAAATAAAGTAAAAAGCCAATAGCAAGAAAAAGACCAATAACAAAAACAACCCGACTAAATACTTTAAAAAAACGTAAATTTTTACTTATCATTTCTTCTTCAGCGCTATAACGTATTTTTTCTTTTTTTCCATAAGTAAAGGTTGAAAGAAGAACACTAATAAACAAAAATAAAGCCCCTATTTTTAATCCGAGCGTAATATGTTCAACCATTCTTTCTTTATGCAAAAATAAAAAAAGATACAAAACAAAAACAAGGAAAAAAGAAAGAAGAAAATTTCTTACCAAACCCATACTTTTTCTAGTAAAAGAAAAACCGCAATTATCACATTTCTCATTACTTAAAAAATTTCGTTTAGCACAACGTGGACAACTTTTTCGGGTATCAAACGATGTTTTACAAAAAACACACGACGTAACGTCTTTTTCATTTTCTTTTCCGCAAATTTTACAAATTCTTTTCTTTACCTTCATTTTCATCATCTCTTTATAAGTATATCAAAAAAAGAAATGAACGACAATGAATGCTGCTAATATTCCAAAAAAGTCTGCTGCCAATCCTACCCATAATGCATATCGGCTATTTTTTATTTTTATACTGCTAAAATATAAAGCTAACACATAAATTGTTGTATCTGTTGCTCCTTGGATAATACTAGCTAAAAAACCTAGAAAAGAGTCAGGACCATGCGTGGCATACACTTGGCTCAAATAAGCTAAAGCAGCATTTCCACTAATAGGGCGTAAAAAAATCATAGGAAATATTTCAGCATATTTACTCCCTTTAAACAAATCTAAAAGCAATCCACTATCAACAAAAATATTAACAGCCAAAATCATAGCAAGTATAGCTGGAATAATATCTAAAACTATTTTTAATCCATCAAAAGCTCCTGCAATAAAACGATCATATATATCACACTTTTTAAAAAAACCATAACTTATAATAAACAAAACGATAAAAGGAATTATATAATTATTTAGCATTTTTCCTCCTTATACAATAATCAATAAGTAATCCAGAAAAAGAGCTGATAAAAGTCGCAATTAAACTAGGAATAATTATACAAGTTGGATTAATACTCTGGTAAGCCATACGTAAAGCAATAACAGTCATGGGAATAATAGTTACACCACTTGTATTTAAAACTAAGAAAGTAATCATAGCATCTGTAGCAACGCCTTTATTTTTATTTTCTTTGTCCAATTCTTTCATCGCTTTTAAACCAAAAGGGGTTGCAGCTGATCCAAGTCCTAGCATATTCGCCGCCACATTAGAAGAAACATAATCCAAAGCTTTATCATTTTTTACACTTGGCATTAATTTTCGTAAGAAAGGACGCAATAAACTGCTAAACTTATGTAATAAGCCACTCTCGCTAGCAATATTCATAATTCCACACCATAAAACAATTAAAGGAACCATCGTTACTAATAAAGAATAAGCTTCTCCCGCACTATTTAAAAACACACTCCCCATATCTATTCCTTTAAATACACCATAAATAAGACCACAACCAATTAAGAAAAACCATATTTTATTAATCATATTTCACCTCCAAAATAACACATTATCTAATAACTTACTTAGAAAACTTTTATCCTTTGTAACACTGGGTCTTTCATAAAACAAATATCGATAACCGATTTCTTCACCATTTAAATAGACTTTTATCTTTCCTACAATTTCGCCATCCGCCTGATTTTTTATTTCATCCATTTCTATTTTCGTTGTCACAACATCATCTTCTTTACTTAATAAATAATAATCACTTTTTAAATACACCTGTTCACCATAATCCTCATTTTTATCTAAAACTAACTTCCGTTTATAAGAAAAAAAATATTTTTCATATAAACTTTTATGATCCGCAAAATCATTTCCATCATTAAAAGTAACAACGATAATAGACATATCATCCTGACTTGCAGTAGTAACTAAGGTTCGTCGAGCTTTTTGGGTAAACCCAGTCTTTCCTCCTGTACAAGGGGAATAACTAGTAAGTAATCTATTTTTATTCGTCCACACATACGTCTTGTAACTTGATTTAACCGTAATATTTTCAGTCCCCACTATGCGTCTGTAGTTTTCATTTTGCATCGCATAACGGGTTAACAATGCCATATCATAAACCGTAGAAGTGTTTGCACTCCCATCATTTTCTTCTAACCCAGAAGGATTGACAAAATGTGTATGTTCCATTCCAATTGCAAGAGCTTTTTCATTCATAAGATAGACAAAAGAAGAAACATCCCCTGCTACATGCTTAGCAATCATTAAGGCCGCATCATTTCCACTTCGAAGCATCAAACCATAGAGTAAATCATCCAAAGTGAGCTCCTCTCCTACTTGAATATAAACCCCACTCCCATAAGCCTTCAATATCGTATTGTCAACCGATACTGTACTTTCAATATCACCATATTCTAAAGCAACTATACAGGTCATTATCTTACTAATACTAGCAATCAAGCTCTCCTTTTCTATTTGACTTCCTTCTAAAACTCTTCCACTATCTTGATCCATGACAATATAAGAATTTGCAGAAATCGCTTTTGTTGAAAAAGGAAATAATAAAAGTAAAAAAAGAAATATTTTTTTCACACAACCACCTAAATTAACATATGAAAAAAAGGACTATTTAAGTCCTCTAAATAAGAATTTCTTCTATTTTTTATGCTTCATAATTATAAACACCATGAATTTTTTCTAAATCTTGATTTGATAATTGTAATACTTCCCATGTATCATCTGTTTTTAATAATTTAAATTCAATATCATAAATAGTAGTATCGACTGTCTTATCCATTTCTTCTAGCTTATAACGTAAGAATTTCTCTTCATCATAAGTTCCATCCGTTTTATGAAATTCATCAGAATGATTATTTAAATAAGAATTAGCATCTCTTTGTACTTTATAAAGATCGCGTACTGTTACTCTTGTTGTTATATAAGCGTTATCACCATCATATCGCTCTCCTACAATTTGATAGTGCATAGTCGTATACTGACTCTTCATGATGTCCATATAAAGGTCTTTTAAACCTACAGCATCATATTCTTTACTTGCTAACTCATCTAACTGACTTACCACACGACTATCTAAAGTAATGTACATATTCAAATAATTATCAACAACTTCTCTAGCGTTTAAAGTACGACCACAACCTAGAACGAAGAAAAGAAAAAACAAACCTACCAGTCCAATAAATATTTTTTTCATAGAAATTCCTCCTAAAAATAGTATGGTTTCTATTTTTCTTTTTATACAGAGTATGTTAAAATTAAAAAAGGATGTGAATTTATGAAAAAAACAATTTTAACAGGACTTCGTCCTACAGGAAATCTTCATTTAGGGCACTTTTTTGGTGCTGGTCAGAATTACATCAAATTACAAGATGACTACCAATTTTATCTAGAGATTGCAGATGTACAAGCTCTAACCGATAACTTTAACAATCCAGAAAAAGTAAGAAAAAATGTCAAAGAGATTACTGCTGATTTATTAGCCATTGGTTTAAACCCAGAAAAAGTAAACTTTTTTATCCAATCTCAAATTCCTGAAATTGCAGAATTGACAGTTTTTTATTCTAACTTAGTTACAGTTTCTCGCTTACAAAGGAATCCTACTGTTAAAGCAGAAATTGCACAAAAAAAAGAACTTTTTGGCGAAAAAGGAGAATCCATAACCTATGGTTTCTTAGGATACCCTGTCTCCCAAGCTGCTGATATCACCGCTTTTGACGGAGAGCTTGTTCCTGTAGGCGATGACCAACTTCCTCTACTAGAACAATGCCGTGAAATTGTTAGAAAATTCAATGCAATTTATGGGGTAACTTTAAAAGAACCTACGCCTTATTTATCAAAAACAACCCGTATAAAAGGACTAGATGGGAATGAAAAAATGGGCAAAAGTTTAGGAAATGCCATTTATTTAATTGATGAGGAAGAAACTGTCACAAAAAAAATCATGGGAGCAGTTACTGACCCTGAAAAAATAAAAAAAGATGATCCAGCTAATCCTGAAAAATGTATGGTTTATTACTACCATAACTTAGTAAATAGTGAAGAAAACTGCCGACTAGTATGTGAAGAATGTAAAAAGGGAGCACGTGGCTGTGTTGCATGTAAAAAAGAACTGATTACACATATGAACGAATTTTTAAAACCGATTCAAGAAAGAAGAAAAAAATATGAAGAAAATCCAGAATTAATTGAAGAAATTTTAAAAAAAGGAACAGAAAAAGCAAAAGAAAAAGCACGTATGCAAATGAAAAAAGTCAAAGAAGCGATGAAGATAGATTATTAAAAAATAACCTATCTTTTTCTTGCTTTATAAATACATAGACCTCCTATAGCTAAATAAAAGATATCTAAATTTTTAAACAAATAAAAGACATAGTCAAAAAAAGAATATCCAATAACAAATAAATTCAAATAAATAATACAAAAAGAAAAACCAATACTACACAAAAAAATTCCTAATAACAATAATAAAATTTTATTCATACATTATTCTATTTCTAAAACAGCAAAAATAGTATATAATTAGAATGGTGATAAAAATGAACATAATAAAATATATAATATTAGGAATTATTCAAGGTATAACAGAACCTCTTCCTATATCTTCTAGTGGACATGTTTTTTTATTTAAAGAATTATTTAATACGAACATGTTTAATGATGCGAATTTTGAAATTATAGTAAACTTCGGTTCTTTTCTAGCTATTTTTTTAATCTTTTGGAAGGACATTAAAGAACTACTCTATTCTTTCTTCGCTTACTTTTTTGAAAAAAAAGATAAGAAAGACAAACACAAAAAGAATTTTAAATATTGTTTACTAGTTCTAGTAGGTTCCGTTCCCGTTGGAATTGCTGGTATCCTATTAAAAGATATCATTGAATCATGGATTTCTGTAAAAGAAGTGGCTTGTGCCCTACTCTTTACTGCACTTATGTTGTTCTTAGTAAGAAATATAAAAGGAACAAAAAAAGATAGTGATATTACCTATTTAGATGCTATCATTATTGGTTTAATGCAGGTTATCGCACTTCTCCCTGGCGTATCTAGGAGTGGCACTGTTTTAGTAGGATGTCTGCTTTGTAAATTAAATAGAGATTCTTCTTTAAAATACACGTTCATGCTATATTTTCCAGTTAGTTGCGCTTCTATGCTGCTAGGTGTAAAAGATATTTTCACAAGCGGGACTCTAAATACGATTCTTCTTCCGTACACTTTAGGTTTAATTGCTGCTGCTATTGTAACTTACTTTTCATATAAATGGTTATCTGAGATTGTTAAAAAAGGAAAGTTATGGTATTTCTCCATTTATTGCATACTCGTATCGCTATTTATATTTATTTGGTTTAGATAAAAAAGTTTGGAAACAATCCAAACTTTTTTATTTATTCTTCAATATGCTCAATTACTCCAACATCTACACTATTAATAGAATCAAATCTTTTTGTTATCTTTTCAGTTGTAATATAAATATCTTTGATATCTTTAGTAACTGTATCAATGTTTCTAGAAAGCTTATCCCATCTTTCTCTATATTTCACAAATTCTTTACTTAAACGGTTTAATTCCACATGAATAACTTGTGCATATTTATCTCTTTCTATATTCTTCAATATCATCTGAATAATGGTTAAAGTACTCATTAATGTAGTAGGACTCGTAATCCATACTTTTTTATCATATGAATAGGTAAGTAACTCTGGATGATATGCATTAATTTCTGCAAAAATAGCTTCTGCTGGCAAGAAAAGAATCGCTTCATCAGACGTCTCCCCTGGAATAATATATTTACTTGCAATGGCATCAATATGTTTTTTAACATCTGCTTTAAAAAGCTTAGTAGCCATATCTCTTTCTGCCATAGATAAATTTCTATTCGTCATCCTTTCATAATTTTCTAAAGGAAATTTACTATCAATACAAATGGTTCCTAAGGGTTCAGGAGCATACAAAATAGAGTCAGCAATACTTCCATTACTCATTGTATGCTGTATATCATAAATAACACCTCTTTTATCTCCAAAAACACTCGTTAATATATAATTTAAATTAACCTCCCCAAAGATACCTCTTGTCTTTTTATCCGTTAGAACACTTTGTAGGCTAACGATTTCTGAAGAAAGACTATCAATCTTTTTTTGTGCCTCATCTATCTTCGTCAAACGCTCTAAAATATTATTAAAAGTTTTATTCGTCTTTTCAAAATTCTGGTCAATTCTCTCATTGACCTTGTCATTAATTTGTGTTAATTTTCCTTCTACTTTTTCATTAAGCTTATCAAAATTATCCACTAAATTTTTTTGAATAGCAAACTTAAAATCTCCCAAATCAGTACTTACATTTTTTTCCAGTTTTCCCAATCTCTCTACCAAATCTTTGTCATCATTCTTTTTTACTAAATTTAAAACAGCAAGTAAAATAAGTCCAATCAATAAAATTAAAATAACATATTCCATAACTAAAACCTCTCATCCATATTGAATTTCTTACTTACTAATTGTCCAACTAACCAAGCTCCTAATAGCAATAAAATAACTTTTACTAACACAATTGGATTTGTTAAACATTCATATACATTAACTCCAATATAGACCAAATAGGAAATAGAAACAATTTTGCCCACTAATAAAGCATAAAAATATTTCTTCAAAGGAATTTTAGACAAACCTGCAGCTACATTAATAAAAAAAGAAGGGGCAAAAGGGATTGCTATAATTAGAATTAACTGATTAAAGCGTAAGGAATTAATCTTCTTCATAATTTTCTTAATTCCTTGTCTATTTTTAGTAAATTTTTCAAATAATTTAGAAAGTCCCTTACGGCATAACAAGCAAGTACAAAAACAACCCAAAGTTGTTAAAATCCAAGAAACAATTCCCCCAAAAAGAGGTCCCATTGTAAGGACATTAATTGTAACAAAGACAAACAAAGGTAAAAAAGCAAATATTCCTTCCAAGAAAACAAAAAGCGAACTGAGTAGTGGCGCCCAAATACCCGCACTTAACAAAAAATTTTCAAGCCATACCTGCATATCTCTTAAATACTCCATAAACATCACTAATCTTATTATAGTGTAAGTTACATCAAAACTCAATCATACAGAAAAGAAATCTGTAAAGAAAATTACACTTTTACTCTTGATAAACTAAGGTAACATCATAACCATAAAATTCTAAAATATTCACTGCTTTTCTTGATTTAATTCCTCCATTACAATAAATAAAATACTTCTTATTTTTATCTAACAATTCTTTATGGTTAATTAATAATCTCTCATAAGGAATATGAATAGCATGTTCTATCACTTGACTATCATTATAATTAACATCAATAAATTCGCCCATTTCTTCCTTATAATCTTTTAATAAAATCTTTTTCATATATCTCACCACTATAATATATGACCAAAAAAAAAGATGACATAATGCATTAGTCATCTCCAAAGAAATCATCAAAAAATTCATCATCTGATATAACATTATGGTCAATAACGACCTTATCAGGGTCAATCTTAACATTGGCTTTTTCTTCCGCTACAGGAGTCTCTAATTTTTTAGAAATATGAGCAATTTCCTCATCAGAAACAGAAATGGCATTAGAAGAAACAGGCTCTTTTTCTTCTTTAACTTTATCCATCAAATTTGGCACAGTATTATATATATTAAAGTCTGGTGTATCATTTGGTTTTATTGTAGTTCCACTGATATAATTAGGTTGAATAATAGAAGCATTCTCTACTTTTGGTAAATTTTCAAATTCAAACTCATTATCATCTACAGGACTACTAGTAGCAACAGCAATATTAGCTTTTTCATGACCCATAGATATTTCTCCTTGTTTCAAATCGGTTAAATTAGGAGATGAAACAGATGTTGAAATTGTGTCATATATATTGAGTTGTTCTTTTCTTTCTTGCGTTTCTTTCTCTTTTTTGAAAGGCAAATCATCCAGTGCAGGAAGAACTGGCACAGCTTCTTTTTCTAATGGAAGAGCACCTTTGGAAACTGGATTTACCTCTTTTATAGAAGAAGGAACCTTTTCTGTTAAAGCTTCTTTTTTCTTTCTTTCCATTTCCTCTTTTTGTCTTGCTTCTTCTGCATCAAGCTCAGCTATTTTACGGTCAATGTCCTTCATCATTGCATCTAAATCAAGCCCTCCGCCTAGGCCTCCAAATAAACCAGAATTCCCAGATGGAGAAGTGCCACCAAATGAACTTTGAGAAGCAAATGGATCTTTTGGAGCAAATGGATTTTTCGAAGAAAATGGATCTTTTGGAGCAAACGGATCTTTCAAATCACTTCCCCCGTTCTCTAAAGAATTAAGCATATTTTGTCTTTTCTTCTCTTTAACAAAGCTTTTAATGTCAAATAATTTAACTGCCTTTTTATCACGTAATGGAAAACTTGCTTCAACATGTTCGTGTCCCCAATCCATTTTAAAATTAGGAGTATATTTTGTTTTAAATGGTGGTTTACGCCATCTGATAATAATAGCTTCAAACAATTTTAATTTTTGTAAGTCGGTAACTGTCACTAAAGGTGTAGAAGCCGTCTTATCTTTTTCATCTGATTTTACTTCTCCACACATTTTACTAATTTCTTCTAAAGCTGCAAGTTCTGTACTAATCAAATATACTAAATTACCACAGTTACCTTTAATTGTTTCCGCATTATCATTTCCATACACTTGCTTCAACTGAGCAAAGTTTTGAATAATAAAAGTAAATCGCATATCACGAGAACGGGCCGCTGTAACCATCGTCGTTACATCTTTTAATGGAGGCATATTAGCGAACTCATCTAAAATAAAGTTCGTTCTAAAAGGTAATTTTCCACCATTTTTTTGTGCAATGTCAATTAAAGTTTCATAACATTGCTTAATAAATATAGTAGCCAAACTATGATAAGTTGTTTTTTCATCATGAATGACAATAAATACAGCTGTTTTTTCTCTTCCAATCTCACGCATATCGAAATCACTATAAGAAAGCATTTCAGATAAATTCTCACGAGTAGAAAACAATCTTATTTTTTGTCTAAATACGGATAAAATACCGCCCTTGGTATCAACAGGAGCATTAATCGTACTAGAAGCAAATACATAAGCATTAGAAGATTCACCCTTCATTTTAAAATATTCTCTTATATAATCACTAGCAGCAAACTTTTCTTCTCCCATTGTACTCATAAAGTTAACCGAGTTCAAATTGATTTCATCTTCTTTGGCATCTTCAAAAAGCCCCAATGTTAAACCAGAGAAATAATCGGCTGACGATTTTTCCCAAAAGGGTTCACCTTTATTATTTGGATCATACAAAATATTTAACGCTACGTCATCTATTAACTCAGTCGCTTTATCTACATTACCATCTTTATAATATTGATGAGGTAACGTTAAAGGATTCCATGCATTTCCATTTTGTGGATCACGAAAATTTAAAACAATAATGTTATATCCTCTTTGTTTTAAATACTCCCCTGCTGCAGTATAAAGCTCCCCTTTAGGATCCGTAATAATCATACTTTCGCCTTTTTTAGCTAATAGTTCTACCATCGGTTCAACAATAGTTTGTGATTTTCCTGAACCAGTTGCACCAATAACCAGATTATGATAATAACCATTATCTACCCATAGTTTTTTTCCATCATTTACTAAAGGAATACCTGCATAGGAAGAATCGGCTTGCAAAGGATCTACTTCCTCTATATCAGAATCAGTTTTAATTTCTTTATCTTTCGCCCATCTAGAATACCCTTTATTTTCTTTTTCACCAATTTCAAGTCCAAAACCTTTTTTTTGTTCAAAAACTTTAGAAGAAACACTTGTTATAATGATAGCTAACATAACAGCAAATAGAAGCAAAGTAGCTCCCAAAAACTTCGTAAAACCAGGAATTGGATTTAACCCATAAAAAGAACCATTTAAACTAAAATAATGAATATTTGTTGTAGCAATAGCACATAAATAAAGCAAAATAGCTGCAAACGCAAGTAAAATGATTAAGTCTCGTGAAGATATACGGAATTTCATGAATAAATCACTCCAAATCTATTCCTATTATACTACATAATCAATTAAAAATAAAAGAAGTTTAACTTCTTTTATTCATATTTATGTGTTTTCATTTTTAGAAGAAGAATTAGAAGTATAAAAAAGCCCCCAATTCCAATCGCTATAACTACAAAAGGATGTGATTGTAAAAAATTCTCCTCCTCTTTTTTCTCCTCTTGCATTTGATCTAAATTTTCAGGTTTATTAAAAGAAGAATCCTCTACTTTTTTCTTTATACTCAAGTAAATAGAATTTGTATTATCCGTTTGCGAAAAATCCCAAGAATAAACTCCATTTGAAAATACCCCATTCGATTCTAAAACTTCATATCCATTTGTATCAATCGTAACCTTCACTCGTTCTAAATCTTCATATTGTGTTAACAACATATTTCCACCTTTATCTGTAGAAATTGTAATAATCCCCTCTTCATCTTTGCTTATATAAGGCGATTTAAAACTATTTTTTACACTTCTTGCTCTATTATAGCTAAGTAATGGATAAGTATAACTATATAAGAAACGATACCCATTTCCTAAATCAGTAACAGTTCGATTATAGTAACTAATCCCTTCTATTTTTATATCAGGCTGAGGATCGGGAACTTCTACCATATGATAAGCAGGAATAAACTCTCTGTATTGATTATAAACCATCGTTTTAGACATATTTTGATCTGCAAAACGAGTAATAGACACTTCTTCTTTTATCCCATTCTCATCAAAAGATAAATGCACCTCTGCACTACACCCACATAACAAAAGAAGAAATACAACCAACAAAATTATTTTACATTTCATATTATCGGCTCCTTATATTTTGCGGATTATTATAATAACCATCCATTTTAACACCCCAATAACTCGACGCATCAAATGCAAATCGTGAAAATAAAATACCTGATTGATTTCCACTTGCATGAACAACGATGTATTGTCGATTCGCTTCATCAACACTTACTACCATAGTAATATGTGAATTACTTTCAATAAAATCGCCTGGTTCTAACACAGCCATAGTAGATTTTAATGAAACTCTTTGTGCTCCAGGTAAACTTCTATAAAAAGATCCAGCTCCATAAGCCCTACTTATATTATATCCTCCTGTACGCATCACCCAAGGAATAAAGCCTGAACAATCAAGACCGCAACGCCTATACCATTGATTGTTAGCATACGTACTACATTGATTACTTCCCCACTTTGCTAAGGCAGAATCAGCAACTCCATCTGCATGTCCTCCACCCCAGAAATAAGGAAGTTTCACTCCATACTGATTTCCAAGTTCTCCTACTAAAGTAACACCAGCTACGACAACTCCTGCTCTTGTTCCATAACCAGCTTTATCTACATTGTCGGCAATTAGTTGGTTAAACTCTTCTAAAGACGTCCCTTTTGATTGTAAAAAAGAAGCTAAATCTTGTTTTATGATTTGATGCCCTGTACTATCAAGCACATAATCTCCATAATCAATAACACCATAAGAAGAACAAACCGATGTGTGGAAATTATCACTGCCATATTGGCGAGATAAAATCTCTTGATAATCTTTACCTTCTTTAGCATCATTCTGAAATTGTACAGAAACACTTGCATTATAAGGTGTTTTTAAAACATAATCTTTATCATCTAACAAGACAACTCCTCGTACTTCTTCAGCAAGTGTATTAATTTCAGAGATTCGCTCATCAGACAAAGCAGAATGCCATAATACTCCACTACTTGCATCCACTTCTGGAGAATATAAAGATATAGAACCTCTATCTTCTCTATAATTATCTTTTGTATAATCCCAATAAACTTGATCTGCTTCACAAGCGCGCATACGAATCGTATTGCTATTTACATTATAGCCATAAAAACAAGTAGAAGGGCTTCCAGGACACATCCCACTATTTCTAGTCAATGCAAAATTTCTTGCCGCTACAATTTGTGCTTTAATGGCTTCATCAGGAGAACTACTCCCAATCTCAGCCAATGCAACACCAATTACATATTTTTCAAAATCGACAGTACCCAAAATCGTATAATCACTAGGCGTTCCATCACAATTGATAAGTTCCACTTGTACATCATTTAAAGAAACAGTCCCTGACTCAATTACACCCTTTAATTCATAATTACAGCGTGTCCCTGTTTTTCCACCGCCATTTGCAGCATCTTCTATTACCACAATCAAAATAATAATAAAGACAACCAAAAGAACAACAAGAGAAAAACAAAGTATTTTATGCTCTGTAAAAAACTTTAATAATGCTGTTTTTAAATCTCCGAGACGAAAAGAACCTTTCTCACCGCCCAATTTGTGATTAAATAATCTTTTTAAACCTTTAGAACCACTACCTTCTCCTTTAGGAAAAATCTTCTGCTTATCGTTTTTGGTCTTTTTTGGAACCCCTTTTCCTTTAGAATCTCCCGATTCTTCTGCATCTTTTCCTTGTTGTATCTTTTTTTGATGCTGTAAATTACTAGATGCATAAGATGTTCCGTCTCCCCCTTGTCCGCCACTAAGAGAAGAATTTTTTTTAGGAGAAGTCGCATCTCCTTGGGTATTTGGATTCTTTTCTGGCTCTTCTTTTTTAGAGTCTTCTTGTTTATCTTTAGTTCCATCAAAAGAAGAATCTTTATCAATCTCCTTCTTAGAAGGAGAATTATTAGACAAGTCATTTTGAAATGAAGCAGGATTTTCTTCCTTTTGATTTCTTTTATTAGGACTACTTCCGCCTGTAGAAGAATCCTCCTCCCCAGAAGAAGCCAATAAAGGATTATCACTTTGATTAGGAAAAGAATCACCTTCAGAAAAATCGCTAGAATGCTTGACTTCCTGTTCTTCGTTCGATTCATCAAGTGCTTCTACTTCCTCATCCCCACTTGGTTCGAAAGAAGAATTAGGTTCATACTCTTCCATCAAAATTTGAAGTAACTCTTCAGCACTTTCGTCACTATATTGAAAATCAATCTCCAATTGATCGGCAATAAAATAAAGAATTTCTCTTTTTTCTAAACCTGCTGGAATAGAAAGCCCTCTTTTTTTAGCTAAATCAATAATTTTATCATCCATTGATTTCATAGTACCACCCGTTCATACTAAAAGAATTATAGCATAAAAAAGCCAAGAAAAAAAGCAAGTTTCACTTTTACAAGCCTCCACCTGCTCCAAAAGAATCTAACTCTTCTTGTGTACATAAAATATGAACTCTCATACGTCGGCTTCCACAAATAAATAAAGCCTCTCCTTGATTATAATATTTAATACTATCCATTTCACTCTCATTTAAATCAACAAGCAATGACAAATCTTCAACAGCCTGCTTCTTTAAGCCCATAACTAAGTAATAAGAAGCATTATCAAATATTGCTTTCCCATGCATAATTAAATTAGGTGCGGCAAAATCAGTAGGTTGTTGGGTAATAATTATAGTACCAGTATTATATTTACGTGCACGTCTTTGCATTTGAGCTAAGAACTCAGCTCCCAACTCATTACGGGTAGATAATAAAACATGTGCTTCATCTACACAAAGAACGGTTGTCTCTTCTTTATTTAAAGAAAGTCCCCAAGCATATTTTAAAATATTAAAGAATAACGCATTTCGTATATTATCATCACTATTCATTAATTCCTTTATATTAAAGACAATAATATTGCTATCAATGTCTAAAGTAGTATGCCCTGTAAAATAATAACGCAATTCACGAACAAGAGGTCGAACTTTCAATTCAAGTCGCTCCATAACATCTTTTTCTCTTGTTTTCTCTGGCATAGATAACAAACGTCCCTTTATAGTAGCATAAACATCATCAAACGTAGGAAAATCTTCACTATTTAATTGTGAAAAATCGGTATCAAAATCAATTTTGTAGCGTTTATAAGTATCTTGAACAACTTCACTAAACATCGCTAAAACGTCATCTTCTACACTAGGAGAATAATATTTCATGAAGGCTTTTAAAGATTGTAATGCTCTAGTAAGAACTGTATAACCAAGCCCTTGTTGTAACTCTTCTTGATCTGCATCAGGAACAACCTCCAAAGGGTTAATCATTCCAAATTCCCCACCCTTACCTAAATCAAGATAACTACCATTTACGTTACGGCACATCTCTTCAAGTTCTCCTTCAGGATCAACACAAATAACCTTATATCCATTACGAATATGGCTACGTACTAACAATTTAGCAGCTGTTGATTTACCACTTCCTGAAGTACCTAAAATAACCATATTCGCATTGTTACGATTGTGTTCTTTCTTTATTTTGTATAAAAACTGGTTAAAAAGAACAACTCCACCTGAAAAATCTACACCTAATAAAGCAGATTCTCCTGGGTCCTTAATACTATCAAAAACAAAAGGATACATAGCAGAAATAGTAACAGAAGGAATCGGCGTACCAATACGATCTTCAATATCTTGTTTAGGGAAGATAGGGATAATCGATTTAAGAACTTTTTCTTGTTCAAACATGAGAGCAATAGCACGCATTCCTAAAGCATCAATATAACTACGGACTTGTACTTTTTTCATCTCTAATTCATCAGGATTACTTGCAGTAATCATAATATGTAATTGAAAGTCATAAATACGAGCTTGTGTAGCCGCAAGCATGGATATAAAACTTTCTAAAGATTCATAATCTTGCCTAATTCTTTCTTGAATCGTTTGATCTCTTTCACTTTGATAACGCATTTTTAAATCGGCAATCTCTTTATTTAACATATTCGAAATAGTCGAAAATTCGATAGGAATATGTTTAGCAACAACTTTAACACCCGAAATATTCGTTATATTCGCTAAAAATCCAGGCGTGATATATTTAGGATAACTAATCACAGTTAAAATGGTCGCATACTTTCCGCTTATAATAAATTCTGTTGGTTTAAATTGTAATCCCTTAGGGGCGATTTCATTTTTTAAATTCATGCTGCCATCACCGTCCCAAACATAGTAGTCATACCACCATTTAAGAAGTTATCTAAAATCATACGCAAGTCGGCATTAGTTACTTGCGAAGCATTCATAGTTGCATTAGCAAAACCACCAATCAAAGAATGAATTCGTTTCTGCACAACTTCTAATCTCTTCTCTTTAAATAGAATAAAATACTCTGTATCAACTACATTATATTCTGCCCCCATAAAGGCATTTGCTTTATTAATATCTTGCAGTATCAATTTACGAATTGCTCCATCAGTCGAATTTTGATACATCAATTGTAATTCAGATAAATACAAATTAATATCAACAGGACGATCAGCTACAACCATCCAATATTCATAATCTATCATATTATAAAGATTTTGTAAGTTAAATAAAACGACTTCTCTTTCACTCTCATCTAAAATAAATAAGTTTTTAGGTGATATTTTAACTCCCGAAACATAATATCCATTATCTAATTGTATCATTCCATTTAAAATACTCTTAATTGGAACCCAATCATCTGTATATCGACTACTATTTTGAATTTGTACTGTTTGACTTTGCTGACTCATATCTAGCACACCATCCTCTCCAATAATACTTTTTTCTTCCTGTATAAAAACGATATATATTTTGTATTAATGTTAATACATTATGATAATTTGGCACAGGTGCTACTAAAAAAGCAGCTAATAATGCTGGAGACAATAGCCCTACCATAACAAGTAAATTAGAACTTTTAATAACCAACAAAAATATAATCGTAATTCCCAAACCAGTTAAGAATAATGCCAAATCAAAACCTGTAAAAAAACCAAGTATTAACATTGACTTTTTGGAGTTGGCTGGTATTAAGTAAGTGTTATTTTTATTATCCATAGATCACACATCCCTTTTTTTATTCTATTTATTTTTATTATCTTTTCCAGAAGCTTCTTCTTTCGCTTGACGATCAGCCAAATCTTCTTTAATTTTCGCTCTTCTACGTTTTGCAGCATCTTGAATTTTACTAATCATACCTTCATTATCAATACGTAAATCGGTAGAAGTAATATCAGCAGAAGTAACTTTACTATTGGCAGTTGTTCTTCGATATCCAATTATATTTCCTTGTGCATCTTTATCATAATCAATAGAGCCATCACTATTGTAAACGATAGCTGCTCCCATATCATCAATCGCATCCGCAACAACAGAGGATCCTATGTTCTTCTGTAATTCATTTTTGAATGCGGCAGCAGCAGAACGAACATCTGCTAAATCAGTTCTTTCGGTAACAGTATAACTATTATAGTGTTCTTCTGTTGCTAAAGCTCGGTTAGCAACTTTTTCTGTAAACTGTTTAACATACAAACCTTCAATCGCAGCTAAGTCCTCATAAGAAAACTTGTTACCTCCAATATCTATCTCACCCTTTGTTTTAGCTATTTCTAATTGTTTTTGCAATGTATTTAAGGTAGCCGTAGAAAAATTTTTAAAAGTTTGTTGGACATAACTATTATTCTTCAATTTATCATTCAATTTAGAGTAATCAAAGTTTTCTTTAACGCCATAGTCCTTATTTTTATTTTTCTGGGCATCTCCATTTATTAGAGTTTTAGCAGCATTTTTTAAATCATCCAAACTTTTATCGAATTTGTCGACACCTTCTAATTCTTTTTTCAAAGTCTCTGTATTCGAAATACCTGCCCAACGAAGTACACTAGTAACAGCATCTTGAGCGTGACCTCCAGCAACTCCAGTACCACCTACAATTGTAGAAATCCCTGCTGTCCATTTTTTAATACCAGTTTTTCCAGCAGTATTTTTTCTTACTGCATCTTCTAACTCATCTATTTTCATCGCTTGATGTGAATCTCGGTAAGTCGCTCTTTGATCTCTTTTTAAAGTGGCTCTTCCAATACCTTCTCTTGCTGCTGATTGCATATCTTTAACATTGGCGGCCTTACGTCCTGCATATCCAGATCTTACAGCACCAGAAGCTGTTCCAGCAACTGTACTTAAAGCTCCTCTTGCTATTCCGCCCCCAATAACAGAAGCCCCAGCTTTAAATTTTTCTCTTCCATTAGCAAAAGTCTGGCCTTTAACTTTATCATTCCAATTCTTTTTAATATTAGCACCTGCATTCGTCATAGCTCGTACTCCTGTAGAAATTCCTCCTCCAAGGAAAGCTCCCGCCGTAAAAGCACCACCTTCAGCAAGTTTCTTACGAATACCTAAGTCTAGACTTCCACTTTGAATACCAAACGTTTCTCCAATCATTTTAGGTGCTTGTTTAGCAAATAAGACTAATCCCACCATAAGTAGAGCTCTCGCTAGCATTCTCTCAGGTAAATTCATGCCTGCCCACATCGCAGAAGTAGAAAACATATCGGTTAAATGACACATAATATAAACAATAACATAAACAACCGTAATACGAATAAACACTTCTATAAATGTAGAAATAACAGATTTAATATATTTATTAAAAGAATCTTTAAATTTGGGTAATATCTGTAAAATAATCGGTATTGGCGCAATAATCTGATAGTAAGCAAGTTTAGCAGCACGCATTCCCATGTCAATACTAAAAGTTACGAAAGCATAAGCAACAAATAAGCCAACCACGGTCGACAAAAACCAGGAGTAATGAATTTCATCATCGCTTAAAGGTTCTATAAATCCTTGATATATCCAAAAGTCTCCTTCAGAAGAGGTATAAATATAAGCCTCTTCTAAAGTAAATGTTTTACCATTAAGCAACTCATCAATTTTATTAGCTTTCCCTTCTGTAGAGGCAGATGCAACACAAGCAGCTAAACCAGCTCCAGCTATAAGTAAAGATGTTCCTGCCGTAAAAAACGATCCAACTACACCAGCAATAGCAACACCTATACCTACAGCACATCCGAGCCCTAATCCTACACTAGTTACATGTAAAACACTAGAATCTGCTTCAATTTCGGACTCTTGCCCTTCTTCTACAGGATAAAAGAAAGCTTGCCATATCGTTGTTGCTACATGAGCTCCTCCTATTTTTTGTATCATATTATTATAATAATTAGATTCTTCATCCATAGGAACCATAACAGTTTCTTCCCCGTTATTTATTGTAATATCAGGATAGTCATAGGTTTCATTATCACTTCTAAAAAATAATTTTCCCAAAACATTATTTTCCATAACAAGCCCTTGTACTTGATAAAGTAAATTAAATAAAACAGGAGCAACAGCAAGCCCTATAACCGCTATAATTACATGCTTAATAAGCTTAGGTCCTCCCAAATCTCCTTTAGCAGCTTGATCAGGATCTATAATAGCTTTTAACATAGCATATGCAAGAACAAAAAGCATAACAACCCCAACCACTATATAAATTTTATTGGCAATTGCTGTATAAGCATCTGTCGATAATAACCTAGCTCCAGCTAAAGCCATAAAAATTTTATAAGCAGAACTAATTAAAGAATAAATTATAGAATCTAACGTTAAAATAATACCCAAAAATCCATCTTTAATAATATTACCTAAAAGCATAGAAATCCCCCTTTCCTATTTAATTCCACAAGTGCCATACCAACCCAATACATCTCCTAAAAGAAAGTTCACAAGCATTGGCAAGAAAAATAATAAAACCGCAAAAACAAATCGTTTTATAGATGTTTTAATCGCCTTTTGAATAGCATCTTTATCTTGACTCGCAACTGCTTTTACAAAATCAACTAAAGATAATATAACGCATAAAACAGGTCCTGCCCATTGAATGATAGTAAAGGCCTCTTGTAAAAAATAAGCAAAACTTGTATCATCCTCAGGATCTCCTAAAATACTTTCACAAGTTTCACTCTTTATCTCCACTTGTTTATCCAAACGATATTGCATATCGCCATCTATTTCATATGCCTTAACTGTAGGAAAGAAAAACATGCAAAATACAAATAAAACTAACCAATATATCTTTCTAGGCATAAAATTCACCTCATATCAAAAAAATTATACCATAAAAAAAACAATATTCCAATAAATATCGTTTTTTCTTATCTGTAATAATTAATTCTTCGCATTAACTGCTTCTGTACAATACCCACCAAAAGGACTTGCTACACAATGTTCACAAATTTCATAGTCAGACTTTACGTCATCAAAACCACTAGCAAGACCAATAACAAATCCAACTAAAGTCGGAACAAAGAATATAAATACTCCTGCAAGCGCTCTCATTCCTAATGATTTCACTGCTTTCTTGATTTCATCGTCTTTACTTGCTACAACAGCTTTTCCTAAATCAATCATTCCAAATATAATAATTAAAATAGGAATTACTATCTTAAATATAAATAAAATTTTTCCAATTAAAGACCAAATTTCAACTGTTTCTTGACAAAATCCCATAATTTTTCACATCTCCTTCATTTCATAATCTAATTTTATGTAATATTTTGAAATATGTCAAGTTTTATTGTCACTCTTTGACAATTCCAAACAATTTTGCCCCCTTATTACCCTCTCCAGTTGGTCTATTTTTGTCAAACCCAAGCTTATTTAAGAACTCATCAATCGAACGATGTCTCTCTTTTTTATCATCCAAAGGAGGAATATTAGAAAAAACAATACACCCTGCTTCACTTTCAAAATCTTTTACATCATTTTGATTAAGTAAACTTTGATTTAATACAACAACACGATTTTTTATTTTATCTAATATACTTCTATCTTTTCGAATCATACGATTTAACATTAAAGTAGTAGGTTCAATCAAATAAACCACCTCAGAGCATTCATTTTCTAAAGAACTATTATTCAAGTCAACCAAAACAACATGAACATTCATCGGATTTTTTATAATAGCAGCAAACTCTGTACTACTTACACTATTCAAATCAGGATCATTAAAATAAATAAAGTCATTTTTATCTATTTCATAGCATCTAACACGATAGTATAAAGAAAGTTGCTTCTTCAACATATAAATCAAAGAAGTCGCTCCTGCATGCTCCGTTAAATTAATAAACCCAATGACTCTTGTAGGACTCATATTAGGGGTAGAAGGGATAGGTTCAATAAAATCTTGGCTATTAGAAGTTCCTCTTCCCAGGAATGTTCCTCCACCAGTAGAAGAATCACTCGCACCACTCTGTCCCAACAAATGGAATTGAGCTACATCCTTATACTTATTTGGATTTTCTACTAAATAAGGAATCGCTTCTATATTCCTTGTAAAATTATAAATCCCCATCGAAACCAACTCAGAAAGATATTGTGGAGAATTAACCACTTCTGAATCATCCAAGAGTAAAATAATTTTACCCATATCCATTCCAAAAGACAAACGCTGTATTTGCGAAATATCTTGATACCCTTTAATCGCAGTTATATCAAGAATCATTTTATTAAAAAAGAAATTTTGAAATTGAGCAATTAAACTATCAACATCAAATTCACCATTTACCGTTTTAATTAAATCTATATTAGGATTATTATTTAATCCAGATAACATAGCTGAATATTTATTAGAAACAATAACATTCACTAAAATCTCTCCTTATCTACTAATTTCCCATCCAGAGTCTTTAACTCCATAAATATCCTTCGTCGTTCCATCAATCTTAAATGCAGCTTCAAAACCAGCTACAGGAAGCTGAAATTTATAATAAAGTCTAATTTTATAATAATTTGTATTTTTATTAGAATTCTTAAACTTAGCAAAACAATAATAATACTTTTTATTTTTCTCGGCTCTTTTAATAGAAGGAGTTACTTCAGTACTTAAATCATCTACACCATACCAAATATATCCATCATCTGTAGGACAGACCCCCATTGCTGAATATCCACTTCCAGCCAAATAAACATTAATCTTTTGGATAGTCCCTTTTGGATTTTTTACTGTTTTTCCAGGAATAACGATTGAAGACTTCGTTTGAACAGCAGAATTATTAATCATTCCACTATTTTCTTCAATTATATTTAAGACAACATTTTTATATTTCAAAGATTTAGAGTATTCTACAGTAACAATTATATAAGCAGAAAATAGAAAAATAAAAGTTACCATAATCCCAATAAACCAAACATTAGCAATAGCACCCTTCATAAGAACACTCCCCTCTACTCATCCTTTACAGAACAATTAGTAAAATGATTCGCATCATTAGGCAAATAGACAGTAGCCGTTTCTCCCTCTACTTTCAAATTAAAGAATTGTCCTACAACAGGCATATCTAATGTAAAAAATACGCGAACATGATAGTAGGCAGAGGTTGGCATTCCTGTTATTTGACTATTCTTCCCATCACGATTCATAACCATCTTCTCTATACAATAATTATACTGTTGTGTAGAAATACTAGTAAAAGATTGTGTATTATCATTTTTCTTAAACCCAACCAAACAAGCCGCATTCGCCTGCGGTTCACACTTTCCTACTCCACTATAACCAATACTATTTATATATTTATTAATTTCTGTAATAGAGTCCTTATTTACACCATTGTTACGTTCAATAACACTTAGCATCTCATTTTTTACTTTATAACAACGAGAGTAATTTAAAGAAAAGCTAATAAACGCAGTAAAAAAAGCTACTAGCGTTATAACAATACCAAAAATCCAAGTACCTCCAATAGCTTCCTTCATTCTGCTTCACCTACCCTTTATATGGACACTCAAAATAATTCGTTTTATCATCGCCTGGCATATAACAATAAGTTAAATTATTTTCATTATATCCTACATCACAAATAGCATCTGAACATCTTGCTCTATATTTCATTCCCCTTTGTAAATTAGGCCACATAAAAGTAAAGAAAAAAGCCGCCAGTAAAGCAACGGCTGATATAACTATAATCGTACCATTTAATTCACCAATAGCTTCTTTCATTTAGTTCAACTCCTAATTATTATTTTTTAGCACTAGAAGGTGTACAATCCTTCTGATACTGTCTTCCGTTATAAGTGGCAGTACATATAAAATTCGAACATTTAATAGTTCCCTCTCCTGACTGAGCTGTTTTATCAGCAGCTTCATAATTTCCATTCATATCCATGTTAGAACAAGCTGTATTCATCATTAAATTAGCCTGAATGTTTGGCCAAACAAACATGGTAAAGATTAAACCAACTGCTGCAATAGCAACTACTGTAATAACGGTCATATTTAATTCTCCTGTCGCTTCTTTCATATATAATCAAATCCTCCTCTATTATTTTATTATCTATTGTTATTATACACCCTTCCTATTTTATTATCAAGAAAAACAAAAAAAAATAGACAAAAGTTGTAAAGAAAAAAGCAACCTCTCATTCACTTATATTCCCAGTTCCAGGTATATAACAATAAGTTAAATTATTTTCATTATATCCCACAACATCTAAACATCTCATTCTATATTACATACTTTTTATATTGTAGAGCACATAAAAGCAAAGAATGAAATTCACCAATAGCTTCTTTCATTTTTGTAAACTTCTATTTTTCAATTTGAATCCAACTTTATTTTTCTGCTACTCTGTTACCATTACATTGCTTTTTATATTCCCTTCCATTATAAGTAGCCGTGCACTCAAAACCAGAACAAAATACTGTCCCCTCTCCTCTAGAAGTTGCTGAAGAAGTTCCATCATCTGTTAATTGCGCCGAATAATTCCCATTCATATCTATATTGGAACAAGCTGTATTCATCATTAAGTTAGCTTGAATGTTTGACCAAACAAACATGGTAAAGATCAATCCAACAGCTGCAATAGCAACTACTGTAATAACAGTCATATTTAATTCTCCTGTTGCTTCTTTCATATATTTATATCCTCCTCTATTATCTAATATCTATTACTATTATACCCCTCCCCTCGTAACAACTTGTCAACAAAAAGTTGAAAAAAGTTTCAGCCAAAAAAAAAGCAAACTTTCATTTGCTTAAGTTCCCATCATATTCATAACAGCTATAACAAGTAAAATCATAACACCTACACCAGTACAAACTAACATACTCATCGTCTTACTTTCCATCTTATCAAGTCTCGCTTTATAACGAGTATCTCTTGCCTTTTGTTGTAAATTAGAAATCGTTTTAGAAAATGTAATTAACTGCTCTTGTTTTCTTTCTTGTCTACCTAAACTCAATCGATACAAAAGACGCATCATACGCATAGAATCTCTTACTGGATAGGTCTTAGCAAATTCCATATAAGGACCAACCGTAGAATCTCCAGCATTTATTTTATTAATTAGTTCCACCAAACCATCACGGAATATCTCAGGTGCGTCAGCAATTGATTTACCAATAGCAACTGGTACTGTGTAGTGTTGTATTAATATTTCTAAGCCTTTCAAATAATAAGGCAACATAGAATCAATTTGTAACAAATGCGCTTTATAATAATTTTGTAAATTAAGATAATCTAATTTAAATACTACAAATCCACCTACAAACGCTACAACGACTTTAACAGCAGTCAAACTACTCAACATCATAAAAATTAATAAGACAATAACAACCATTCCATTACGAATTCTTTTTTGAAAAAGTACATCAGGATCTAACCCATCCCCATATTTTGCTTTTACTAAAAAGGCATAATCTTCTTCTTTAAGACGCATGAAAATATCTTGATTATCTACAATAAACTTATTCGGTTTTATATATCCATTTACTGTTAAAATAACAAAAGCAAGGACACCAATTACTAGAATCTCAATAAACATATCACTCAACTCCTACGTCTTCATTATAGTATTTTTCCCCCGTTACTAAGAAATAACAATTGATAATAATAATAGCATGTAAGATTATAGGCACATACCAAGACTCCAAAAGTTCCATATAAGACTCTCTACCAAACAAGAGTTGCATAACCATGACAAGTAGAAATAAAGCAAAACCAAAGGTAACAAATTTTTTATGGAAAGTCTGTCTATCCATTCGATCACGATAAACTCCTTCGACTAAAGCATCTATATCCATAGACATAAGCTCTAAGGCTTCTCCAGAATCTCTAGCTCCTTCTTTTGTTATTTGCAAGAAAAGTTGATGCATATTTTTTACCATATAGTAAGGATATTTTTGATTAAAGAACTCAATTGACTCATCAATAGTACCATTTTCATAAGACATCTGTATCATCGTTTTTACATCACGAAGAACAGGATCTTCCAAAATCCCCGAATCTCTAACTCCTTCTAAAGATTTTACAAAACTCTGGGTTGTGTTAAACTCCATAATAACGTTAGTCGTATAAACTTGTATTTGCTCAAATAAGTATTCACTATATAACCTTTGCGTTCTTAAATAAGCCAAATAAGGAACAAAACAAATAGCAATCGTAACATACACAATCGTTATAGGCAAACTATAGAAATACATAAAGGTGATAATTCCAGCTGCTCCTCCTAAAAAAAGGATTTGCATAGCATATTGTTTAGGAGTATACTCATACCCCAATTCTTTTGTTTTTTCTCTTACTTCTCTAAAACTATAAGGAGCGTAAGTATTATAGACATTAGCTATTGTATCAGACAAGAACTTATACACATTATCCCCTGTATTATAGCGATACGCTAAAACAAATACGGCTATTATAATCCATAAAACTAATTCCATATCTTCACCTTCCTTATAATATTTCCGCTTCACTCACTACAGATGGTGTAGCAAGTGGAGTTACTCGTACAGGTTGTACTCCTATCGAATTACCATTAGATACTTGTGAGGTCCCAGGAACCTGTGTAACAGTTGTTTTCGGCATTACAGGATTCGCTTGTACTATTGGTTTTACAGGTTGAACTTGTACTCCTTGATTACCTAAAGAAGCTACATTTGGTACAATCCTTTGTGGAGAAATCTGTGCCCCATCACTACCAGAAGTAGTAGTACCTTCTGTTTCATTTAAAAATTGATTCATTTGATTCAAATTAACATTTGTAGCTTTATTCGCCAAATTATCTTTACTTCCATCTCTTGTAATACTAATATCTTCTTTTGTATCAGCATCCCCTAGCCCAAAAACATCATCTGTATCAAAATAGATGTTTCCAATAGCTAAATAATCCAATAATTTCTTTGTGGGATTACGTAATGTAACTTTACCATCTAATGTTTTAGAGTACAAAGTATTCGTCATCGGTTTATTTGTTTTATCATCCACATAAAATTCACATATTTCCATAATTTCACGTTGAAAACGATCCAAAGCTTTAGAATAGTATCCTTTAACATAGATTCCAATTTGCACATAACGATGAATAGAAGACAAATATTGTTCAATATCTTGACTTCCTTCTAGCAAAGCATACATACGCATAGGAATACTAGATGCTTTATCCGCATGGATAGTAGAAATAATATGGTGTCCAGAAGATATAGAGTTACGTACTGCCATAACAGCTTCAGCAGAACGTACCTCAGCAAGTAATATCCAAATTGGATTTTGTCGCATACAAGCAACTAAAGAATCAGAATAAGTCGCAATATTATTTGTTTTCATCGCTACAATATCACGATGAGGAAATATTTTATCCAAGTGAAGCTCTAATGTATCTTCAATAGAGATAATCTTCTCATCTTCTTTAGTATTCGAAGCAAGATATTTAACTAACTCTGTTTTACCAGAACCAGTCTCTCCTGCCACCATAATATTACAATGTCCCCAAACACATTTAATTAAAAAATCATGCATTTGCTCTGTAATATATTGTTCATTAAGTAATTTATCTTTATTTAATCTTATTTTTGCTGGAGTTTTACGAATTAAACAAGCGACTCCATTGGTAGCAATGGAATCGTGTACAAAGTTCATACGTAATTCAGCACTCTCGGCATCTAAAAATGGATGAGCCATATTAAATGTTCTACCCATAACATTTGAACACTGGAATGCTAATTTCTCCATAAAAGGATTATTAATATCAGGTCGTTCCACTTGATAAATACCCTTTGACAATGTTTTTAACCAAACTTGTCCACCATTACTATAGGAGATATCTGTTACATCATCATCTTCTAAAAACTCTGTAAGAGGACCAAAATCCATTTGGGAGAAAACATTTCCATCCATTTTTTCACCCTCTTTTTATTTTTATATTAACAATTTGTTATATCAGTACACTCACCAGGTATAATAAATGTCTTTTCAATTATCATTTGTTGTAATACTTCCGTGGTAATTTCAGTAGCCCCAGAACTATTAGCATACGTTCTATTTCTTGGAACTGGTATTATTTCAAAATTACCTAAGTAATAAGCTTTACTAAGTAATAAAAACAAATCTTCTGGTACTGCAAATAATAATTGAGAAGGTTCTTTCAAATCATCTTTATTTGCAAAAACATCATTTCCACTACTATCTTTAACTGCTAATACCTGAATTTGTGTAATAAAACGTCCAAACACTAAATTACCTGACTCATCAGTTGTCTTCAAATATAAATCAATATTGTTATCTGGCATAATAGAATTACCATAAGTAGAATGATTGTCTACATCTAAAGTAAATATAGTATAACCATCACGTATATTAGAAAAAACAGAGTCCGGCATTTCCGATTCATCAATTATATTATCGCTAAAGAAGAAACCACTTGCCGGTATCTTGCTATCATAAGCGACCAACTTATTACGAATAGCATTCACATCTGTAATAATACCACTCATTGTATTAATCGTATCTCTTGGTATTTCCGCATAACCAATCATATCTTCAGTAATTTTTGTTCCTGATTGCAAAGTCTGTGTAGCATAAGGAACCATCTGTGGACTTATACTTTGTTTTATTCTCCAAGTATATCCAAAATATAAAACAACTAACCCTAGTAACACACCTAATATAGTAATTGTATTTTTATTACTTAAAAATTTCTTAAAAGGCACTAATATATTTCCCATTTTTACTCTCCTATCTAATCATAATATGGACAACCACTTAAAATTGGTCCGCCTTCTGGTGAAGCAAGTTGTCCATTATTAAACGCTACAATCAAATCAATGGAATTAACAATGTCAAGATTTGATGATCCCCCTGCTATAACAAATGTACCTGAAGTAGTAGATATTTTCACGCTAGCCTTAGGAGGAGATTCATATAAATCATAAAAATCCACTTTATAAGTATTTGTCATAGGCACAGTATTGGCAAACCTTTTTACAAAGTTAGCAACAAACAACTCTTTAATCATTCTTACTTGATGCGTTTGCGTATAGTAAGAATAATCAATAGAATCATAGATAGCCCCATTTGCTACTTCTTTTAATTGGTAATAATCTTGTGTATCTGTTGTTGTGGCATTTTGCGATAACATCATAACACCTACGATAAAGACACCAAGTAGTATTAGCCAATAACCCCAATACGAACTTTTCATAATTTTCTCTCCTTCCTATTTAAACACTAGTCGATAACCATCATCATCCATGTAATCTATCCAGCGACAATCTTTATAATTAGAATTTCCAACATCTGCAGCATTAGTAACATAACACTTATCTGCCATCTGTTTATTTGTAAATAATAAACCTTTATATTCAGCTGTTTCATATTCTTTTATCTTATCTAAGAAATTACTTTTAAAATGAGTAAGTAAAACGTTAGAAGCCCCATCACTAGAGGCATCTCCTCCTTGCATTTTATAAGAACCCATCGCCGTCAAATCTCCTGTTTGAACAGCATAATTTTTACTATGTTCCATATTGCGTATAGCAGATAATGCACTAGGATTCAAAGTATAAGAGTATTCAGGAGTATCGCCATATATAGTTTCCCCTTTGTTCTCAATTGCAGACACTAAGGAAGAACCTTTATCCGTATAATAGATATTTCCATTATAGAAATATTCATTTTTATCTCCCCAGTTAGAAGAACTAGCAAAACCATTAGAAGCTCCTGCCAAATCAGATAATGATACAGAATTTGTATAGAAACCTAATGTTCCATTAGCATTTAAATTAACAGAATTTGCCGTATTGTTACTATAATTATTACCACGATTAGGAACATATTGCGTAGTATCTATATTAGTTTCATTTTCTACTCGAGCCGTTGAACTCATCGTTCTACCACAACATAAACACATACCTTCATAAACTTCATAGAAGCAAGTATTAAAGTTATACATAGCAACCGAAGTACTACTTCCCATAATTCTACCTAAATCTTGTTCACTATTATGATTCTTATCACCACTCATATAAGTACCAATATTTTCAAAAGTAAATACATATTGATATACATTTCTTCTTGTATTTAATTGTACTGGGAACACATCATTCTGTCCTAAGCGTGTCCACTCCATCGTATCATTTAAATTACCCGAATTTCGTTTCGCATTCTGAAGTCTTTCTTCATCAGATCCACCAGTTCCTGGGTAAATAATTCCACCATATTGTCTTGTATACCAAGTAACATTATTCTTAAATGTTCCTCCTTGAGTAAGCTCAGTTTTAATATAATGAGCATCATAATAATGGAAATTAACAACTTTACAATACATCTTAGCACCATCGAAATTTCCAGTATATCCATTTTCTACATAACATAATGGTCTTTGTTCTGCATGTAATGTACTTGGAACTTGTTGTCCAGAATAAGTAGATGGATTAATTACGTTATAATAATAGGTATTAGTACTAGCTCCATTAAATTTGTCTAAAATATAAGTATTATTATCTCCTACATAACTCATATAAGTTTCTTCATCATATTTATATTTAATCACTGGATCAAAAAGATCAGAAATATTAACAGTAGAACCAGAATTTTGAAGATTGGTATCACCGCCTCCAACTACAACATAAGCACCAGCTCCACCATACACAGTACTATTTGTTCCTACATCTCTATTATTATAAATATAGAAATTTTGACATTTTCCAAAATTATCAGAAGCAATCTTTGCTTGTTGATTCCAAGCATTTACTTCATTAGATAATCTTTGCATTGATCCAGTTAAGCTTTCACCATTATAAGTTAATCCTGGTGTTAAAGCATTGATAGCATCAGTCTCAGTAGTAAATGTTTGACAGCTTCCATTACTCTCCAATGCGATACGATTATTATTTATATCAATATAATCATCAACATATTTATATTTAGGATTTCCATTTGCGTCTGTACCATCTGGAAGTTGTGCCGTACATTTCTCATTAGTACAAACGACTGTTTTTTCACTATCTCCTGCTACAAATCCGCTAAGAACTTCATTAGTACTACCTATTGGCGCTAAACTAGAACTCAAATTACCAGAGCCATAAACATAATTATTATATCTATTGTAATAAGTTCCAGGCAAAACACTTAGCTTAGCAACATTACAAGTTGCTTTTTGTGCTTTATAAGTTACTTTATAACCGTCTTGGTATTGACCAGTTACTTGGGTAGAAGGAGTCTGACTACACTCATTAGTAAGTTGCCATCCAGTTGAAGAGCATTCACATTGACCCGTAGGACATTGGTAAGTTCCATAACCTGTAGAAGTAGTACATCCTTCTTTATCTGCATCTGCAGCTGTACAAGTAACCATATTTTTCTCACTTCCGCTACGAACATAGGTTGTATAATACTCATGAGGTTCATATGTTATATTTCGATTACTCATAGCTTGTGCACGAGCTCTATATTCATTCGTCGCATTCATTATCGAATTAGAAATAGTTGCCAAATTAAGTTTATAACCATCAATATCAATATAAGTCGTTACACATGTTTTAGTAGAAGCAAGAGCCATATTTTGATTAATTGTGAAATAAGATCCAGCTTTTACAGCATTTTCACCAGTAAAGTTACTAAATCCAGGCGTTTTAAATGTCCAATCTTCCTTACAAGTAACACGACAATAAGGATTTCCTGTTCCAGCCACTCCATTTTGCGAATTATACTCACCAACAGATAAAATATTTCCTCTAAAATCAGTCATATTCTCTGTAGCAGTTAAAGCTTGCTGATAATTCAAACTAGCATTTGTTCCTACTTTCGCAGAAACATCTACGATACAAGCATAATTCTCTTGATTTAAAGTTGTCGTTGCTTCTTTAATTGAATTAAAATCTTGATCTTGGTTCGTACAAACAAAGTCATTAGAACCATCAACCAAATTATAAGTCTCATCATAAGTACAATTTTTTCTACAATACTTATTATAGAAAATTGGATTTGTTTTTTGTAGCTCTACTGTACAACATCCTGCATTAACAGCAATTTGTGCGTTCTCTTCACTATCACCAGCCGCTGCAATTAATGCATTACAATTGTTACTTCCGGACAAATTCAAATAGAAGAATGCTTCCAAATGCTCATTAAAGGCTATAAACCTTTGTGCAATCTTCGTAGAATGCGTTATCTTTAATAAAACCGCATTATCTAAAGAATAATTACTTTTATATGCCACTTTTACAGCAAAATTTGTCCCACCAGGAACAACTCCTCCAGTAGGTGTTGTATCAACATATCCACTATAAGAGCACTCCGTATGTCCATCAACTTCAATACATTGCTGAGATGTAAGCGCAGCATTTTTTATATTAGCATCTCTATTGATTAAAGTTACTAAGAAATTCTGGCCAAACAATTGCTGAGGTACAACAAGGGAAGCTTTAGGCAAAGTCATTTTTCCCGAAAAATTAACTATGTAGCCATCAATCGAATCTATTTTGACTTCATTTTTGGGATGACTCATCTCAGAAATAACTATATCCGCTTTACCCACTTGTCTAAAGTTCAGTAAATCCACAACTTCTTGAATAACAGAAAATTGTCCATTTCCAGCCACTTCATTTAAACAATATCGTCCTGCCTCACAAGAAGGAGAAACCCCACCTGTAGCACTCACTAAGTCATCATAAGTTACAGTTCCTGTTCTTACTTTTTCTTTCAAATTAGCTGCGATAGCTAAATAAGTCAAGTAATGCGAGGATAACTTTTGCGTAGCATTTGTACCATTATCTTGATTATATACAAATTCTAAAATACGTACTGCAACATTTGCTGACGTTAGGGCTTTTCTATAAGCATGCGTATTATTCCCATTTGCATCTTCTTTTGGCGAAACATTCATTGTTTTAAAGATAAGATAGGCAATAGCATTATCAAATTGTGCCATATCACTGCCGTCATTCCAGTTCGGAGAAATTCTTCTCTCATATTGATATAAGTCACCAACCGCAGGTGCGGTACGTCCTGGATCCAAACACAAACTATCATATTGCAATTCAGCATATCCAGCTGTAGCACAAGATAAACCATAATGCATAATATCCAACTGATAATCACCAGACTTCAACGGAGTCTGTGATTTATCGCCTCTTATCTTTGTAACTCGGAAACTTTGACATCCATATCCTTCAGAAGCATTTATCCCACTTCCACCATTCGAATTATTTAAAGAATCTGTATTGATTTGAATATTAATGGTTGGATTTCCTATAATAAGATTTCCTCCAAGCCCATCTCGTGTAGAAACCATTATTTTATAAGTAAAAGTCGCTCCATTAGTATTTACAAAAGGTACATTGATAAATTGTCCATTAGTACTTGCTTTGCCAGTAATTTTACATCTTGATTCACCAGCAACAGACCCACCATTAGTTATAGAAAAATTATCACTATCATAACTAGTACAAGTATAACCATTCTGTAAAATAATTTCCGATGTTTCTCCAACAAAAACTGTTTTTATCTCATATCCACCAAGCTCAGCTTCTCCACTAGAGCCCCCATTAGAAGTGCCTTTTTGTTTAAATGTAGCAGTATAGATAGTCCCATCATTTCCATTAACCGTAGTTCCACCTGGAACAACCTCTCCTGTCTTTTTATTCTTCCAACCAACAAATTCAGCCGTATTTGCATAGATAGCAGGAGGATTTACACTACTAGGAAGTGCTATATTTCCACCACCTGTATAAGTATAAAGACCATTATACCCATGTTTATCACTATATAAACCATCTTTAGAAGTATAAAGTTTCCAAACATTACCATCTAAAGAGGCAGTCCCTCCATTCATATCAAGGGCGATTCCTCTACTAGCATAGCAAGCAAATACATACCCATAATGAATATCTCTTGGATCAACACTTTGTCCTGCATTCACAAAGCCAAATAAACTAGGATATTTACTGGCTACTGTTGTACAATAATCAACGGTTTGGAAGTTTCCATTAACAAGACCAGCATTATTAGCATCTAAATCAGCATCTCTTTTTTGATATACCCATCCTTTAAATTCTATCAAAGGGTTATAATCTGTATCTACTTCACAAGAAGGAAAATGTACATTATTAAAAGCAATATCCACTCCTTGTTTAGAATACCAAACATTGGAATCACCATCACGTTTTTCCCATAAAGAAGAACTAAAATCACAAGTCTTCGCATAATTTCCACCATCTGCTTTTAAAAACCACGTATCTTTAATATTAATAATAACGGTTAATGTATTCTGTCCACCTGTATCTTTATCACGATATTTAATCTCCCCAATTACTTGTCCTGAAGAAGTAACTGGGCTATTTAATGTGATTTTACAAGTATCTGTTCCTGCAACACAAGCACTTGTATTAATTCTTGCATCATTAATAGAAACACTTTCCATTATTCCGATATTACTAATCCACGAAGTAATCGTATACTCACTATTAAATTGCTCATCCATATCTAAAGTAATTCTCGAAGCTCCTTCAAAAGAGAAAGATGAAACAGAAACAGTAACATCTCCTTTGCCACCAACTTCTACCTTGTTAGAATTAACAATTTCCATATGTCTGTCATAAGTACAAAAAACAGACAAATCTGAACCCACTCCCGCTTGAGTAGATTGTATCAATATATCCGTCTTACTATCATCATAATATACACGATATTTTCCATCATTATATTCACTCTCTGGAGTAATTTGCTTATTATTCACGTAACAAACAGCATTTTCATAGTTCATTGTTCCAATCAATGTAGCGGGTTTCCCTGGCGTAACAACTACTGCTTCAGCTGCATACACTCTATAACCAAAAAAAGATAAGAAGCATACAATAGTAAAAATTGCATATTTTCTTATATCAAGATTCTTCATTATAATACACTCCTTTTCTTTTTCACTATTATAATAGTAACAACAACCCCTATAACTAAGATAACTCCGATAATAACATATTTATATTTCGTTATAACGGATGCCGTTTTATTTATAATACTTGTATTATCCTTCACATCCCCATTTTCATCTATTTCATTTTTCTGTGTTTTTAATTTCTCTTTATAAGCATTCACACTATCCAAAAAGTTTGTCGGATTAATATCATAAGTCGTATATGTTTGACACATAAAATAATCTGGAATATCATCACAAACAGAGCGTTCTGAATAATAATTATATTTTGGTAAAGTTAGTTTAATTGTTCTTAAAAGTTGACCATAACAAGCGGAAGAACTACCATAAACATTAAATGTATAAGTAATAACATATTCATTAGTACTTGGTACCAAAGTAATAACTCCATCTTGATCAGCTTGATTATAGGTAATACTTGTAGAATCATTAGGAGTCCCATAAGTCATTTCTAATCTTAAATGAGGACTTAAATTATATATTTTGATAACAAGGTATTTTTGTAGATATTCTGGATCCGCATCAATATCTCCCTCTTCATAATCTTCGTTCTTAACATACTCCGATACTTCTTGATAGACAATATTAATATTAGAAGCCAATCCTCGTAAATCACTTCTTGCTTCTAAAGTACATTCCCCCTCAGCAAAAACGATACTCCCTAAACCAAAAAGCATGATTAAAAAATATAGACTATATAAAATTTTTCTTTTCATAAAGCACCAACCTTATTTTCTACTTATAATTTTAACATCAAGTAGTCAAAATAACAATATTAAATTGCAGATATTTTTTGATTATGCTATATTTATATAGGTGATTAAGAAATGAAATCAAAAATAATATCTATAATAACAATTGTAATTATTTTACTTTCTGTTTTAGGTTTGGTTTATGCTGGAATTATATTAAATAAAAAGAAAACAGAGGAAGACAACCATTTAATAGAACTTAATTTTAAAGACCTACAAGAAAAGATAAACAACAAAGAAACTTTTATTTTAGTAATTACGCAAACAGACTGTACTCATTGTGCAGAATACAAACCTGTCTTAAAAGAAATTTTAGTAGAATACAATATCATTGCTTATGAAATAGACGAACATAAACTAAGTAAAGAAGAAAATGCTTATTTAAAAGATATTGCTAACACAAGCGGAACTCCTACAACTGTATTTATTGAAAACGGCGTAGAAAAATCAACTTCTACAAGAATTATTGGTGCAAAAAAAAGAGATGTCATTCTTGCTAGATTAAAAGCCATGAAATACATCAATGAATAAAAAGGAGTTTGCAATATGTTAAAAAATACAATTAATAAAAATGAATTTATAAAAGGTATCTTAATTATGGGACTTTACTTTTTACTTCCTTCCCTATTAAGTATACCTTTCCTTTTTTTTATAAAAAAAAGAAGTATTCTTTATTTAATCATATACTCCCTTACTTCGTTTATTTTTTTATTGCTTTATAGAAATGATTTAAAAGAAGAAGGAAAAGACTTTATAAAAAATAGGAGAAAGTATGTAAAAACAGCTCTATTTGCATGGTTAATTGGTACAAGCATAATGATTTTTTCCAATTATATACTAAATGTAATAGGAGTTCCCCCATTAAAAAATCAAGAAGACAATATAAGATTATTTCAAGAAATGCCTATAACACAAACCATAATAACAACACTTTTTTCTCCTATAATAGAAGAAATAGCCTTTAGAAAAAGTTTTAACAAAGCCTTTTCATCCCCCTTTCTTTTTATACTTTTTACGAGTACTTCATTTGCCTTTTTACATATATTCTCTTCTTTAAATAATCCACTCTCCCTTTTTTATCTAATCCCTTTCCTATCCTTAGGAATTACGCTTAGCTTTACTTACAAAAAGACAAGCAATATATTTTCCTCTATCTCTATCCATGCATTTCATAATATAATAACATTAATAGATATATTTATATTAGGAGGCTTGCTATGAAAGAAGAAAAAAGATATAATGAAGCACTACCACTCCCTTCTATACAAGAAGAAACAAGCAAAATAGAACAAATAGAAGAAAAAAAGGGACATCCCATCTTAAAAAAATTTCTAATTGGAATAATCCTTCTTTTTATCGCCACTTTCATTTATGGAAAAACAATTGGCAATAAAATAATCGATATAAAAGAATACAAAGTTGCTAGTGAAAACATACCTAGTAGTTGGCATGGTATGAAGGCAATCCAATTTTCAGACATCCACTATGGAACTTCAGTAGATAAAAAACAATTGGCAAAAATTATAAAGAAAATAAACGGCTACCACCCCGACATTATTTTCTTTACTGGCGACCTTATTGAAGAAAATATTTCAATAAACGATGAAACGAAAAAAGAATTAATAAATCTACTAGATGAGTTAGAACCGACTCTATATAAATATGCAATCTACGGAAATGCCGACTTAGAAAATAAAGATTATAAAGAAATAATGGAACAAGCGGGATTTATCCTTCTTGAAAACGAAGCAAAACTTCTCTATTATGAAGACGAAATACCTATTGAAATTATCGGTTTCTCTCCTCTTAGTACGAATCCCAATTATACTATTTTAACAAATTTTATCGAAGAACAAGATACATCTTCTTATTACAAAATTGTCCTTACTCATGAACCTAATGCAATTAATAAAGTTCTTCCTTACCATCCCAACATGATTTTAGCAGGGCATTCCTTAGGAGGGCTTATAAGACCATTTCAAACTCCTCTTTTTTTGGATGACAACGCCAAAGATTACTCTCAAGAATCTTATAAAATAAATGATACAGAAATATTCATTTCTTACGGATTAGGCACAACAAAATATAACATCCGTTTATTTAATCATCCTTCCATCAATTTCTATCGTTTTTATACAAACTAAAAAGCACTTCATGTGCTTTTTTACTGCATATTTGGATTTTTCATAGTAAGCTTTGAATCCTCTTCCTGCTCTGGCAGATTTGGTCTCCTACCAAATAAATTAAAAACCAATATTTCTTGTCCCTCTTTTTCTGTTGGAAGCAAAACTCCATTAAGATAACATCCCTTTAAATAACCATTTTTCAAACAAGATAAAAATTTATTTGCATAGATACTTGCAGTTTCATTTTGTAATTTTTTCATTTCTTCTTTTGAAAAACAAAAATTCAAACCAGTATCTGAAAAATCATTCTCCTCGCATCCACCTATACAAAGAAGAAAAGCCAAAAGACTAGTTTGTTTGCCACACAAATCATTTCCTTTAAAAGAACAAAAACTTGTATTCCCTCCATAATAACTTTTAAAGGAGTCACCGAAATCTATATTTGTATGAGCAAACCCACATGACGTCGCATAAGAAAAAATTGAAAAATTGTTATTAGATAAATCAGTATTTGAAAAATCACAATTCTCCACTATTGCTCTTTTAGCTTTGCTATGCAAAGCTTCAAAAGAATTAGAAAAATCTATCTTTGCATTTGTATTTCTATATATAACTTGTTTTCCCTCTTCAAAAACACGATTAAAATAAGTAGCAAAAGTAGCATTTTGCATATAATAGGAATAAAGTTTTCCTTTAGAAAAGAAACTCCAAGCTACATGGCTAAAATCGACTTCACTTAAATCAATCTTGCTTAAAAAATCTCCTGACCAAACAGGAACTTTCATAACTGCTCGAGGTAAGTATAAATAATCAAACAGAGCTTTTTCTAGTAATTCTCTCTCAATGTGCAATCTTTCTCCAGAAGAAAAAGCCCCTTGTCTATCTAATTCTTCTAATTTTATTTTTATACCCGCTCTTACTATTTCTTTTTCATTTAATGTAACCATATAAAGACCACCTAACGCTTTTATATTATAAAAGAGGATAGGAAAAAAGGCAAGAGCATAAAAAAAGCGCCTCTTAAAGAAGCACTCTTCTACTATACACATTCAACAAAAGTATCAGTTAAACATCTAATGCTACATAAACATCCTATATCCATAGTAAATACAGAGTTTGTTGTTACATAAGGATATAAACTAGTTGTGTCAGGATTATCTTGTAATACTCTAAAAGTACAACAATCTCCTTCAATCTTTTCTACTCTAAATACTGTTGAACATCCTGCCATAGTACCACTACAACTTGCTGTCGAGTCTTTAGAAGTTGGCATACTCCAAGGTGTTCCATTAGAACCACAAGTATAAAGCATTACTGGTCTAGTATTACATACCAAACAAGTTGGTCCACCACCTAACATAGGTCTATCACAAGAATCTAAGCAACTATCTACACACGCATTTTGTTGTAATACCAAAATAACACTCAAGATTTCTGCTAAAGAGTTATTTTCATGATTATCTTTACAACACATTATTAATCACCCTTTCCTATATATCTCACTATTAATTTATGTTACATTTAAAAATAGGTGCTAGTTATAGGCTTTTATTTTTTTTAAATCTATAGTATAATGTAACAACAGGTGATGAAAGAATGGAATGGATACAATATTTAATCATTATAATTGTTTTATTGATAATTTCTCTAATCGTTATAAAATTAAATAAAAAAGATTTTTCTTCAGAAGTAAATAAATTAATTAAATATTTAGGAGGAAAAGACAATATTATCAATGCTGAATGTAACATGTCTCGTTTCAAAGTCATTTTAAAAGATACAACTCTTGTCAACAAAGAAGGCATTCAAAAGCTAGGTGCCAAAGGAATTGTAGAAATTGATAATCAAGTAAAAATTATATTTGACAAGGACGCAAAACAATTAAAAGATTGCATTAAACAAATGTTAAAATAAAAAACAAACTAAACACGCAAATGTTTAGTTTTCTTTTACTTCATAGTCTAAAATAGAAGATAATGGGATGCGCTCATTATTGATAGTTATAACATAAGTATCTTTATAAAGAATTAATTTTTCTACTTTTTCCCCATTTTCTGTTTTTAACTTAACAACCAACTTATTTGCATATCCATTACGATCAAAATACTTTTTTAAATCTTTAGGATCCTTTTTTGCAACTTTAGCTCCTCTCTCTTGATGAAATACTTCTTCATTATTTTTAATCGGTTTATCAATACGATTTGCATAAACACTAGGTAATTTCATACATTCCCTCCTTATTCCATTATATGTATAAATTACCTTTTTTTGCCTATCCTAATAATATGAAAAAACTTATTAAAACATATTATATACTAATACCAATTTTAATTCTTAATAGTATCAGTCTCCTTTATTTAAAAGAAACAGAATACTTCACCAAGCAACTCCTATTTTATGGTTTATCTTTTTTAATTCTTATAATAGTCTCTTTAATCAAAAAGAAAGAATTATTAAAATATAGTAAATATTTTTATCTAATTTCTTTATTTTTACTTCTTCTTGTTCTTATTATTGGAAGAGAAGTAAAAGGAGCAAAAGCATGGCTTCATATTTATAACATATCTATTCAACCAAGTGAAATAGCCAAAGTTGCCTTATTAATTTATTTAACGGATTTAACCAACAAAGGTAGCTCTTTTTTTAAAAAATTCATTCTTGTTCTTATCCCTTCAATATTAACCTTTTTAGAGCCCGATACAGGGGCGATTATCTTTTACTTCATTATTTTACTTTCCACATTAAAATATAGCAAAATAAAGAAAAAAATAGCCATTTCTATTACTATCTTTATCTTCTTGATTGGCATATTCCATATTGTTTTATTTATCTCAAATAAACAAGTTTTAATAGACATTTATGGTTCTAAACTATTCTATCGAATTGATCGCATTATCTCTTTTAAAAATAAGGATAATATGCAAACTATTAATTCTCAAATAGCAATTGGAGCAAATAAATTACTATATATTCCAGAAAATCATAACGATTTTATCTTCGCCTCTATTATTAGTAAATATAATAGTTGCATTTTTATCTTACTCCTTCTTTGTTACCTATCTTTATTTTTATATTTTATAAAGAATACAGAAAAAAAAAGAAGTATAAAAAATATTTATAATTTTATACTTCTTAACCTCTTATTATTTCAAGTGTTTTATAATATTTTCATGAATCTATCGCTAGTCCCTATTATTGGTATTCCTCTTCCCTTTTTAAGTTATGGAGGCTCATCAACAATCACTCTTTATTTCCTAATTGGACTAGCAATCAATTTTAATAGTAATAAGGTCTTGGATAAGGACCATATGGCGGATATGGCATTGGACCTTGATTAACATAAACAGGTCTAGGTCTACTAACTCCTACTACAGCAGCTCCACCTAATCCTCCCAATAAAAAAGGTACCCAAAATCCACCAAAACGATCATCCATAGAATTATAACGATAGTACATAATAAAACTCCTTTCCCTTTATTGTATGAAAAAAAGAGTAGTCTTGCTATTTTTATAAAATCTTTATGAACATAAAAAAATATTCCAAAGAATATCTTAACTTGCTTTTTTAATTAATCGTTTAGAATAAACGTCAGCACCAGATAACTTATAAGGGATAACCATATAATCTCTAGCAATACGTTCAACTTCATCGCCTAAAAAAATCCCCTCTTTATAATCAGACATAGTAGCTTCTACTTTGTTAAAGAGTTTCTCCTCATCTACCAAGCCTAAAAAATCAAAAAGTTCTTTTAATGTCATAACAGAAAAATGGACATATTCTCCCACATGATGCAACTGCACATTAAAAGCAGCTAAAAAATAAAAGCGAAGTAAACTTAATTTATCTACTTCTGGTGTGCAAATAGATGGAGTAATAAAATATTTTGGTTTATTTTCTATATCTTGAAAAAGGGTTTCTGTCATTGAAATAGAACCATAGTTCCCATACTGCATACCATCAAAATCAACTAAAGAAATAGAGTTTCTCTCATCAATTAAAACATTTCCCCCAGAACCAATATCTGGAAAAGCCATCCTCTGCTTATTTCCTTCCTTAACAATCTCCTCCAATTGCTTATAAAAATGCGCTTGGAGATATAAATCACAACTATCTAGAAGAGATTGTTTGGCATAATACTCTTTACTGCTCATTCCTAAAAAGGGACACATCGTATAACCAACAAAAACATTGCCATTATAAACAGCAGTAAGCGGTTTTGCAATCTTCTCGATTCCTATAATTTCATCAGCATGTAATATTTTCTCTTCATAGTTTATTCCATAAGATGTATTGACATTTAAAACATGGTTACTAACTTGTTTTAGCAGCCTCCCATCATTCGTTTTGAAAATACGCGAATATTGACTTTGTGATAGCGGTGTTAATGGTTTTAAATCACAACTTTGCTCTCTTGGTATCATAATAATCCCCCTTTAAAGATTCATTTATTTTATAAAAAAAGAAATAGAAAATCAAATTTTACCTAAAAAAACTCTATTAAATTTCCAAAAAAAATAGCATTGTTATAAACAATTCTACGATTCATAGGAAGACTTCTTTTTATAATTATAATAAGATAATTTTAGAAAGAAGGAAATATTTATGAAAAAAATTTTAATTAATTATTATGCGATATTAATGATGGTGTTATTTATCTTTTATAACATTGTATTAATCAATCTAAGAATAGGCGGTCTACTCTATCAAATTTTTATGCTTACTTTCATTTTTCTAAATGCAACCTTATTAATAAGATTTAGAAAAGAAATCAAAGGGAAAAGTTTCGTTATAATTGTATATTTTTTACTTTGGTTATTTTCTAAAAATACATTACAAGTATTATTTGCCATCTCAAATATGATTATATTAATTATAATTGGTTTTATGGGAAGCCATGTTGTTAAAGTAATTGCTATAGCAATAGCAATATTTGTATATCTCTTTTTTCTTGTCCTATTCTTTGCTTTTTTAATTTCATTGGGTACTCTGAATGAAGAACGCGAAAGAAAATTGTGAGAACCATTATGAAGCATATTCTTATTCGGCAGGCGCTATGGATGGATTTCATTTCAGCATTGGCAAACATTATGAGATTTTAAACATCAATGATATACTATATATAACTTATCAAGAACAAATGAAAAAACACAACAAGAATATGAAGAATAAATAGAATCTCATTATTGTTATTTAGTAGGTGATGAAGATAGATTTGAATAAAATTTCTAATTTTATCAAAAGAAAAAGAAAAGAACTAGGAATAACACAAGAAGAATTAGCAGCAAAGTTATTTGTTACAGAAAAAGCTATTTCAAGATGGGAGACAGGTAGAGGAACACCTGATATTTCCTTACTTATCCCTCTATCGAAAGAACTAAAAATAAAGGTGTCTGAATTATTAAATGGAGAAGAAAAGAAACAAAATAAAAAAGAAACAGAACAATTAATCGCGTATAGCGAAATTAGAAAAACATACAAATATAATTTCAATTTAAATTAGTCATCTTTCTCTACATGTTATCTGTTTTATCATTTATTTAAGTTTTGAATATGTTCCTAACATCGAATTAAATTATTTTATAAGATTAAGTATGATACTAATACCCTCTATTTTAATTATTATAGGAAATAAAATATACGAAAATAATTATGTTGAAAAAATAGAAGATAAAAAAAACAATAACAAAGATTTATCAAATAATCGTATTTCTATATTACATAATTTTGCTCTTTAATATAGTATTTTTTGCAAGATATAATAGTATAACAAGTTATAATATAACCCCTTTTAAATCAATAATAGAAATATTTAACAAAGGTGATCTTTATAAAAATACCAATTAATCTCTTCCAATCAATTATTATTTTCTTAACAATAGAACTCTTTCAATATGTTTTTAAAGTTGGCGTATTAGATATAAATGACTTAATTTTATGTACTTTAGGAATGATGATATTTTATACCCTGCATAACAAGAGAAAAAGACCCCATCAATAATTCTCCCAAATAGAATTTTTAAAACTCTTATAGTATAATTTTTTTAATAAGAAGATTTGCAAAAGAAAAAACGGCTAAGAAGTTTAAAAAAAACTCAATAAATCTTCTAAAAAGAAAGAAGGAAATAGATAATGAAAACAATAGGAATCATTGGGGGAATGAGCTATGAATCAAGCATTCATTATTATGAGCGAATAAACAACCAAGTTAACAAAATTGCTGGGGGCCTAACCTGTGCTAAATTATTAATATACAATGTCAATTTTGAAGAAATTAGAACACTCATACTTAAAAACGAATGGATCGAAATAGGAGATAAACTTGCAAGTATTGCAAAAATCCTAGAAAATGCTGGAGCAAATTATATAGTTATTGCTACAAATACAATGCACAAACTAGCAAATGAGGTACAAAATCAAATTCAAATACCTTTAATTCACATTGCTGATTGTGTTGCAAAAAAATGTAAAAATAATAACATTTTAAACGTGGGCTTGTTAGGAACGAAATACACAATGACAGAAGACTTTCTTATAAATAAATTAAAACAAAACGGATTAAAAGTTACTACACCAAAAAAAGAAGAAAATATAAATGAAATTGATAGAATTATATTTGACGAACTATGTAAGGGAGAAATAAAAGAATCATCAAAAGAGTATTACAAGAAAGTAATTCAGAATATGATTAAAGAAAATGGTATCGAAGGCATCATATTAGGCTGTACAGAAATTGAGATGCTAATAAAAGAGAATGATCTAGATATTCCCATATTTGATACAACCCAATCTCATATTGATGCAATCGTAGATTATGCTTTAGAAAGATGATAATAAGAATTCGCACTTATTACCATCTTTTTAATTTGTATTATTAACAAAAAAAGAAATAGAAAGTCAATTCTATCTCTTATGCAAAAACGCCTATAAATTGTTTCTTTTTTCCTTTGCGTATAATAATAACTTTTCCATCAATAGCAATAGCATTTGTTACAACAAAGTTTTCATCTGTATATTTCTCATTGTTTAGAGAAATAGCATTACTTTGCAACATCTCTCTTGCTTCTCTTTTAGAAGAACATATTCCATTTTCTACTAATAATTCAAGTAAGGAAATAGAATTCCTTAAATTTATAGTTGGAACCATTTTCATGCCTATTAAAATATCTTCAGCAGATAAACCAGTTAAATCCCCACCAAATAATGCTTCACTAATTTGAACAGCTTTACGATACTCTTCCTCACCATGTAAATCAGTAATAATACATTCTGCTAATGTTTTCTGAGCAAGTCTTTCATGAGGGACTGCTATATGACGATTTAATACATCCACTATGGCATCTGGTGTTAAGAAAGTAAATACTTTTAAATATTCTTCTACTTTTGCATCATCTGTATTAAGTAAATATTGATATAATTCATAACTAGATGTTTTATTCTTATCAAGCCATAGAGCATTCCCTTCACTTTTCCCAAACTTTTTACCAGTTGAATCCAAAATAAGTGGCATGGTAAAGGCATAGGCTTCTTTTCCTTTAATTTTACGTATCAAATCAATTCCTGTTGTAATATTACCCCATTGGTCACTACCTTCAACTTGCATAGTACATCCCATGTTCTCATACATATGTAAAAAATCAAATCCTTGTATTAACATATAACTAAATTCAGCATAAGTAATACCTGTATCTAACCTTCTATCAATAATGTCTTTAGATAGCATATAATTGACATTAATGTATTTTCCTACATCTCGTAAGAAATCCAAATAGTTATAATCTTTAAACCAATCATAGTTATTAACTAGTTTTGCTTTTCCACCAAATATCTTATCAATTTGTTTACGTATACAATCAATATTATGATTTAAAGTATCGATACTAATAATTTCTCTTTCTGCTGTCGGTCTTGGATCTCCTATTCTTCCTGTTGCTCCTCCACATAAAAGGATAGGATTATGTCCCATAAGCATTAGTCTTTTAGCTGTTACTAAAGAACTATAATGCCCCAAGTGCAAACTATCTGCTGTAGGATCAGTTCCCCAGTAAAAAGTTGTTCCAGGTACATTAATTTTTTCTTCTATTCCCTCCCCAGCTACATCTTTTACTAAACCACGCCATATAAGTTCTTCAAAATTTGTCATATTTTTCATATAATCACCTTTCTAAATAAAAAAAATCTCATAACTCTAAGGACGACTAATAATCGCGGTACCACCTTAGTTTATGAAACTTCATACACTTTATGTCCTCTTAACGCGAGTCACGTTTTAGCTCCAGAGTCGTAAATTCCTTCCTCACTAATTAATGATATTATAACATTTTCTTTTTATTTATCAAATATATTTTTTATTTTTTGCCACATTTCTCTAAAGAAAGCTCCTATCATAGCAAAGTTAAAGTAAATTTTATATCCTAACAAACGTAAGACAATATACACAATAACTAAAATGACAAGAATAACAAGAATAATAATAAAGAAGACATTTGTTCCTTTTTTTACTCCTGTTACTTGAATGACATACTCAGAAGTAGAAGTCTCATCTTCTGAAACACACTTAATAATAATCTTAGAACCATATTTTAACTTCTCATTGCCAAGAGCTTCGCAAGTAGTTCCTTCATCCACCGTATTAACAATAATATTCTTTAATTTTTTCTCATTCTTTTTTAATGTTATACCCGAATAAGGTTCATTAGCCTGAAAAGTAAACTCTTCATGCCCTTCAACCGTAATACTAGCTACTTCACTATTGCTGCTTTTAATCTCTTCTGTAGTACGAGTAACTCCTATCGTATAAACTCTCTCTATCTCCTGACACTCAGCACTACGTATAGTAATAGTAATAATTTCTTCTTTATCTTCTTCTAAGTTAGCTCCTCCAACTACTGTAACAAGATCCCCCTCATGTAAAGTATATCCTTTTACAATAACATTTGCTACACTATAAGGTACTTTTATCGAATAAGTAAATACCTTAGAATCAAATTCTATACTAGGAATAGAAATATTTTCTAAATCCGTCGTGATATCAATTCCTTTTAATAAAGCAACATTTTCTATATCAGCGGTACATGTACCTGGATTTTCCTCTCCTGTTTCTCTAAATATATCAATCGTATAAACACGTAATGTGCCTGCTTCACTTCGTACACGAACTGCAAACGTATTTAATCCTGGTGCTAAATCAACACTTCTAGGACCATATCCTTCTTCAAAATAAGCCTTGCTATCATATAAAGAAGCCCTTATCTCTAAAGAAGATACTGAACTATCTACTCGTGCAAAATAAGAAGTTTGTTCAGCACTAAATCCTCCTATATCCCCTTGACTTAAAGACAAATTACTTAAAGTATTCACTGTACTACGATTATCAGCTCTTGTAACTAAAATCGTATAGGATACTTGTTCCCCAGAAGCATTCTGTACTTTTATAACCACTTTGTTTGTTCCATAATTTAATCGCACTGTTCTAGGTCCATAATTGGAAACAAAAGAAGAACCATTAGCAGCAGTAGCATCTATTTTAATAGAACCAACATCACTAGAAACGGCAACTTTATAACTAAAAGTTTCACCATTGAAATTAGGACTCAAGCTTCCCGCATTAACTTGCATACTCGTAAGTCTTGCAGGGGTAGAAACAACAGTCCCAGGTTTACACTCATAAGAGTAAACAACTTTACAATAACGTTTCGTTAAAGTTTGACCTCCATAAGACATAGAAAGATTATTACATTCATTTGTAACTACCTTCATATCACTTTGTGAAATAGTATAGCCAGCTGCACAGGTAATTAAAGACCCTGATTGGTCTGGTTTAATAGCTCCATTTTGTGCTACAAAGCATCTCTCTACTGTGCCAGTCCCTGTAACTCCCACTTTTGTTTCATTTGTACAAGAATTCGTAACATTTAAGGCTCCAGCATACATAATTGGAGCTACACTTCCTGTACTTAGACCATTTCCATAAACCCAGAAATAATAAGTACCATTCTTCACCCCTACATAATAAGTGTTGTTTGTAGTAGCAACACGATAGGTAGAAGATGCTGATACTTTATCCGTCGTTCCTATATAATATCCAGCAATACTTCCTGATGAATTAATCTGAACAATCCCGTTTGCAACAGAACGAACCGAATTAATCTGAGGATTACTCGCTAATTTTTGAATAATATAATCTTGATTAATAGTATTAGGTAAATTTTCTCCTTCCATGGCTTTCCCATAAGAACAAAAAAAGAAAAGACCTAAAAACAAAGAAAATAATAGTTTAAAATATTTACTCATAACAATCTTCCTTACTCTTTATAATCATATCATTAAGAGACATTTTTTACAACAAAAAAACTACTTAAACAAGTAGTAAATAAGCATATTATTTTGCCTTTTTAGGTTCTTTTTTCTCAGTAGCTTCTAATTTCTTCACTGTATCTTTCAAAACAGAAATTGTTTTATTTCTTAAATCATCAACTGTTTTTTGAATAACAGGAGATGCTTTATCTTTTGCTTCTTTTGCTAATTGATCTAGCTTTTTCTTAATGTTTTCCGCTTTTTCTTTCGCAATAGAAACGACTTTTTCCTTGTCAAGATCAGCTAATTCTGCTTTGATATCTTCTATTTTGTTCATAAAAGATTCTTTCACTTCTTTCATATCAATATCTTTCACTTTATTAACTAACTCATCTAATTTTTGTTTTAAATCTGCTCTTGTTTCAGCTCCAGATTTAGGTGCGAATAAAAAACCTAATCCAACACCAACAGCAGCTCCTGCAATAAATGTTCCCATCTTACTTTTTTTCATTATAATTCCTCCTTATTTTTATTTTTTTCTCTTTTCTTAAAGATATGTCCTATAAGTCCAGAGACACCTTCTACTACTCTATCTGTAATAGAAACAATCTTATCTGTTGTAAAATCAATTAAGTGAAAGAATCCATTCAAAGACTGAACTTTATCATTAACATCATCTACAACACGATCGACCTTATTCAGAGTTTGTATCGCTCTTATACCTAATATTATGCCAACAACTATCAAAATTATTAATAAAAAGTAAATAATTATAGGTAAAATAGTTTGTAAAGTACTAATCATTATCTTCTTCCTCCTCTCCCTCTTCATACATCGAATCAATTAAATCAAACAAATCATTCTCCAATGTATCATTTTTCTCTAATCGTTCTTTTTCTGTCAAAGACTCTTCTCCCTTATATTCTTTGGTAATTGGTTTAATTGCATTTAATTCCTTTTCAATATCGTCAAGTATTTGTAAAGTGCTTGTTTTTTCCATATCATCTAAAATTCGTCCTCTAACCTGTTCTTCTGGCACTTCATTTACAATCTCGTCTTCTTCTAATAAAGGAGCTTTATCTAGAATAGATTCTACTGACTCTTCTTCATCTTCTAATATATCTTTTTTCAAATGTTCTAAAATAGAATCCTTTTCATCTTCATAAGGAATCTCTTCTATCTCATTATCATTATATGTAGAAATGCTCTCTTCTGTTTGTAAAGGAACTTCTTGGTAAGCAGGTAATTCAACAATTTCTTCCTCGACAGAAATTAAACTTTCTTGTACATCTAACGCTCTTTTTTCTAAATCTTCTAAAGAGCCAAAAGCTTTTTTTCGTACACTATCCACATTGACTTCAAAAGGTTCTTCTTGCTTAACCATTTCACTTTCTATTTCTCTACGTATAACAGGTCTTATAATCTCTCTTTTAATTCCATCCTGTTTATCAACAATATCATCTTTTGTATAATTCTTATCTAAAATACCATAAACAGGTGAAATAACAGGAGATGGTCGAAATGGTCGTTTAGTATTAGACTCTAAACTATATTTATCTTTATTAGAATTCCCTTTTTTAACATTTATATGCTCTTTCTTTTCTTCTTTCTCACGATTTTCGTTACGTAATAAATGCGCATTAATTCGTTCAAACTCATCTTCATCAAAAGACATAAAAGGAGATTCTTTTTTTTCAGGAGCTTTTGGTTTTGGCATTTCTAATTTTTTAGGTACCATATCTTGTGTGATAGAAGGAAGGCTTTTCTCTTCATAAGAAAAATCAATATCTCTTTTTACATTACTAAAATGTGTATTATTATCAACTTTTATGGGATCATGTTTAACAAAAATTTCTTTTGGTTCAGGAACAACTTTCCTTTCTTCCAAAATAGGCTTTTCATCACTCGTTTGTTCTCTCAATTTCCCTTTTTCTTCTTTTGTAAATACTGGAATTTCTTCCATCTCATCATCTTCAAATAAAATATTTTTAATTTTATTAAATAATCCCATTACGTTTCACCTCTAATTAATCAAGTCAGAATCATGAACGCCATCATCTTCCTTGTATATATCCGCCTCAATAGCTTGTAAATAACCACTTTCGGAAGTAGCAGTTTCAAAGATATTAAATTCAAATTCCTTAAATTGTGCAGTATCTTCATCTAATAAAGTCTTTAATATATTATCATTAAACTCTATAGAAGAAAGTAACATAATAGCATTTGACAAACTTCTTTTTATGTCAGATTTCTCTACTATTACTTCTATTTTAGCATAATTATACATAATTTCAATAAAATACTTCCCACTTTTTAGTTCATTTATTTCTAAGTACCCATATTTTTCTTCAAAATTAATCGGCATAGAAGCAAAAGATTCCTCTTGTATATGATACGTTTCAATAACTTTATTATAATAACTAACTCCATCTATATATAGATAATAAGTATACTCTCCCCCACTTAATATTTCATTATAATCATAATTTGATAAAACACTTAATCCTTCTGGCAAATTATATTTATATCCCTTACGATATTTATTAAATATTTTTAAATTGCTTTCTGTAGCATCTTGTATTATTTCTTCTAAAGATTGTTCCTGTAAAGTCGTACACCCACAAAGAAACAATATAAGAAAAAGAAATAATATAACTATTTTTTTCATAAATGACTCACCATATTTCAAATAAAATTATAACATTTTATCCTCTATTTGAAAACTTATTTTTTTCTTGCATAAAGATAATTGATTTTAATCCCCTGTTCCATAAACTTAGCTTCATACTCAGTTAAACAATTAGGTTTATCGGTATCAGCTAACGACAAAGAAATATCTTCTATTTTATAACCATAAATAGATAAGCTAACAATAGAACTTTCAAACAAAGAAACATTATCTGTTTTTTGCACAATAATTTTTTCTTCCTTACAAATAGCATCATAAATAGGCAAAAAAGCGAGTGAAGTAAGTCTTCTCTTCGCATGTCTTTTCTTTGGCCAAGGATCACTAAAATTAAGATATATCGTTTCAATTTCAGAGGCAAAGACTTCCCCTAAAGATGAAGCATCCATTACTAGTATTTTTAAATTTAATAGATGCTCCTCTTCTAGCTTCTCTAGTGCTCGACAAACAACACTTTCATATCGTTCTACACCGACAAAGTTAAGATGAGGATACTTTTTCGCCATAGCAATAAGAAAGTTTCCTTTCCCCATTCCTATCTCTAAATGAATCGGATTGTTATTAAAAAACACTTCTTCTGCAAACTTCCCTTTATGAGAAGTACTATCATGCACAACATAAGCACTTTTTTCCACAATCTCTTTCGCATTTTTCACATTTCTAAGACGCATTTTTATCAACCTTTCTAAAACTTAACATATACTTTTAATGAGGAGGAATACCTATGAAAAGAGATCGAAATACTTTCTTCACAAACTATAACGCCCAACAAGCAAGTTATGTCCCTAATATGCCTAATATGCAAATGCCAACGATGGACACTCAACAATTCGGTCCATACCAAGCTGCCAATACCCAAACAAGTTTCTACGCTGGTCCTAACATGAATACAACAAGTAGCGATTTAGAAAATAGAATTTCTAAAATAGAAAGACAATTAAATCGTTTTGATTCTAGAATTTCCAAATTAGAAAATATGTCAGGTGGAAGTAGCGCCGAAACCAATAACTACACTAATATGTATATGATTTAAATACTTATCTTACCAAAGGTAAGTTTTTTTAATATAGAATTTGTCATTTTCTTACCAAATACTTCTGTAATAATTCCCATCTTAAAGGATAAAAAGAAATATACAATCCCTCCAAGAAAAGAAAGAATACCTACATAAAGAATACAACTTCCTCTACTATATAAATTAACTGGAATTACTTGCATCCCAATAAAGACAACGATTATCATAAAAACCAAAGGAATAAGCATTTTCCCTAGCGTCTTAAAAGTCGCTGTATATTTCAAATTGCACTCTTTCTTTAAAGAAATCAAAGTAATAAGTATACTAATACCATACCCTAAAATACTCGCACTTACTGCTCCTAAAAAAGGTGGAATTCCTATAGTATGAAATAGTAAAATAAGAGGAACATCCAATAGCGCATTACTAACAAAACCAGTAATAGTTGAAATATAAACTAATTTAAACTTATTCAGTCCTTGTAAAGCACTAGAAGCTATCATATAAATATTAATAAATAAACCTGTAAAGACATTCAAAGCAAGAATGTATTGTCCATAAAGTTGGTAGTTATAAAATATACCCCATATCGCCCCACTAAGAATTGAAATACCTAAAGTCATTGGAATAGAAACAAATAACAAAATCTGTAAAGCTTGATTAAATTTTTGATTGACTTGTTCCCAGTTTTTAAGTGTATAATGATGAACCATAGTTGGAATAAAACTTGTACTCATTCCCATTGCTATACTTGTAACAATCATATTTATCTTAGGAGCCCAAGTAGAAACAGTACTGGTAACAAATTCAATATCAGCTGTAGGAAGTTCCAAATAATTTAACGTACGAAGTAATAACGTCATATCAATAAAATTATAACAACTACTAACAATATTTATTATAATAAAGGGGATAGCATAACTAAATATCTTTTTTGTTATCTCTTTATTAGAGATAGCATCTTTTTTATATTCGCCTACAAAAAGTAAATCAGGATTTGTATCACGATTCATTTTAAGCCGTATGTAAAGATAAGCAACAATACCTGCAACAAACGCTCCTAACATAGCAATTCCAACAGAAAGTGTTACACTTCCATGAAAAACATACAATACCAAATAGGTTCCTATTAAAATAATGCCAATACGGACCACTTGTTCTATAACTTGACTAAAACTAGATACATTAATAATATTATGTCCTTGTAAATAGCCTTTCGTCACACTTAAAAAAGGGATAATCAAAATCGCAAAAGAGACACAACGAATACAAAAAGCAACATCCTCAATAGTATTCCCACCACTTAAATCCCCAAGTAAAGCATGAGCAATAGGATTAGCAAATACCATCAAAATGACAAAAATAGAAACAGACAAAAAAAGCATAATCCGTTTCCCAATTCCATAAGCTCTTTTTTTTGCATCCATAAGGCCTAATGTATTATATTCATTGATGATTTTACTGATAGCAATAGGTAACCCTGCACTTGATATATCTAAAAAGATAACATAAATATTATAAGCATAAGCATATAAGGCACTTCCTTGTACTCCAATCATTGCATAATAAGGAATAACGTAAAGCATTCCCAATATTTTTGTAAAAACAATAGCAAACGTTGCAATTAATGTACCTTCTACAAAAGAACTTCTTTTCATATTAACCCACTTCTTCATTATATATTACCATAGCGGAAAAACAATAAATCTGATCTTCTCCAAACATTGTAATGGCCACTTGATACTTGATATCAATTATATCACAATTACGCCCTTTAAGAAATTCATTAATACTATTTTCTAAATCCTTCTCATGATTTTCATCAAATACTTTCACTTTCATCATTTCACCTCTATAAAAAAATAAAACATGAACTCATCTAATTTTGTCGAATTAAAATATGTTATAATAAATTTGGTGATATTATGACGAAATTAAAAAAGATACTTCCTTATCTAATAAATACACTTCTTATTATTGGAATTATTCTTATAGCATTTAAGATGGAGGGGATTTATCCTTTTAAAACATTTGATTATACTATTTCTGATGCCGAAGAACAATATAAGCCAATGTTATACCAATTTATAATGTCTTTAAAAACAAATACTTTAACTAATTATAACTTCTTAAATGGCTTAGGGAATCCGACTATCTTTAATTTTCTTTATTATTTGGCAAGTCCCCTAAACTTAGTAGCATTATTTTTTAATACCCCAAATAGCATGTATTTAAGTGTAACTCTATTAAAAATAGGCCTTACCTCCATCACAACTACCTATTATTTAAAAAAGAAACTAAATAAAAATACTTTGATAACCTTAGGAACTTTATCCTATGTATTCTGTGGTTGGTTTTTAGCTTATTACTTTAATCATATTTGGTTAGATGCTTTCTTAATCTTCCCTTTATTTCAATTAGGATTAGAAAAAATCCTTTATAAGAAAAAATGTCTACTCTATATTTTCACACTTGCTTATTTATATATTACAAACTTCTATATGGCCTTTTTAGTATCAGTTTATACAATTTTCTATTTTATATTTTATCTAATAAAAGAAAAAAGAACGAAAAAAGAGAGCCTCTATTCTTTTGAATTAATTTTTTTAAGTACTTGTATATCTTTCTTATTAATTTCCTTTTATTTGTATGCCATCTTCGATTCTTTCTTAAAAATGGGAATAAATATAAATACAGGGGAAACGAATAATTATATAGTAACATTTTTTGACTTTATAAAATCTTTTCTTTATGGTACTACTAACAGAATGACTTATATAAGCGGTAATACATTTCCTAATATTGGCGTAAACTCTCTTCTTTTAATAAACACCATCTACTTTTTTATAAACAAAAAAATAGAAAGAAAAGAAAAGATAACATCTCTAATCGCCTTATTAATTATCTTACTCGCTTTCTTCTTCCCTCCTTTTGACCATTTGATTAATGGATTCCATCAAACCCTTGGTTTTCCTTTCCGTTACACCTTTATCATCTCTTTTTATATGTTAAATTTGCTAATAAAAAATTATCAAACTTTTGAAGGAAAAATAGACAAAAAGATTTACATTATTCTAGGAATTGTACTTATAGTACTTTTACTCGAATATAAAAACTTAAAACAATCTTTATTCTTTTTTAACTTAATCTTCCTTTTGGGCATTGCCTTTTATTTTCTCACCTATAAAAAAAGCAAGCCCAAAAGCGTTCTATTAATTCTTCTAATCAGCGTGGAAAGCCTACTTGCCTTTACCATTTCTTTAGAACCGATTACAACAAACGATAAATATAGTATAAAAGACTTTCAAACAGAAAATACAAATTATAGAAAAACAAGTACAGAAGAAGAACTAAAAAAATCAGTAAACTACAACTTATATACAAATACAAAAACAACCAATATATTTACTTCAATGGGATATAACCAGATAATCTCTCTTACAAGTGCTTTGGGTTGCCCTACCAATGGAATCAATCGCACCCTTTGTTCTTATAAAACAGAAGAAGATACCAAAATGCTTCTTAATATAGAAGGAACTTATACTTTAGAAAAAATATTTGCTGTCAATAAAGACCTTACTCTTCTTGACTATGATCAAGTAAATCCTGCTATCACCAAAAGTAATATCATTGAGACAATGACAGGAATTACTGGATTATATGACAAAATAGAATTATCACCTACCAAGGAAGACGAAACATACTATTACTATGAGTTAGATGCTCCAAAAGTATATACTTTTGAAGTAGAATATGACAATCAATTAGAAACATATACCCAAGAGTTCCAAACGCTTTCGATTGAAAAAAAGATGGCAACGGACGACAAGATAATCCTCTACGAGCTAAATGAAGAAAAACTAAAGAGTGCTTATGCATTTTTAAAGAAAAACCAGATTCACTATACGCATTATGAAGATAACCATTTAGAAGGGAAAATCGAAGTAGAACAAAACCAAATCATCTTTACTTCTATTCCTTATGATAAAGATTGGAAAATACTTGTAGATGGAAAAGAAACAGAACCAATTCGCCTATTAAATAGTTTACTTGGCATAGAAGTTAGTGAAGGAACGCACACCATTTCCTTAAAATACCAATCAAACTACCTCCCTTCTATTCTCCTTTCTTTAGGAACTTTCCTTTCTATTCTAATCTATTCTATAAAAAAAAGATATTCTAAACGCTCCAAATAAAGAAAGCATTATCACGAAAAAAAGTACAAAATAGTACTTTTTTTATGAAAAAATATTTTATAGCTAAATAAACTTATAATTGCCAAGTATTGACATCATTCAGTTTAAAGTGCAGATTACAATTCATTTTCACATTAAATCCTTTAATATATTCCTCTATATCGTCTTTAGAAATATATCCTTCTGAATAAGGGATGATATCATTTTTAGAGATATAAATATTTTTTATACAACTTATAAAGGAATTCTATCATAAATATATAAAACATCAGCCATAAAGCTAATATTGTCATCATATTGTTTTGCCTTTTCTAAGGTATAACTTTTTTCTACTTCTTCAATTAAAATAGAACAATCTCCAACATCCCAATAGTCATCTTTATAATTTTTAAGCCTCAAAATAGGAAAACCTTTTTCATTTTTTTTATATTCTACATCAACAATAATATAATAATCAGTATGCCCAATTTTGATTTTTTTTAATATCTGCATATTTAATTACCTCTTAATCTTAATCTAAAAGATTTCCTTATTCTCAATTTGTTTTTTAAAGCGATACAGCTTGGCTGGCTTATTTCCTTCAAATCGGTCTGTTAAATTCGTATCTTCAATCAAGTCCAAACTTAACATTTTCTTTCTAAAATTTCGTCGATCAAATTTCTTATTTAAAATCGCTTCATAAGTTTTTTGTAATTCAGGTAAAGTAACTCCATCAGGAAATAAACTTTTCAAAATATTACTTTTTACAATTTGGACACGTAACTCCTTAATCGCTTCCTCTAGTATTTCATTATGATCATACCCAAGAGGTGGTATTTTATTGATAGGAAACCAATCAGCATTAGAAGTATTACGTGTTTCCCTTAAAAGATGCACTCTCTTACTATCAATAATCCCAATAAATCCAACGGCTACCATCCGCATCATAGGAGAACGATTTACTTTCCCAAAAACTTTGAATTGCTTAATTTCCACATTCTCTATTCCAGTCTTTTCTTTTAATTCACGAATCGCTCCATCCTCTAAATCCTCTGTATTATATAATGCTCCCCCAGTTAAAACCCAATCTCCTAAAAAAGGTTCATTCTTTCTCTTAATTAATAACACCTTAGTAACTCCTTGTTCCACAGTAAATAACGCCGTAATAACATGAATTCCCGTATTTTTATAAAGCTTATTTTTTACATCCATAATATCAAATCCATACCTCCATTATATGCGTAAAAAATACACTAGTCAACCAAATATAAAAAATTATCTTTCTTAGCAACTAATTTTAAAAGATAGTAAAGCCATATAAAAAGAATAACTTTATTTGTTATTCTTAAGTATAAAAGTATCATTTTCTACATCTATTAAAACTGTAGTATTTTCTTCTAAACGAGCTTCAATAATCTCCATAGCAAGCAAAGTCTCAATATGTTGGGAAACATATCTTTTAATAGGTCTTGCTCCAAAGGATACATCATAAGCATGGTCTAAAATATAGTCCCTTGCTTTATCAGTCAATTCAATAGTTAAATACTTATCTTTTAAACGATTCTCTATATCATGAATCACTTTATCTAATATTTGTAAAACTACCTCTTTTCCTAAAGATTGGAACATAATAATTTCATCAATGCGATTAAGCAATTCAGGTTTAAAGGTTCTTCTTAACTCTTTATCAATCAAATCTTCTTTATTAGATAAATTTTCTAAGATATACTCGCTTCCTAAATTAGAAGTCATAATAATAATTGTATTCTTAAAATCAACAGTTCTCCCTTGACTATCAGTTATACGACCATCATCTAATATTTGTAGCAAAATATTAAAGACATCAGGATGCGCTTTTTCTATCTCATCAAATAAGACAATTGAATAAGGATTTCTTCTAACCGCCTCTGTTAGTTGCCCTCCTTCATCATAGCCAACATATCCAGGAGCCGCTCCAATTAATCGAGAAACATTAAATGCTTCCATATATTCACTCATATCAATACGTATCATATGACGTTCATCATCAAAAAGTTCATAAGCAAGTGTTTTAGCTACTTCTGTCTTTCCTACTCCAGTAGGACCTAAAAATAAGAAGGAACCAATTGGTCGATTCGGATCCTTAATCCCTGCACGGCTTCTTATAATTGCTTGACTGACTCTCTTAATAGCTTCATCTTGCCCAATAACACGTTTCTTCATAGAATCCTCTAGTTTTAAAAGTTTTTCTTTCTCTCCCTCTACTAACTTAGAAACAGGTACATTAGTCCATTTACTAATAACAGATGCAATATCTTCCTCCGTAACAGAATCACGTATTAAAACATTCTTATTACTCTTTTGTAATGCATCAAGTTCACTTTCTAAAGCAGGAATATCTCCATGTCGAAGCCTAGCAGCCGTATCTAAATCATAAGAATTTTCAGCTTCTTTTAGTTTATGACGATAATTTTCTAACATTCTTTTTTTATCTAAAATCTTCTGATTAATTTCTTTTTCTTTAGAAAAATCCTCTTTTAATTTACTTTCTTTTAATTTTAACTCATAAAGTTCAGCATCTAACTCTTGTAATCTTTTTTTACTAGGTTCATCTTTCTCTTTCTTTAAAGATTGTCTTTCTATTTCAAGTAACATTATCTTTCTCGTTAATTGATCCAAACTAACAGGAACACTATCCATAGCTACTTTAATCGTAGCACAAGCTTCATCTATTAGATCAATAGCTTTATCAGGTAAGAAACGATCAGTAATATAACGATCACTTAAAATAGAAGCAGCAACTATCGCTCTATCTTTGATAGAAACTCCATGGTGAACTTCAAATCTTTCTTTTAAACCTCGTAAAATAGCTATCGTATCTTCAACACTAGGAGCCTTTACTTGTATCTTTTGAAATCTTCTTTCCAAAGCACCATCACGCTCAATATATTTACGATATTCATTTAATGTAGTAGCACCAATACACTTTATCTCACCACGAGCAAGCATTGGTTTTAACATATTACCAACATTCATAGTTTCACTTTCTCCACCACTGCCTACAATCATATGAATTTCATCAATAAACAGAATGATATTGCCATCACTTTCTTTAATTTTATTTAAAACTGCCTTTAATCTTTCTTCAAACTCCCCTCGGTATTTAGCTCCAGCTACCAAAGCTGCTAAATCAAGTTCCCAAATAGTTTTATTTTTTAGTCCATCTGGAACATCTCCATTAATTATACGCAATGCTAAGCCCTCTACAATAGCTGTCTTTCCTACTCCTGGCTCTCCTATCAATACAGGATTATTCTTTGTTTTTCTAGAAAGAACACGAGTAATCCCACGTATTTCTTCATCTCTTCCTATTACAGGATCTATTTTATTTTCTTTAGCAGATAAAGTAATATCTCTACCATACTTTTCTAATACATTTTCTTCTTCTCCATTTTGTGGATAACCATACATAATCATCACCTCACTATCCATTATACGCAAAAATTAGCACTTGTCAAGAAAGAGTGCTAATTTATAAAAAAAGAAAAAAAGAGTACATACATACTCTTTACCAAGAATAACGATTTCGAAATTTTATACTTTCTGACGAATTAATCATTTCATCAAATTCACTTTCAAGCGATGTATAATGTGACAAATGACTATTGATTTCTACTTGCGATGGTTCAGCAGCTCTTCCTAAAGCGGCTCTATAACAGGCTCGAATATGAGCAGTTGGCGTGGTTCCCACCTTTTCTGCCATTTCTGTAGACATTACTACTCGCTTCATAACTTCTAGCATTCCTGCATCTTTTGACATCGTATTCAAAGTATGCATCCAAGTATCCCAACCAGAAGCATCAATTTGCCTTTTAAAAGATATTAAGTACAAATCATCTAAAAAGCGTTGTTTTTCTGAATAATAAACGGGATATATTGTCATACTATCCTGTAAATAGATAGTGCCACTCAAAGCTGGGTCATAAACACCTGAATAACTACCAAGAGTCCATTTATAGGAAGAAGAAAAACCAACAAATTTATACTCCCCATAAGTAGAATATTTTATCAGCTTATCCTGTGTTATAGCAACCTTATCAATACTATTATTATGCGCATAAGCATCAGCCATTCCACCTAAGGCATCTCCATGGTCCCCACTCCAATACGAATATTGATTTTCTTTTCCAATCGCGCTATTATTTACAGTCAAACTAACATTTTTATACCATTTCGCATAGCAAGTCATATTATCTCTAACAGAAGCACAATAGTTACTATAAGTTGTATCAGTATACCACCCATACAAAGTCCATCCAGAACCAGGAGGATTAGTGACCGTTTTTAAAGCTAATTCACAATCAATAACCTCATCATTTGTTTTGTATACTGTACAAACCTGAGAATATTTTTGTTGATTCCAAGAAACTCCTGTAGCTGTTACTTGACGTGAATAGCGCCCATAAAGAGTAACATTTCTGCTATTACTATAACTTTTACCTGCTTGAGTTACAGAATCATATCTGCTCGTACCAGACGCCCAACCATATACTTGCCATCCAGAATAATTTCTTAGCTCTGGCAAAACAATAGAGTAAGAATAATCTCTGTTATATATCACAGGATACAAATATCGAGTTGATTTAGTCGTTCCATTATAATCAATTAAGGTAATAGTATATGTTTTCTTATAAATAGCATATAAAGTAACAGCACCAGTTCCCATTGTCAAAGAAGAAAGTCCTGATTTAGCATTAGAATCTGTATTCCATCCTACAAATTCATAATCAGTTCGAGTAGCCCGTGGACTTAAATCAATAGCGCTTCCATAACCAACAGTTGCCGATGTTTTGGTAGCAGAGCTTCCTCCATTAAGAGAATAATTATAAGTTACTGTATATTTTTGTGCTTCCCAATGTGCATATAAAGTTATATTAGAACTTCCAGTATAACTTGTTACTCTATCTCCTCCACTAGCTGATGTGTACCAACCTGCAAATGTATATCCTGTTCTTGTTGGATTTGGAAATACTGCACTATGTTTCGTTGCTGTAAATGTAGGCCATAATGTAAAATCAGATGGACTTACAAATGTAATTGTCTGTCCACTTGTATAATTTCTTAAGCTAGAATCTCCTTCTTTTTGATGAGACCATCCATCGGCTACATATGAAGTATAAGCTGTACTTGTTGTATTTCCTTGACCACTGCCATTATAGTTAAATGTGACTGTTCCTAAATTTGTATTCGCCCTACTCATATTATTAGAAGGCAAAGTAACTTGAGAATCATAGTATACTTTTTGTGCACTTGGTATAGTTCCAGAAGTAGCAACGCCTCTTTCATATGAAATTGTATATTGATTCGGACTCCAATGCGCATATAAAGTTATATTTGCATTTCCCATATATTCTGTCACTTGTGTTCCACCACTTGCTTCTGTAAACCACCCTACAAAGCTATAACCAGTTCTAGTTGGAGATGGAAAACTAGCACTATGTTGTGTTGCAAAAAAGTAAGGGTATAACTCGATTCCTTCTGTTATCGAATACGTAAATGTTGCATTATTTGGATAATCTCTTCCTCCTTCAGAAGAATAAGACCATCCATCAGGAGCATAAGAAATATATGCTGTACTTGTTGTATTCCCTTGACCATTTCCATTATAGTTAAATGTAACTGTTCCTAAGTTTGTATTCGCTTTACTCATGTTATTCGTTCCTATTGTAACTACTGTATTATAAGGTACATTTTGATTATTTGGTAAAGTTCCTCCTGTTGCAATCCCTTGTTTATACACAATTGGATAATTCTTTGCAACCCATTTTGCATATAACGTTTCATTGTCTGTTATAGAAACTGTTGTATTCGCTGTTTTATTAACCCCGCCAGTAGAAGAAGTATACCATCCTACAAAGTCATAACCTTCCCTTACAGGAGTAGGTAACTCTCCATAAGTAGAACCATAATAAACATCTTTAGAAGGTGTTCCTACACTTCCTCCATTTGCATCAAAAGTAATTGTATAACGCTTTCCTGTCCAATGCGCATAAGCAGTATGATCTGTTATTTTTGAAACTAAAACAGAATGACTAATAGGACTTCCTCCCCCAGGTGTTGTAAACCACCCATTAAATTCATAACCATACCTCATAGGAACAGGTAAAATGGGATAAACAAGTCCATACGTAACTTCTAATGGAGAAGCATCTATTTCTCCTCCATTCGCATCAAAATCAAGCGTCATCTTCTTTATAGACCAATGTGCAAAAAGAGTTTGATTATCAGCAGTTTTATAGGTTGTATCTTTTTCTATTTGTTCTCCTCCAACAATATCAGTATACCATCCTTCAAAATAATAGCCTGACAAACTAGCACTAGGTAAATCACCATAAGGTTTTCCCATCCAAACTTCTTTACTAGTAGGATTTACTACTCCACCACTTGGATCAAATGTGACTTCCCATTTTGCACTAGATAAAGTTAAACCTCCTGAAACTTGTAAAGAAGCACTTAAAAAACTATACCCTACCGAAAGAAAAAGTAAGAGTAAAATACAGAGAATCAATAAATGTCTTTTTTTCATGTTTTTCATACTTCACCGCTTCACTAAAATTGTTTGTTATAAAAATAAAATTTAATTACTTGTTATAACATAAGGAGAATCACTTGTGCCATCTCCACTTAAAAAGACTGTAGCAGACTGCAACGAAATAACCGGCCTTACTCCCAAAGCACTAAATACTGAACCATGTCCAGCAAGCCCTCCATCTTGCTTTACAAAATCTATTGTTACAAATTTTTCTTCTATAAAATTATACCCATATACGCAAGGAGTAATCAACCAGTATGTTGAATCAGTATACAAAAAGTAATTTTTATTTGTACCACCATCTATAGTGCTTATGTGCCCCCTTCCTCCTGCCATAACCACTTCATCTTGCATTAATAAACCAACTGGATATGTAAGGGATCCGTTTCCAATTTCATTACTTACAGTAAATATATCTTCCTTGTTTTTTGCTCCTATTTTAATTGTTGTAGCTGCTACCTCTTTTGTATAATCATTTAAATTTTGTGTTCCCCATATACGAAAACGAGGAGCAAATATCGTTTGAAAATCTTCACCCAAAATATAATCTCTTTCATTATAAAATGGTGTATCTTCTAAGTAATTTATGTAATCAGTT
>CAOJRT010000002.1 GCA_948442255.1 uncultured Caryophanales bacterium | reverse complement strand
CTGATAGTGGAGCAACACAAGCTATGATTGATATGGCTAAAAATGAACTTGATGATGCTCTTACTTTACAAGCAAATTTAAGAGCGCAACAAGCTGCTGCTGGTGTAGCAAACGCTGCTATGCAAAATGCAGATGATGCTGTTACAGCTGCTGCAAGCAATTTAGAAAATTTAATGAAACCTGATAGTGGAGCAACACAAGCTATGATTGATATGGCTAAAAATGAACTTGATGACGCTCTTACTTTACAAGCAAATTTAAGAGCACAACAAGCTACGACAGGAGCGGTAGCAGGAAGCGCACAAAGTAGCTCTTTATTAGGGGCAGCACAAGCTCCTGATATGTCATTATCGGGAATTGCAAATGGAGTAAAAGATGTAATTAATACAGCGACGACAACTGGAGGAGTAGATACAAGAGTCTATGCTGGATTTATGGCTTCAAAAGGAATGGAAAAAATAAAGACTACGGAGCAAGCAGATGCAACAGAGCAAACCATTACTAGTACGCCTGTTAATGGAGTCATGGGTAATAACGCAACGGTAACAGAAAGTATTTATAGTCGTTAAAAGGAGGTTCTTTATGGGACATTATTATGAAGATGTAGAAGAAAACGGAACTACACGTACAACAAGTAGTTATTCTTGTGAATCACAAAATTTACAGTATACCATTATAGGAGATAATATAAAGGAAGATTTTAACTTTTTAATACAAGATCTTCCTCAAAAATTAGATGAGGTAAAAAAAGAATTATATAACGCTGCTTCTGTTACCGATGCGTTTTCTATTTCTAATGGCGCAGGAAGTGGTGTCGATAATTTAAATGCTATGTATCAAGAAATACAAAATGACATAGAAGTTTTAAAAGTTGGTTTAGGAGATTTGCGTTCTGCTTTGTTAACGGATATAGATAATATTAATGCGGAGCTAGAGAGTAATTATGGACATTGGGCATTTAATAAAGCAGTACTCGCAGGAAAGAAAACAGAGACAATTGAAGAACCAATTATAAATCCATAGTTTGAGGAGGTTATTTTATGGCAAAGATAAGAATGAGTTCATCAGAAATGGAGCTTATAGATTCCTATTTGACGAAAGCTATTTTAGCGACAGAAGAAGCGACATCTATCTGGGGAGAAAACTTTGATAACTTGTATTGGAATTTTAAAGAAAGTGGCTTTTTGGATGACTTATATAAAGATGCAGAGAGTCAATATTATCATTTGGCAAACTTGGGATTTGTTGTTTCTTATACAGCTCAAGGTTTTGGTATTGGTGCTGGAGTAGGTGCTATTGCTGGAACAGTTGTTCCTGTCTTAGGAAATATAGCCATTGGTACGATTGGAGGTATCATTGGAGCTGTTATAGGTTTCTTTACTGGTATTTATCATTGTGTAAAAAATCCTAATTCAGTAAAATGGTCTTATGTTTCGCAACAAGTCTTTGTTGATTTACTTTATTTATGTTCTTGTGGCGGAGAAGATAATTATGTTTATTTATATGATACTTTAGCTAAAATAGAGAGTGTTAAAGCTTCTATGTTAGAATTAAAAACCAAAATTAATGAATTTCAACAAGTGTATGCTAATTTAAATAGTACAGCTGATATTTATGGTTTAAAAACAATACTGGCAAGTGATGGAGTAACTATGTTAGGCGTAGATACTGAAGTTACGATTAATAATCAAAAAATTAAGCTATCTGTAAGTGAAGCTATGAATGCTTTATTTACTTATGAAAATGCTGTCATGTCAGCAGAAATCGAAGCGGATTATATGAATCGTACTTATGGAACACAATTTAATTATGCCAATATTGTTGAAAATGCAAATGGTTTTATGACAAATACTATTACAAGTGGATTATATAGCCATGAATTTGTAAAAACTTTATTACCTTCTTATATCTCTTCTTATGGAGATACAGTTATCTTTTCAAAACCTACCTCTGATCCTACTTTCAGCTCTATCTTGGATAGTGCAAGTGTAGTTGGAACTTTGGGATCATCTGCGAGTTTAGTAGGGGCTGGATTTTTAGGAAGTGCAATTTCAAATGTTATACCTCCAGTTACTAATACAGGAAATAATACTTCTAGTGGACAAGGTTCATCTAGTGGAAATGGTTCATCTAGTGGAAGTGGTTCTAGTGGTGGAAATGGTACTTCTGCTGGAAATGGTTCTAATGGTAATGCTACACAGCCAGAACAAACACCGCTTCCAGAAGAGAAAAAAGAGGAAGAAGTTGTGTTACCTCCTTTAGAAGAAATTTCTAAAGAGGAAGTCCCTGAAGAGTTAGAATCTATTGTTGAAATAGATTATGATGATCTCGCTCGTGCAGAGTATGAAGCACAAGATGAAGATGAGTTAAATGAGCATATAAATGAAGTGATGAATGAAGCCTTAACTCTTTATGAAAATGGAGATTTTGATATCATTAGAAAACGTTTAACAGAATTTGGATATAGTGAACCAGAAATTGATTCGATTTTACGTAGTCAAGAATACGTAACAATGGCTTTTATTGAAGGCGACAGAAGAGATGCGTTAACGGAGATTGCTAATCGTTTGGCGGATGAAGATGGTATAAAAGATTTTGATACTTCTTACGATGATGGACAAGAGTATAGTGACTTAGTTAATGGAACAAACTCTACTTTATTAGTTAATATGAGTCAGGATAAGGATATTATCAAAATGCGAGAAGGTTTCCAAGATACGGAAGAAAAATATAAAGCTAGTTTATTGGAAGCAAATGAAAGTGTGTCAAAAGCACAAGAAGCAAAAAAGGTATTAGATGAAGTACAAAAGAAACTCGGTAGTGATACAAAGGATTGGACTGTTGAAGATGCTGAAAATTATAATAAGATTGTTCGAGAATATAACGAAGTATTAAAAGATGCTAATCAAAAAGTGGCACTAAGTAATGAAGCAAAAGAAAAATATATCAAGGCTAAAGATAGTTATATTAAGGCTAAAAAAGATTTCTTAGAGGAAATAAGAAAAAATAAATTAAATGAAAATAAAACAGAAGAAAGTACTAAACCTCCACTAGATTCTGGAGCATCTAATACACCAAATCAGCCATCTTCTGGACAAGACGATGTCATTCATTTCACAGATGAAGATGCTTTACAGTTTGTACAAGGTGATGGTGGAAGTATTTCTATTGAATAAGGAGAGAGAAGAAGATGAATAAAAAGGATTTGCCTATTGGAACAGTCGTTTTATTAACTGGAGGACTTAAAAAAGTTATGATTACAGGTTATTCTTCTGTAGCTTTAGAAAAGGGAAATGAAGTTTTTGATTATAATGGTTGTATTTTTCCTGAAGGTTTTATGGAAAATGTATATTGCTTATTTAATGCAAATCAAATTGAAGAAATTTTCTATTATGGTTTAGAAAATGAGGAGTATAAAGAGTATGTTGCTAATAAACCTTCTTTATTAAGTAGTAAACCTGCAAAAGCTGGATTAAGACGTGAAAAGAAGTCTTCAATTAGTAAAGAGCGAAGAGTCCTTAGAACGCCAAAAGCTCCTACTGCTCCTCGTTCAAAAACTGAAATGAAGAAAAACTATGGAGTTACTAAAATATCTGGGGCAGATGATTTGCCACCTAGAAAGAATTAGGTGAAAAGATGAAGAATGAATTATTGCCAATCGGAAGTGTTGTTTTACTTGAAGGTGGAACAAAAAAAATTATGATTAATGGTTACTTTGTAGTAGAAGGATCTAATAAAAAAGTATGGGATTATAGAGGATGTCCTTTTCCAGAAGGAATTTTAGAGTCATCTGGTGTTGCATTATTTGATAAAGAACAAATAAAAGAGGTTTGTCATACTGGTTATAAAAATGATGAAGTTATTGATTTTTTAGATAAATTAGAGATTATTAAAAATAAAAATTAGTAATCTTTTTTCTTGAAAAAAAGTTTTATTTGTTTTATAATGAATAGGACTTAGATACTTAGATAAAAAGATGACAAAAGACCATTATAGGAGAAGTCCATCTTTTTTTAGTGGCAAACTTTATGAAGTGAGGGTAGTAGATTATGGCAATTACTGGAAGAGATTTAGAACTTGAAGAGAAAAGACTTGAGGAAGTATTGAAATTACTAAATGATAAGCTTGCAAAGATGGGGGAGACTATTTTTGAAGGAGAAGATAAGTTTTTAGAATTTCGTAAATATGCTTGGGAGAATCGACGTGCCATGGATGCACAAGAGTTAAACCAAGTCAATGTAGAAAGCGAATTGGAAGCCAATCAGCTTCTTATGAAAAGAGAGTATTTTAAGCGTTTATATCGTATTAAAGATAATCCTTATTTTGCTTCTGTGGTATTTGAAGATGAAGAGGGAGATCGTTTTAGTGTCTATCTTGGTCTTACTTATCTAAAAGATGATGATTACGGGAATATTATCTATGATTGGAGAAGTCCTATATGTAGTTTGTTTTATGATTATGAAGTAGGGCCTGCTTCCTATGCCGCTCCAGAAGGACCAATTAAAGGAAATCTTTTAAGAAAGAGACAATATAAAATTGTGGGAGCGAAACTTGTAAGTGCTTTTGATAATTCCATCAGCATTGATGATGAATTATTACAAGAAGTTCTTGCGACAAATAATAATGAGAAAATGAAAAATATTGTTAATACCATTCAGCAAGAACAGAATCATGTTATTCGAAATGTAAGAGATAAAACACTTATTGTGTCTGGAATAGCTGGAAGTGGAAAGACAAGTGTTGCTTTGCATCGTATTGCCTTCTTACTTTATAAAATAAAGAATTTAACAAGTAATGATGTCTTAATCCTTTCTCCTAATCAAATATTTACAGAGTATATCTCTAATGTATTACCAGAGTTAGGAGAGGATAATACATTACAAACAACATTTAATGATTACTTAGGAAGTGTTATTACAGAGTTTTCTTCTGTTGAACCATTTATGGATTTTATAGGAAAATATTATACAGATAAAGAAAAAGATATAGAACTTGTTTCTTATAAACAGAGTGATGGAATAATACAAGATATTGATTTATATATAGAAGATTATGTTAGGAAAGCACGTATGGTTCATGACTTTACAGAGAATAAAATCTATGATGTGCGTAAAGAGGAGATTAATTCGTTATTGCATGAACGTTATAATATGTTACCTTTTTTTGAGAGAGTAGATTTAATTGCTGAAAAACTGAGTGAACAGAATTATAAAGGAAGTATAAAAAAGAAACCTACTTATAGAAAATTAATTTTTGAAAATAGTAGTTTTAAGAAAGATTATAAAGATATTTATTTGGGATTCTTTAGCAGTGATTTTTGTAAAATAAGAATGCAAAATAAAGATATTAGAGAATTTTTAAATAGTAAAACGATAAAATATGAAGATGCGCTTTTATTTGTTTATATGAAAGGACTACTAGAAGGTTTTGGCTATGAACGAGATATAAGACAAGTCGTTATTGACGAAGCACAAGATTATAGTTATTTACAATATCTTATTATTAGTAAGATTTTTAGAAATAGTAATTTTACTATATTAGGAGATGTAAATCAAACGATTAATCCTTATTATAAATATGAGAGTTTAGATATACTTGCTAATTTGTTTAAACAAAGTAAATGTATTTCTTTAACGAAAACGTATCGTTCTAGTCCAGAGATTATTGCATTTACTAATAAAATTTTAGGCTTAAATCATGTTTGTGCAATACGTAAAACAGAACAAGTTCCTTTAATTCATCGTACAGATAGTAAAGAATTAACGAACGATATAGCTTATTTAAGGGATAAATATAAATCAGTTGCTGTTATTACAAGAGATAGTCAAACTTCATCTAAATTGTATGAAGCATTGAAAGAAGATTATCCAATCTCTTTATTAAATGGGAATAGTGAAGAATTTAATAAAGAATTAGTTGTTTTACCCGCTTATTTAGCGAAAGGATTAGAGTTTGATAGTGTTATTGTTTATAGTGATAAAGAAAGTAAATATCTTAAAAACGAAAAAAATTTATTATACGTAGCTTGTACAAGAGCGCAACATGAATTAATCGTGTATTCTTCTTAAGGAAGAGTACATTTTTTATTGTCAATTAGAAAAAAATTTATTACAATAGATAGTAATTTTAGGAGGGCATCTTATGTTAACAGTTGCTGATAAAATAAAATTAAATGGGGTAATACAAAAAGGAGTAAAATCTTTACATTATGATGTTATTCGAGCAACTCTTAGTAAAAAAGTGTCTGATGAGGAAATTATTCTTTATTTATATGAAAATATAGATAAATTCCTTTCTAGTGATGATGAGTTGCCGAAACGTTTTTCAACTTGGGTCTATATGATTGTTATGATTTTAGTTTATCATACCTTGCAAAAAATGGATTTAGATTCTTCTTGCTTTGAAAAATTAGAAACTATTAGAAATAAGTATTTAGATTATCTAAAAAGAACAGGGAAAGAAAAAGATATAAATTTATATAAGTTGTTAGAAGATATGGGTAAAGTCTTAATCAACTATCATTTAGAAATAGATGGAATTAATGGAAGTAAGGATATGGGACATTTAGAAAATTTAGACAAAGGTTCTGCTGACAATTCTAGAAAGGAAGAATTACTTTTAAAAGAAGAGATAGAATCTTTAAAGAAGGATATTTCTACTTTAGAAGAGAAAGTTATTTCTTTAACAAAAATTTTAGAAAAAAAGGAATCCTCTATTACTCGTTTACAAAAAGATAGAAAAGAGAAAATAAGAACAATTAAAGATTTAAAAGATTTAATAGAAGAGCAGAAAAAGAATTTAAAAGATTATGAAAGGATAAAGCGGGAACTAGAACGTCAATTAAAACAAGCAACTCTTAAAGGGGAAGAGTATGATTCGTTGTGTTTACAAGTACAAGCATTAGAAAAAGAGTTAGAAAATTGTCAGACTTTATTAAAACATGTACAAGAAGAAAATGTACAATATATAAATGAGAAAAAAGATTCTATAATTATTTTAGAAGAAGAAAAATCACTTGATTCTCTTATCATTCAAGAATTAACTAAAAATCCTAATGGTGTGACGATGGAGTATTTAGTGAACCAACTAAAAAGAGATAGAGAAGTTATTTATCAAAGATTGCAGATTCTATCTAGACAATACAATATTATTTCGCCTAATAAGGCATGCTTTCCTTTTCGCTATAGGTTTTGTCGTTCTTTATATGCAATTTATAAGAATTTTTTTATAGATATAGAACCTTCTGCTACTTCACTTGATTTGGTCTTTGTGTCTGATTATCATATAAAGGTAGTTGATGATGCTTTTCAGTATAGAATGGATATTTTATATAACTATTGTATAAAAAATAACGTTCATTTAATTATAAATGCAGGAGATTTCTTTTCTGATGCTTATTATGAACAGATAATAAAAAAAGAAAATATTTCTTTGGTAGTGGGACGGATGGAGCAATTCTGTTTAAAACATCCTTATGATTCTTCCATTACACAGGCTATAATGGGCGGAAACCATGATTTGACTTATTTAGAGAATGGTGTCAATTTAATACAATCTTTGGCAGAGAAAAGAGAAGATTTTATTGATTTGGGATATAAACACGCTTTTATTCATTTTGGAAATGACAAAGGAACCTATCATAGTGTTGCATTACATCATCCGAATTTGAAATGCGAAAGTCATATAGAAGATGATTTTTATCATACACAAGAATTATTTGACCTTGTTGGGGATTATGATTCTTATGAAGGAAGAAGTGCAGATGATTTTTATGTTGATTTGTTGGGACATTTTCACCGAATGAGTATAGATACTGTTAATGGTATTTGTTCTTTACCTTCTTTGTTTAAAGATAGAGTACAGAATGGAGCTTGTCATTTGAAGATTTATTTTGATAAAGAGCAAAGGATTACTAATATTGTTTTTATTCCTCTTATATTATTAAGTGAGCAATTAATAGCTGTTAATGAAATTAATTATCAAAAAAAGACTTTTCGAAAGAAGCACTAAAAGCAGTTGACAAGTCATATCTTTTAGTTTATAATCTATATTGTTATTGAAAAGAAAGCGATGTATCCACGTCCACCTGATTGTAGTGAGTTACGATAGGTTAGAAGCTTAAAAGAAAAATAGTATTTTTTGTTAAGTCTTTTTGGGTGGATACTAGGTATTCGCCCTTTTTAATTGTGTGGAGGTGCTTAGTATAGCAAAAGATAAAAATGATATGCCAATCAATGAGCAAATTAGAGTGGCTGAATTAATGGTAATTGGTCCGAATGGGGAACAAATGGGAGTTAAAGCTCTTAAAGATGCGTTAACTTTAGCAAATTATGCTGGATTAGACTTAGTTCTAATGAGCGGTAATGCTACTCCTGCTGTAGGAAAAATTATGGATTATAATAAATATCGTTATGAAAAACAAAAGAAACTTAAGGAATCACAAAAGAAGCAAAGAGAAAGTAATAAAGATATAAAAGAATATCAATTGAGTTTGGGGATTGATGTCCATGATTTTAATACACGTAAGAAGAATGCTTCTGAGTATTTGAAAAAGGGACATAAGATTAAAGTGTCTATTCGCTTTAAAGGAAGAATAATTGAACGCCCTGAACTTGGAAAAGAAGTCATGCTTCGTTTTGCGAATGAGTTAAGTGATGTTTGTGATATAGAGTCTCAACCAAAATTGGAAGGACGTACTATGATCATGCTATTAGCACCAAAAAAATAGAGAAGGAAGTGTAATTATGGGAAATTGTAAACAAAAGACACATAAATCATCTAGTAAAGTATTAAAAGCTAAAAAGAATGGTACTATTGTTTATAAAAAGTCAAATGGTAATCATAAAACGGCAAAAGATAGTGGAAAAATAGTTAGACAAAGAAGAAATCAAGGAGTTCTTAACGCTGCAGATACTAAGCGTTTGAAGGATTTCATTTAGAGAAGGGGGAGTAGGATATGACAAGAGTTAAAGGCGGAAATGTTGCTAAAAATAGAAGAAGAAAAGTTTTAAAACAAGCTAAAGGTTATTTTGGTTCTAAACATAGATTATTTAAAACAGCTCAAGAACAAACATTCCATAGTGGAGTTTATGCGTTTAGAGATAGAAGAACTAATAAGAGAAATTTTAGAAAATTATGGATTACTAGAATTAATGCAGCTTGTCGTGAAAATGAAATTAGTTATTCTAAATTTATTAATGGTTTAACTAAAGCAGGTGTTTTAATTGATAGAAAAATGCTTAGTACAATTGCGATTGATGATCCTGCTGCTTTTGCTTCTTTAGTTGTTACAGCTAAAGCTGCATTAGAGGGAAAAGTAGTGAAAGTAGAAAAGAAAGCAACTGCTTTAAAAAGCGAAACAAAGAAATCAGAAGAAAAAAAGACAGTTGATTATTCTAAGATGACTGTAGCTGAATTAAAAGAAGCTGCTAAAGAAAAAGGTATTGAAGGTGCTACTTCAATGAAAAAGGCTGAATTAATTGAAGTGTTAAGTAAATAGAAATAAACTCATTTGTTGAGTTTTTTTTTTGCTATTTTGCCACGTAAGAGGTATAATAAAGATAGAATAGAAATAATTTGGGAGTGTAGTATATGAAAAGTTTAAATAGAGTAACTTCTAAAAAGAAGGTTTTATCTTTAATACTTCTAATAATTTTTTTGTGCATGGGTATTGGGTATGCCATTCTTTCGGAAAATATGAAAATAAATACAATCGCTAAGATTGGTGCCAATATTTGGGACGTTCACTTTGAAAATATTAGTGTAAGAGAAGGAAGTATAGAGGGGAATCCAGTAATAGGAAGTGATAAAACAAGTCTCTCTTTGAATTTTACCTTTGGAGAACCAGGAGAGTTTTATGAGTTTTATGTGGATGTAGTAAATAGTGGGTCGATAGATGCAAGAGTGGAGTCTTTTGTGAAAACGATTTTAACTGAAACACAAAGTCATTATTTAACTTTCCATGTTACTTATGCAGATGGTGTAGAAATTCAAAGAGGAGATACTTTAAAAGTTGGTGAAAAAGAACAATTAAAAGTATTGATTCAATTTAATAGAATTATTAAAGCTGAAGAACTTCCAAGCAAAGGAGAAACAATTAATTTAACATGTCAAATAAACTATGTGCAAGAAGATGGAAATGGAGTTCTAAGGAAAAGAAAAGTACTATCACGTGTATTAAGTAGTGTGGCTGAAAGTGATGTGAATCTAAATCTTGGAACTGAAAAAAATGGAGTAGGTGTATACAAACTAACAAAGATAGAAAAAGATGGGGAACCTATTTATTACTATCGAGGAGCAGTAGAAAACAATAATGTTATATTCGCCAACTTCTGTTGGAAGATCATACGTACTACTAATACAGGAGGCGTGAAGCTTATCTATAATGGAATTCCAAATAATGGCATATGTAATAATACAGGGGATGCAACCGAGATAGGAAAAAGTGTATTTAATACAGGGCAAGGTGATGCAAAGTACGTTGGTTATATGTATGATAATAATACAAAAGACTCTACTATAAAAGGGGTTGTAGATGAGTGGTTTAGAAACAATTTGCTTAATTACTTAGATTACTTAGAAGATACTCCTTTTTATAATGAAAGAGATGGAGCAGTAGGAGATAATTATCCTTTTAACTTTGCTCCTTCGATTCGTATATGGGGATTAGTTTTCTCTGAAGAAGCTGATGCTGTTAAACGAGCGACTATAAAGCTTGGCGCGACTAATAAAGAAGATATTTTTACAGTAAGTAGTGAAATAGGAAATGGAGCTTTAACTTATCCAGTTGGACTAATAACAAGTGATGAACTTTTGATGGCTGGATCGCTTTTAGCATCTAGTTCCCATTATTATACTCTTTCTCCCTCTCGATATAGTCATGGTGGTATACCTGTTATGATAGCCGCTTTAGCTGTTAAAGATGGCTATGGATTCGGAATAGGAGATGGCTATTGGGATGGTACTTTAGGAGGAGTAAGACCTGTTTTATCACTAAAAAAAGGAAGTCTTTACTCTTCAGGAGATGGTAGTGTTCAATCTCCTTATGTTATTTCTAATTAAAAGAAAATTTTAAAACAAGTTATTCTATTTCTAAGTATTGTTTGCTTATTAAAAATGATTGTAATAATCATTTTTTTTGTAACTATTCAGACACTATTATTATGAAATAATCAAAAATATGCTGTAACGCTAATATTTATAAGGAAAGTTTAAATATTTAAGCTTTTTTCAATAGTGAAAATTTTTATCATCAATATTTGAACAATCCTTTATTTTATGGGAAATTTAATTTTTGAAATTACTATAGTCTGAATAGTTACATTTTTTTCATGTATTTTGTGTACTTTGTTGATTTATTTTCTTAATTCTTGTATAATTAAAATTAGTATAATATGGAGTGATGAGAATGCGAAAGATAATGGCGTGTTTAGATGTAGGATCTGATACTGTAAAATGCGTTGTCGGCGAAATGGTAAAAAAAAAATTAAACATTTTGGCTGTAGCAGATCATCCGAGTGAAGGAGTAAAAGATGGTTTGGTGGAAGAGCCTAATGCTTTGCTTCCTGTAGTAGAAAAGGTAATACAAAAATGTGAAGAAATTATCGGCTTAAAAATCCATCAATTGGTTCTTTCTGTCCCAGCAAATAATGCGATATATACTGTAGTAGAAGCGAGTACAGAAATTCAAAACGAAGGACATTTGATTGAAGGAAAAGATATTATTTTTGTTAGTCAAAAAGCAGTCAAAAGTAAGAAAGATCCTAACCTAGAGTATATTTCCATGTTTCCTACTAGTTTTACTTTAGATGACAATCGAGTAGTAAGAGATCCAAAGGGTCTTACCTCTAAAGTATTAAAAGTGCGTGGTGTGATGGTATCGACTCCTAAAAAGAATATTTACCCTATTCTTGCTTGTTTGGAAAGATTACGTATTGATGTTCTTGATATTGCGTTAGATGCGATAGGAGATTATTTTTCTTTTAAAGATAAGGATTTAGATAAGAGTATTGGTGCACTAGTTAATATAGGAGCAGAAACGACAACGGTATCTATTTTTAACAAAGGGGTTTTAACAAATTCTAATGTTTTACTTCGTGGTGGGAAGAACGTTGACAATGATATTTCTTTTATATATAAAGTGCATAATCAAGTGGCAAAAGAACTAAAAGAAGAATTTGCTCTTGCTCATACGGGTTTAGCACAAGAAAAAGATTTATTAGAAGTTCCTAATAATATGGATGATATGATTGTTGTTAGTCAATCTGAAGTAAGTGAAATGGTTACGAGTCGAGTGTTGGAAATTCTTAAGTTGTGTAAGAAAGAGATAAATCACTTAACAAAAAAGGAAATAAGTTATATAATATTTACAGGAGGATTAACAGAGTGTAAGGATTTTGCATTAACATTACATGAGACTTTTGGAAAAGAAGTGACTCTGGGGCTTATTAAAGAAATAGGCGTTAGGCATAATAAATATAACACTTGTGTTGGTCTTATAAAATATTATGCTTATATGCAGCAGTTAAAAGATAAAGATTATTCTATCTTTACTATTGAGGAGCAACAAATCTTAAGCGGTGCTAATTTGAATAGTCAAGAAGAAAGTGTTATAGCAAAATTGTTTGGATACATTTTTAATGGTTAATAAGGAGGATGCAAAAAATGCAAGAATTACAAAGAGATCAAATTGCGAATATAAAGGTCATAGGAGTCGGTGGAGGCGGATGTAATGCTGTTAATCGAATGATAGAAGTTGGTGTAGGTGGTGTTGACTTTATAGTAGCTAATACAGATTTACAAGTATTAAATGCTAGTAAAGCAGAAACCAAATTGCAAATTGGAAAAACGATTACAGAAGGTTTAGGAGCTGGTGCTAATCCTGAAATTGGTAGAGAAGCTGCTTTAGAGAGTAAAAAAGAAATTGAGGACGCTTTAGCGGGAGCTGATATGGTTTTTGTTACTTGTGGGCTAGGGGGAGGAACAGGAACTGGTGCTGCTCCCATTGTAGCGGAGATTGCGCAAAGTCAAGGTGCTTTAACTGTTGCTATTGTTACAAAGCCTTTTAAATTTGAAGGACGAAAAAGAATGGAGCATGCGGAAGTAGGATTGGAAGAATTAAGAAAGCATGTGGATACTATTATTGTTATACCGAATGATCGATTAAGAGATATGATAGATAGAACAACACCAATGCTAGAAGCGTTTAGAGAAGTTGATAATGTTTTGCGTAGAGGTGTTCAATCTATTTCTGATTTAATTGCTGTATCTGGTCTTGTTAACTTGGATTTTGCTGATGTTAAAACGGTTATGCAAAATCGAGGAAATGCGATTATTGGAATTGGAATTGGTGTAGGAGAGGATCGTGCCATAGAAGCGGCGAAACAAGCGGTAGCATCCCCATTACTTGAAAATACGATTGATGGAGCAACTGATGCTATTATTAATATTACAGGTGGAAACACATTGACTTTGTTTGAAGCTGAAGATGCCGCTGAAGTTGTTCGTAATGCTGCTAATACGGATATTAATACTATTTTTGGTGCTGTTATTAACGAAAACTTAAATGATGAAGTTATTGTTACTGTTATTGCCACTGGATTTGATGATAATCGTGAGCAAATCAATAATATGGAAGAGAATTCTTCTAAAAATCATAGTTCTTTTTATCGAGAAGAAGAGGATGATTTGGATAATGTAGATATCCCTCCATTCTTAAGAAATAGAGACGATTTTTAATAAATCGTTTTTTTTTGACATTTTTTCCAAATGTATTTTTGTATAGTAAGGTTGGTGATATTATGAAGATTTATTTGGATTTGGTATTTTTGTTAAATTTTATCTTTGATTTTTTATTACTGGTGAGTGTTAATTATATATTAAGACGGAATAGGAAATGGTATCATCTTTTTTTTGCCTCTTTATTAGGAGGAGTTACTTTGTTTCTTTTATTTCTTGATATGAATTCTATTTGTTTCTTTCTTTATAAAATTGGGGTTTCATTAGTTATGCTGTGGGTTGCTTTCGGATACCGGGATATACAATATTTTTTTAAAAATGTTTTGTATTTTTATTTAGTGAGTATGTTACTTGGAGGTAGTGTCTCTTTTTTACAAAATCAATTCAGCTATACAAATAAGGGACTTGTTTTTTCGGCGAAAGGGCTTGGTATGTCCTATCTTAGTGTTCTTGTTATTAGTGTCTTCTTATTCTTTAAGTATATTAAATCTTTTAAACAATTTAAAAATCATTATGCCAATTATTATAAATGTGATCTTTATTTTAATGAAGATAAATTTGTTACGCTGAATGCTTTTTTAGATACTGGAAATAAGATAAAAGATCCTTATTCGAATCATAGTGTCTTGCTTGTAAATGAAAAGAGTTTGCCTGATTATCATATACGGAGTCCTATTTATGTACCTTATGTTACCTTAAATAATAGTGGTTTACTTACGTGTTTTCGCCCTTTTAAGATAGTGATTGACGGGAAGGAGACAAAATCTTTTTTAGTAGGATTAAGTCACGATTCCTTTTTTATAGATGGGATTGACTGTATTATAAATAATCAAATTATGGAGGGATTAAAATGATACAATTTATTAAGAAACTTATTTATTTTATACGAACGAAGTTTAATGCTTTTTTCTTTGTGGGAAGTAGTGACATATTACCGCCACCTTTAGAAAAAGAAGAGGAAATTCAATATTTAATTAAAGCGCAAAAGGGGGATGTTGAGGCTAAGAATAAATTGATTGAACACAATTTACGTTTGGTTGTTTTTATAGCGAAGAAGTATGAGTCGGCAACTGATTCTTTAGAAGATTTAGTCAGTATTGGGTCTATTGGCTTAATAAAAGGAATTAATACTTATAAGATTGATAAAAATATACGGCTAGCTACTTATGCTTCAAGATGTATTTCAAATGAAATTTTAATGTATATCAGAAAGAATAAAAAAAGGAGAGGAGATGTTAGTTTTGATGAGGCGTTAAGTTTTGATAGTGAAGGAAATGAGTTACATTTAGAAGATATTATGGGAACGGAAGGAGATGTTGTCTACCAAGAATATGAGAAAAAGACAGATATTGAGTTATTAACTAAGTATATTGATACGTTAGGAGAGAGAGATAAACAAATTATGATTATGCGTTATGGTCTTTTTAATACGCAAGCTTATACACAAAAAGAAGTGGCGGAATTGCTCGGGATTAGTCAGTCTTATATTTCGCGAATAGAAAAAAAAGTGATACGGAGAATAAAACTATATTTAGAGGTCTAAATATGGTTTTTTTTGTAATTTAATCTTTGTTTTATGATATAATTAGGATAGGTGTTAAATAATGAATATATACGGTATAAAAAGAGTAGATTTAGAAGATTATTTTATAAAGCAGGGAGAAAAAAAATTTAAAGCTTTGCAAGTATATGAATGGTTATATCAGCATCGAGTAAATTCTTTTTTTTCTATGACTAATATAAAAAAAGAGTGGCAGGAACAACTAAGTCACGATTTTTCAATGGTTCGAATTAAAATAAAGAAAAAGCAAGAAGATAAATTGTCGAAAAAATACCTATTTCTACTTGCTGATTCTAATTATGTAGAAGCGGTTTTAATGGAGCACGATTATGGTTTGTCTATCTGTGTTAGTAGTGAAGTTGGTTGTAATATGGGGTGTGCTTTTTGTGAGTCGGGGCGTCTTAAAAAGGTCAGGAATTTAGAAGCTTATGAAATGGTAGAACAAATTTTATTAGTAGAAGAGGACATAAAAGAAAGGATTTCTAGTGTTGTTATTATGGGAATCGGCGAGCCTTTTGATAATTATGAAAATGTGATGGATTTTATTAAAATTATTAATGATGCAAAAGGGATTGCGATAGGAGCTAGACATATTACGATTTCCACATGTGGTATTGTTCCTAAAATTCAAGAGTTGGCTAAAGAAGAGTTGCAAGTTAATTTGGCTATTTCTTTGCATGCACCAACAAATGAACTTAGAAATAGGTTGATGCCTGTAAACAAAGCGTATAGTTTGGATTTACTTATGGGGACAATTAAGGAATATATACAAATTACAAATAGACGAGTGACGATAGAATATGTTATGCTTAATGGAGTGAATGATAGTGATGAATGTGCACATACACTCGCTCGTTTAATAAAAGGTATGAATGTGTATGTTAATTTAATCCCTTATAATGAAACGAATCATATGGAGTTTAAACGTTCTAGTAAAGAACAAGTTATGCATTTTTATGATATTTTAAAGAAACATGGTTTATCGGTTACGATAAGAAAAGAGTTTGGCAGGAATATTGATGCAGCTTGTGGACAGCTAAGAAGTAAAGAGGTGAAAGTATGAAAACATTTTATTTAACCGATTCAGGAAAGGTAAGAGATCATAATGAGGATTCTGTTACGATTTTAAAAAATGGAAATGGCGAACAATTGTTAATCGTTGCTGATGGCATGGGAGGACATAGAGCAGGAGAAGTAGCTAGCTCTATGGTTGTGACGCATATGGGAAAGCGCTTCACTGAAATGAGTAGTGTTGGAAGTAAATTAGATGCAATTAATTGGTTAAATGATAATATTAATGAAATTAATAAAGAAATATTAGATTATACAAAAGAAAATCCTGATAGTATGGGAATGGGAACTACTGCCGTTATGGCCTTACTTACCCAAGATTATTTGATTTTCGGTAATATTGGTGATTCTTCAGGATTTGTATTTAAAAATGGAAAACTAAAAAAAGTTACTAATGACCATACCTTAGTGAATTTGTTGGTTGCCGCAGGGGATTTAACAGAAGAAGAAGCGAAATATCATCCTAAGCGAAATGTACTTATGAAAGCTTTGGGAAGTAGTGAAAAATGTGAACTTGATATTTTTGAAGTGGATGTTCATATTGATGGTATATTATTATGTAGTGATGGCTTAACTAATATGTTGACGAAAGAACAAATTGAAAAAGTTTTAAATGATGAAGATTTAGAAATTGAAGAAAAAATTGTTAAATTGATTCGTAAAAGTAATGCGCGTGGGGGAACAGATAATATTTCTATAGCTTATTTGTGTCTAGAAGGCGGTGAAGAGCAATGATAATGAAGGGGCAAAAGATTAATGATCGTTATCAAATAATTAAATCTATTGGTGAAGGTGGAATGGCTAATGTTTATTTGGCCTATGATACTATTTTAGATCGTGATGTTGCGGTTAAAATTCTGCGTGGAGATTTATCAAATGATGATAAGTTTGTTAGAAGATTTCAAAGAGAAGCTTTGAATGCAAGTAGTTTAAGTCATCCTAATATTGTGGAAGTATATGATGTTGGCGATGATAATGGGCAATACTTTATTGTTATGGAGTATATTGAGGGAAAAAACTTAAAAGACCTTTTGAAGAAACGTGGTAAGCTTACTGTTACCGAAGTTATTGATATTATGGGGCAGATTGCGGATGGACTTAGTGTTGCTCACGATTCCTATATTATTCATAGAGATATTAAGCCACAAAATATTATGATTTTGGAAAATGGCTTAGTTAAAATTACGGATTTTGGAATCGCTATGGCGATGAATGCTACACAACTTACACAAACGAATAGTGTAATGGGGAGTGTGCATTATTTGCCTCCTGAACAAGCGAGTGGAAAAGGAAGTACCTTGAAAAGTGATATTTATTCGATGGGAATTTTAATGTATGAACTTTTAACAGGAACTCTTCCTTATCGTGGGGATAATGCAGTAGAAATTGCTTTAAAACATTTAAAAGAGCCATTACCAAGTATTCGCGAAGAAATACCAGAGGTTCCCCAAAGTGTTGAAAATATTATTCTTAGAAGTGCTGCTAAGAATCCAAAGAATCGATATAATGATGCAAGAGGAATGTATGAAGATTTAAAGACTTGTATGGATGATGCACGCATTAATGAAGAAAAGTATGTGTATCCTTTTCCTGAATTAGATGGGGACAATAAAAAGTTTACAAAACAAGTAGAAAAAGCAATACATACTGAGGAAGAACATAGTGAAGGAAAGAAAGATGATGAAATCTTGGTCAAGAAAATAACAAATGAGGAGATAAAAAAGGAAAATCGTATTTTAGTTGTTTTATCTGCTATTTTTGTTGGATTAATTGTCATTGTAGCAGCTTTCGTTTTGTTTATCTCATTTGGGTTTAATACAAAGGATATTACGGTTCCAGACTTATCTGGTAAAATGGTGAGTGATGCCATTTCCGAACTACAAGATTTAGGTTTTGAAGTCTCTGACCAACAGGAAGAGATTAGTAGTGAAGATGTTGCTATAGGAAATGTTGTTAAGACAAATCCAGCTGCGGGAAGTAAGCGTAGTAAAGGAACTGTTGTAACTCTTTATATTTCTAAGGGAGATACGAAGATTGAGATAGAGGATTATACAGGAAAAAAATATGAAGAAGTTCAGCAGTTATTACGAGACTATGGTTTGTATGTTTTAATTGAATTTAGAGAAATAGATGAAAAAGATAGTAATTCTATTCAAAATGGTGTGATATTAGAGCAAGATATCTCTGCAGGAACAAAGTTATCTTTAAAAGATACGATAACATTTACTGTTTCTAAAATTGTAACGGCTTATCCAGATTTTACTGATGGAACATATACAGTAGAAGAAGTACAAGCTTTCTGTGAAAAATATGATATCGACTTGTCCATTGAGTATGTAACAGGAACTAGTTATAATGAAAATCATATCTTTCAACAAAGCAGAGCTCCAGGAACAACTATATTAACAGATGGAAAAAGTAAATTAACAATAAGAGTTGCTTCTGTTGGAGAAGGAAATGGAGAGGATGATACTCCTTCTTGCGAAGAGATGGGACTTTGCTAATGAATGGTAAAATTGTTCGATTGATTAGTAATTTATATACTGTAAAATGTGGGGAGAATTTGTATGAATGTCGAGCAAGAGGAAAGTTTCGAAATGAGAAACAAAGTCCTCTTGTTGGGGATGATGTTTTAATAGATGAAAAAAAACATCTTATTCTTTCTATTTATCCTCGTAAGAATGAACTTTATCGTCCACTTATTGCCAATGTAGATGGTTGTCTTATTGTGACTAGTGTGAAAAAACCTAGCTTGGATTTGCATTTATTAGATAAATTGCTTAGTTTGATAACGTTTTATGCTATTGAGCCAGTTATTTGTTTTACAAAAGTGGATTTGCTTTCTTTAGAAGAACAAGAGCTCATTGCTGATTTGAAAAAGTATTATGAAAGAATTGGTATACGTGTTCTTTATAATACAGAAGTTACCAAAATAAAGGAAATAATAAAAAATCGTATTTTTGTCTTAGCGGGCCAGACGGGAGCAGGAAAGAGCAGTCTATTAAATCGCTTGGATTCTTCTTTACATCTTGCTACTGATATAATTTCTGAAGCTTTAGGGAGAGGGAAACATACAACTCGCCATGTTGAGCTTTTCTTGATTGAGGAAGGCTTTCTTGCGGATACACCTGGTTTTTCAGCTTTAGATTTAAAAGATATAGATAAATTTAGTTTACGAGATACCTTTGTAGAATTTGAGCAATATACTTGTAAATACCGCGATTGTATACACTTTAAAGAAACGAATTGTAAAGTTAAGGAAGCTGTAGAAAATAAGATGATTTTACAATCAAGATATGACCATTATGTGCAATTTTTGAAGGAGTTGGAAAAATGAAAGTAGCTGTTTCTTTTTTGAAAATTAAAGATGATTTAGAGGGGGCTTTAAAAAAAATAGAGGTCACTGATTGTGATTATATTCATGTTGATATGATGGATGGGATTTTTGTTCCTTCCCTTAACTATAGTGTGGCAGATATAAGGAAATTGTTTAAAAATATAAATAAAAAGTTAGATGTGCATATGATGTGTAGCTCTCCAAATAAGTATATTAAGGATTTTGCTAAAGTTCCTAATTTGGAATACTTAACGTTGCACTTTGAAGCCCATAGAAAACCGATTGACGTTATTAATATGATTCGTCATGCAAAGTTAAAAGTGGGAATTGCGATTAATCCAGAGACTAAAGTGCATAAGATTATACCAATGCTTGCTCATATTGATCAAGTTTTGGTTATGAGTGTAAAACCTGGAGAAGGGGGACAAGCCTTTTTACCTGAAGTGCTTTATAAAATTGAGACATTAAAAGAAGTAAGAGAGCAAAATCATTATCATTATATTATTTCAGTAGATGGGGGCATTAATAGAGAGACTGCCTTGCTTTGTAAAGAAGCAGGGGCTGATATGGTGATTGGTGGTTCTTTTGTCTGTATGCAAGAGAATTTTCAAAAACAGATTGATCAATTGAGATAATTATTTATCTCTTTTTATAATAGATAGGAAGATACAATGGAAGTAAGAGATATTTTAAAGAGAATAGAAGAAAAAGGATTTGAAGCTTATATTGTTGGAGGGTATGTAAGAGACTCTCTTTTAGGGATTGCTTCTCATGATATAGATATTTGTACCAATGCGAAAGTAAAAGATATTTTAGATATATTTGGGAATGGAAATGCGACTAGTAATGAGTATGGCTCGGTTAAGTTAATTAGTGACCATTATAATATTGATATTACAACCTATAGAAGAGATTTAAAATATAATGGGTCGAGAAGAGCCGTAGAGATAGAATATGTTGATAATTTAATTGATGATATTAACCGAAGAGATTTTGTCATGAATACATTATGTATGAATCGTGATGGAACGATAATTGATTTATTAGGCGGGAAATCGGATATAGAGAATCGTGTTATACGAGCTGTTGGGGAGGTTAGTGAACGAATTCAAGAAGACCCTTTACGTATGTTAAGAGCTGTTCGCTTTGCGACTCGTTTGGATTTTCAAATTGATATTACTTTATATACTGAATTAAAGAAACAAGCTTCTTTATTAGAAGAATTGTCTTTAGAGAGAGTGAAAGAAGAACTTACGAAAATTTTATCAAGTCCGAATGCTTTAAGAGGATTGGATATTTTAAGAGATTTAGGTTTTCTTCCTTACTTGGGAATCGATTATGCAAATGTTGTACAAGTTTCCGATATTTGTGGGATGTATAGTCAGTTAGAGATGCGTAAAGAATATCCTTTTACAAAAGAAGAAAAAGAAATGATAAAAAATATTCAAAGTATTGTAAAGTATGGTAAGATAGATAAAAATATTTTATTTTCCTATGATTTGTATGTTTCTATTGTAGCTGGTTCTATATTAGGTTTGTTGCCAGAGGATATTAGTACAATTTATAAAAGTTTAGAAATTAAAAGTATAAAAGATATACAAATTGATAGTATGGAGATTTGTTCTATACTGCAGATAGATCCTTCTAAAATTATACGTGTTGTGTATGAGGATTTAAAAGATAAGATATTAAATCATGAACTTGAAAATACTCATGAAGCGGTAGTTTCTTATGTAGAACAAAATAGAGAGAAGTGGTTAGATGAAGGAGATTGTGAAGGATTTTTTAAAGAGGAAAAATTTAGTTGTAGCTGATTCTATTATTCAAGTTTCTTTACAAGAAGAATTGTCTTTGCCTTCTTTTTTAGTACTTGTCTATTTAGAAAATAGTTTTAGTAAACGTTTTGAGATTGAACTTATTAGTCAAGTTTTATCTATGGATATGAATGATGCTATGGAGGCGTTTAATACTTTGGTATTGAAGGGATTTGTTTCTTTAGATAGTGTTAAAGATGAGATGGGGAGATTTATTGAGGTTGTTCAATTGGACGGACTTTATAATAAAATCTTAGAAGTGGCTACAGAAAAAAAAGAGAAAGGGACAAAAGAAGATATTTTTAAAGTATTTGAAAGAGAACTTGGAAGAACAATCTCTTCTATGGAATTAGAGCTTATTAATGGATGGCTTATTAGTGGTGTATCGGAGGAAATCATTTTAGGGGCTTTACGAGAAGCAGTTTATAATGGTGTGAGTAATTTTAGATATATTGACAAAATCATCTATGAATGGGAGAAAAAGGGCTTTAAAACGATGGATGATGTCAAGAAGCATATGCGTAATAGAAGAGAAGAGAAATCAAAAGACAAAGAGCTTAGTAAAAAAGAACAAGAAATATTAGATTATGATTGGTTGGATGCGTAATGGGTATAAGTTGTTTTAATGAAAAACTAGATAAGATGTTTCCTCATCCTAAATGTGAATTACATTATAATCGAGATTATGAATTATTAATTGCTGTAGTTTTATCCGCTCAATGCACAGATAAAAGAGTCAATGAAGTAACGAATGATTTGTTTAGTCATTATGATATTTATGGACTTAGTAAAGCTGAAAAAAAAGATATAGAAAAAATTGTAAAACCTCTTGGTTCTTTTACGAAGAAATCCGCTTATATTATTGCTATTGCAACTAGTTTAGTTACACAGTATAATGGGGTTGTTCCTAATGATAGAGAGTATTTAGAGAGTTTACCAGGAGTAGGGAGAAAGACCACGAATGTGGTTTTATCTAATTTGTTTGATGTTCCTGCTATAGCTGTAGATACTCATGTTGAGAGAGTTTCTAAACGACTTAAAATAGCAAAAAAGAATGATTCTGTTTTAGAAGTAGAGAAGAAGTTAATGAAGTTTGTTCCTAAAAAGTTATGGAGTAGAACTCATCATCAAATGGTTTTGTTTGGAAGATATATTTGCAAAGCTAAAAAACCAGATTGTAAAGAATGTTTATTCTTTGCAGATTGTACAAGTAAGGATAAGAATTTATGATTGTCTTGCTGTTTTTGTTATGATACAATAAGGCCGAAAGCAATAGTGTTTGGAGGAATCCACTTTAGTGAGTCACTAAGGGATGAAGTTTAGTATAGGATGAATACAAATACTTCCATGTAATATTCTACGCTTCACGTAGTAGCTCGTTACATTCGCGCATTTGTATATTCTTTTGTATTGCTTTTGTAGGAGATGGTAGAATGAATGAAGAAGTCATAAAAGAAATTCGTTTGTTTCTACTTTCTCTTTTTTTAGTGGAAGAAACTAAATCGGAAAAAGAATATTTTCAAAAATTATATATGTTGAGTAATCATATTGTTGAGAATTATAAGATTTTTTATATAAGAAAAAGAAATGGAAAAGTAAGAACTATTTATGAGCCAAGTAAAATGCTGAAATTTGCACAACGAAGAATATTAGATACTATTTTAGCAGAAAAAAAGATAACTCCAGTAGCAACAGCTTATAAAAAAGGAAATGGTATTTATGCAAATGCACTTCCTCATGTGGGTAAGAAAAAAATTGTAAAGTTAGATATTGCCCATTTTTTTGATCGTATTTCTTTTTTAGATGTTTATAAATGCTGTTTTTCTTATTATCCTAAAAGTGTAGGTGTTTTATTAACTAACTTGTGTTGCTATGCTGATTTTTTGCCACAGGGAGCACCTACTAGTCCTGCCATTTCAAATCTATTTATGCGTGATTTTGATTATGAAATGGATAAGTATGCTTTAGAAAAAGGTCTTGTTTATACAAGATATAGTGATGATATGACTTTTTCAGGAGATATTTTTGACGATAAAGAATTAATTGCTTTTGTTAAAAAGAAACTTAAGAAAAAAGGCCTTTTTCTTAATAGAGAGAAGACTAAAGTAATCTATCAAAACAGAGCTTTATTGGTTACAGGATTAGTAGTTAATCAAAAGGTTAATATAAAAAGAAGTTATTTAAAGAAGGTTCGTCAAGAAATGTATTATATAAATAAGTATGGCATTGATTCACATATTGCTAAACTTTCTATACAAGATAAAAGTTTTTATCTTCAAAGTTTACGAGGAAGAATTTTATATGTTTTTTCAATTACAAAAAAGAAAGAATTTGCCGAATATATAAGTTTGTTAGACAAAATAAAATAAGGAAATGTGCTTCCCTTATTTTAATTTTCTTTTTTATTTCCTGTTTGTGAATTACCTGAGGAAGGATTGTCTTCCTTTTTATCGTCTTCGTTATCTGAATCTTTGTCGTCGCTGCTAGTATCATCATCTGGATTAGATGGTTCTACAGATGTGATATCTTTTATTTTTGCTGTAATTGTTAATCCACTTGAAGCATTAGATTTAAATATACTATATTCAGATTTTACAACAAAGGTATAAGTTCCTGGTGCTGTAACAGTATATTCGTAAGATGTATTGGTTGTATATCCTAAGGAAATTAAACCTGATGGAGTACTAAGATATACATGATATCCTACTGTACCAATTTGTGTATTGTTGTATTCAAAGCGTTTTTCTAAATAGATATCTTTAAATTTTCCATAGTTTTTAGTAAAGTAATTGTCTAAGTAACTTGTGTTGATTGCATTTGGTGTTGGTATACCTTCCCAACTTAGTTTGATAGTGCCACCTGAGCTTATGGCTTCTCCTTTTGTTGGATTACTTAACTCACTAAATCTTTCTGAAACTACACTAGGCTCAGTCCCCTTTTTAAAAAGTTCTGTTGATTTATAATCTTGAGGTGTATATTCAGATGGTAATTCAGCTGGAATTGTTTCGTTTTCATATTCTGCTGCAATGACATTTGATGGTCGATTGAATTTTGAATTTTCTTTATAAATATTATTTACAAGTAGTGTATTGATTGTTCTTACTTCGTTTGCTGCTCTGACAGAGTCTGTATAAGCATCTTTCGTGGCAAACTCAACACCATACCAAAGAGCGATAACATAATCAGGAGAGTAGGAGATAGCCCAGTTATCATCTGATGCACTACTTGGTATTCCTTGTTGTTTTAAGAAATTAGCATCATAAGTGGATGTTCCTGTTTTGGCAGCTATTTCAGTTCCTCTTACTCCTGTGTATACACCACCAACTTTATTTTGCGCAGCAGTTCTAAGTATATCTGTAATCATGTATGCGGTTTCGGAACTCATGGCTTTTACCCATTCTGGTTTTATTTCTTCTACCTCATCGGTTTCTCTGAACACGATTTTCGTGAAGGTATAAGGTTCAATATAATATCCACCTCTAGCGAATGTTCCATAGGCTGCTGCCATAATTTTAGGGTTTACTTCTAGTCCTCCTCCAATAGCAAAGGCTTCTAATAGGGTATCACCATAATCAATTCCACAGTTATGGACAAATTCGGCAATTTTTTCTTTATCTACTGCTTGGAATGCTTGTACAGCTGGAATGTTTCTTGATTGGGATAAAGCATCTCGCATTGTCATAGCGCCCTTAAATTTTCCATCTGAATTTTTGATTGATTGTCCATTTGAATAGTTCATTTTGTTATCATAAAATATAGTTCCTGTATTTCCATTATTGTATTCAATATAAGGACCATAAGCAAAAATTGGTTTAGCAGTTGACCCTGGTTGCATGACACCTCTTGTTGCTTGACTTAAAGCTCTTTCTCTGGTTTGATTTCTTCCGCCGTTTACACCTCTTATAGAGCCATCATGAACGTCTGTTACAATAGAAGCAATTTGAATGAAGTCTGATTTCATATAACTTCTTTGGAAAACATAGGCATTCTTTTTTCTTTTTTCTAATTTGGTTGGGTCTTGTTCTTGACTAATGATTCCTTTATTATCAAGATCTTGATTATTTAGAGCGACGTATACTTCTTGGATTGCAGGATCCATAGTAGTATAAATTTCCATTGGAACATTTGCTGGATTTACACCATATTTTTTTTCTACTTCGTCACATACGATATCAATAAATTGTTGATATCTGTTTAAGCCAACACTTGTACTTTCAGCCGTTAGAGATTCGACTGAGATATTTTTAGCGCCTTCTGCTTGTTCTTCTGTAATATAGCCATGTCTTACCATTAGGTTAAGAACAACTGCACGTCTTTGGCTGGCTAATTCAGGAGAATAGTATGGATTGTAAAGAGAAGGAGCATTGAATATTCCAGCAAGTAGAGAGGCTTCAGGAAGCGTAAGGTTACTTACAGATTTTCCAAAGTATTTTCTAGAAGCTTGTTCAACTCCAAATGTATTATTTCCAAGACCAGGAGCATTGACATAAAATTCAATAATTTCTTCTTTAGTATAATTTTTTTCTATTTTAAATACAGAAATATATATATCATTAAATTTACGGATAATACCAGCGATTCCTGAAGAAGCAATTTTTCCAGTGGCTTCGTCTTTAGAAAAAGAGTTCTTTGCCACTTGCATGGTTAATGTTGAAGCGCCACCAGCTCCGTCTTGACCAGCGAGTTGCCCTAAAGAAGCTTTAACAAATCGAACAAAGTCGAAACCATTATGTTGAAAAAATCTTGAATCTTCTGTTGCAACGATTGCATCGATTAATACTTCTGGTAATTCTTCGTATTTTACAATATCTCTTTGTTCTCTCCCTAAACGAGCAAATTCATCGCCATTTTTATCATATAATATAGTAGCTTCTGTACTATATAATTTGTCTGCTTCAAAGGGAGGAGCATTTAAGGCTATATAAGCACTAAAACTAATGATTGCTATCATTACGAATATGCCTAGTATCATTATAATTGATAATAGAACATTGATTATTTTCTTTGTTTTTTCAGGATTTTTTTTCTTCTTTTGTTTTTCTTTTTTTACTTTCGTTATTTTCATTGTTGGATTATTACTTTGTTTGACAGATACAAATGCTTTCTTTTTTGTCTTTGTAGTACTTTTGTTTTCTGTACTCATTTTCATTCTCCTTTAAAATAGATTTCATCTACCACTTTTAAATAATCGAGTGGTGGTTGATAACTTTCTTTTATTATATATGCTTTTTCTTCAATATACTTGTAACTAATTGATTTTCTCTTTGTATTATCAATATAGTTAATATAATCTTTTCCAGTTAATAGGTATGTGATGGCGTTCATTCTTATAATAAGAAAGACAATTCCTTTATGACGAATGACATTTCTTATATGAATCGATTGATGTTCGTGGATATTTGATAAAGGAAATGCGGTTTTATTTAGTGTTTCTTTGGCATCAAAATCAATGTATTTTCCTCTATATAGTCCATTATAATCTAAAGTTGATTGTTCTTTAAAATAAGCTTTTTCAATTACTTTTTTATTATTTTTATAAGAAACATCGACAATTCCTATAGGAGTTGGCTTTTTGTATATTAAAGCGATATCTTTATCTAAGTAGTATTTATTACTTAGATTGAGGGCGTTTTCTAAGCTCATTCCTCTATTACTATGAGAGACATTTATTTTACTATATGTCTTTCTAATGTTATTAGGGTACTGCACTTTTATCACCTTAATTCATTATACTATAAATTTTTGAGAAAAAATAGTATTAACAAAAAGAAATTTACAATAATAGTTTTGTCTAAATTTGTCTTCTTTGCTGCTTAATTTTTTATAATTTGTTATGTTTATATAATAGAAAGGAAGAGTGGATATTGAAAGCAGAATATTTTTTACAAGAATTATTAGAACTTGCTACAGAAGCAAGTATGAAAATGGATGAAAAGATGCGTCGCCTTGACAAATAGAGTTTAAAAGCCTTATAATAAATTCATTAAGAAGGGTGAATTAGTTATGTATAGTGAGAAGATAGCATTAACTCCACAAGAGATTTTAGATAAGGAATTTAAGATTGATGCGCGAGGATATCGTCCTCAAGAAGTTGATAAGTTTTTAGATCTTGTTATTAATGACTATAATGAATTTAGTAACGAGATAAAAAATTGTAAGAAAGAGGTTGCTTTTTTGCAAGATGAAAATAATAAATTACGCAATGAGTTACGTCGTATTAAAGCAAATATAGAAGCAGCAGAAGGAACTGCAAATAGTTCACAAGTCAGTAATATTGACCTTCTTAGAAGATTAAGTCAACTTGAAAAAGTTGTTTATGGAAAAGATGAATAAGAAAAAATAAAATTTTAGGTAAACGCTATATATTTTGTTATATAGAGGAAAGTCCAAGCTCACACAATCTGAGATGATTGTAGTGTTCGTGCTAAGGGAAGACATAACCTTAGGTAGTTTTTACTAACGGCTTTGAAATAATCCTTAAGGGATTAGATTAGATATAAAAGTGCCAAAGAGACGAGACTAGAGAGTAATCTTTAGAGTGGAACGAGGTAAACCCCGCGAGTGAGAAACCCAAATATTGGTAGGGGAGTCTTTGCTAGGAATAAAGAACGATGCAAAGGACCTAATGTTGATTAGGTAGATAAATGTTTGCCGCCCTTTTAGGGAACAGAACGTGGCTTATTAAATTTTATTTTTTTATGTATTATTTATAGAAAGATGGGTGAATAATCTTGAATGAGATTGGAGAACTCTTACGATCGACTCGTGAAGAGTCGGGGGTTAGTTTAGAGGAGGCCAGTAGCGATTTAGAGATTAAGACGCTAGTACTTGAGAATATTGAAGAAGGAAATATTGGCTGTTTTAAAGATATTTTTGCTTTAAAAGAGTATATTCATAATTATGCAAAGTATTTGGGATTGGAACCAGATAAAATTATTGATGAATTTAATGAGTATTTGTTTGAATATACATCAAAAATACCAGTAGAAGATATTGAAAAAGCAATACAAGACCAACAAAAGGAGGAAATAGAAGAAATAAAAGTAGTTTCTCCTTATACAACAACAGTTAAAAAGGAGAATAAAGTTTTAAAGACTTTACTTATCTTTGTTGTTATACTTGTACTTGTGTTGATTGCTTTGTGGGCCATAAAACAAATAACCATTGCTAATAAGACAACAAACTTGATTGGCTATGTAATTAAGTAGGTGAATAAATGGAAAAAAGTGAAAAAAAGGGAATGAATTTACCAAATAAGATTACTTGTGTAAGACTTGTATTGTCTTTTTTGGTACTTTTTATTCTTTGTATGAATTGGAATGCTATTGGAGTAGAATGGAAAGATTTTTCCCCTATTTTAGGAAGAGTGCCTCTTTCTTTAAAATATATCGTTTGTGGAGTTCTTTTCTTAATTGCTTCTATTACTGATTTTTTAGATGGCTTTATTGCTAGAAAATTTAATATGGTGACAGATTTTGGAAAAGTAATGGATGCTATAGCAGATAAGGTTTTAGTGAATGGTGTCTTAATTTTACTTGCTTGTGCTGATAAAATTCCTGTTGTTGTTCCTGTGGTTATTATTACAAGAGATATTATAGTGGATTCTATAAAAATGGCGAGTGGAAATAAAGGTCGTGTTGTAGCTGCAAGTTGGGCTGGAAAAATTAAGACCATTTGTATGATGATAGGGGTTACGTTAGTGTTCTTCTCTAATTTACCTTTTGCCTTAATAGGTAGTGGTCTTGCAGTAGATGATTTCTTCTTATTTATTGCAACTGTTATGAGTGTCATTTCTGCTTGTCAGTATTATTGGGTGAATAAAGATATTTTGTTCAATGAAAAATAAGCAATTTAGTTGCTTTTTTTCTTTTATAGAAAGGTGTGAGTTAGACAAAAACTCTTTTTTTGTTGCTGCTTTTTTTAGAAAAATAGGATTTTTTCTAGATAATTAGAGGATTTTAGAGTAAAAAAGTTACACAAAAACAAATGTTCGAAAAAAGTATTGACAAATGCCTTTTAAATATTATAAAATGAATTTGTTATTACAAGTAGGAGGAAAACATGAAAACAGTTAATAATGAAAAAGATAAAGATAAAGCATTAGAACAGGTACTGGCAGATATTGAAAAACAATTTGGAAAAGGATCAATTATGAAATTAGGATCTGATGCTCATTTAAATATTGAAGCAAGTTCTTCAGGTTCTATTATGCTAGATGTGGCTTTAGGAGTAGGTGGGTACCCAAAAGGAAGAATTGTAGAGATTTATGGTCCTGAGTCTTCTGGTAAAACAACGTTTGCACTACATGCTATTGCCGAAGTGCAAAAAAATGGTGGAAGGGCTGCGTTTATTGATGCAGAACATGCGCTTGATCCTGTTTATGCTAAAAATTTAGGAGTAGATATTGATGAATTATTGCTTTCTCAACCTGATACAGGGGAACAAGCTTTGGAAATTTGTGAAGCTTTAATTCGCAGTGAAGCGATTGATATTGTAGTCGTAGATTCTGTTGCGGCATTAGTTCCACAAGCTGAAATTGAAGGTGAGATGGGAGATAGTCATGTTGGATTACAAGCTCGCTTGATGAGTCAAGCTATGCGTAAGATATCTGGTATTTTAAATAAGACGAAAACGACCGCTATATTTATTAATCAATTGCGTGAAAAAGTAGGAGTTATGTTTGGTAATCCAGAAACAACTCCAGGAGGAAGAGCTTTAAAATTCTATGCTTCAATACGTTTGGAGGTTAGAAGAGGAGAGCAAATTAAACAAGGAGATCAAGTTCTTGGAAATAAAACCAATGTTAAAGTAGTTAAAAACAAGGTGGCTCCTCCATTTAAGTCTGCTTCTGTAGATATTATGTATGGAGAAGGTGTTTCTAGAGAAGGAGAAGTTGTTGATTTAGCATCTGAAATTAATCTTTTAGATAAAAGTGGAGCTTGGTATTCTTATAATGGGGAAAAAGTTGGACAAGGGAAAGAAAATGTTAAGACTTATTTAAAAGAAAATGCTGCTTTTTGTAAAGAGTTGGAATATCAAATTAGAGAACATTATGATATTTTAAATGGTATGAAGAAGCCAACTGCTAAAAAGACAAAAAGTGTCGAAATTAATGAAGAAACTGGTGAAGTGATAGAGTAGAATTCTGTAGGAATTCTATTTTTTTGAAAATTTATTTTATCTATATGCAATAGAAATTTTTTTATAAGTTAAAGTTCTTTTACTTAAGAAAAACTTTATATTACTTAAAAGATAAAAGAAAAATTTTCTTTTTCTATTAGAAATTTAATTTACTATTTTGCATTTTTCTTGAAAAAAGACTAAATATTCCTTATAATAAAACTATAGATAATTAAATGGTTATAATTTTTCTATAAATAAAAGATGGAGGTATAAAATGGACAAAACTTTGCTTGTCGTTTTAGCACTTCTTGTTGGAATAATTTTAGGTATAATTATTATGGCAGTAGTGAACTTTATGCGTAATAAAGCTACTGAAAATAAAGCTAGTAAATTAATTGAACAAGCGAAACATGATGCTGAGAAACAAAAAAGAGATTCCTTAGCTGAATTAAAAGAAGAGTCTTATCGTTTAAAACAAGAAACGGATAAAGAGATTAAAGAAAAAAAGGCAGAAATAAAGGAATCTGAAGAAAGATTACTTCAAAGAGAGAAAAGCTTAGATAAGAGAGAAGAAATCTTACAGAATCGTGATTCTTTACTTGATCAAAAAGATAATAATTTACTTAAATCACAAAAAGAACTCCAAGAAAAAGAAGCTAAAATTGATGAATTACTAAAAAATGAAATGGAGCAATTAGAAGCAATTGCTAAATTTTCAAAAGAAAAGGCACATGACTTAATTATGAAGCGTGTGGAAGAAAATATGTCTTTGGAAATAGCGGAGTATGTAAAAGAACGTGAAACAGAGGCAAAATTGACAGCGAATGAGACAGCAAAAAATTTAATCGTTCATAGCATGCAACGTTATGCAAACGATGTAACTAGTGAACAAACGGTAAGTACAATCACATTACCTAATGATGAGATGAAAGGTCGTTTAATTGGTAGAGAAGGAAGAAATATTCGTACAATAGAATCCGTAACAGGTGTAGATTTAATTATTGATGATACACCAGAAGCAATTGTTATTTCTTCTTTTGATCCTTTAAGAAGAGAGATTGCTAAAATAACAATAGAAACCTTAATTCATGATGGAAGAATCCACCCTGCTAGAATAGAAGAAGTTTATGATAAAGTATGTAATGATATGAATAATACTATTATGAAATTAGGAAATGATACTTGTTATGAACTTGGTTTATCTAAGGTGGATCCTAAGTTAATTACTTTAATAGGTAAATTGAATTATAGAACTAGTTATGGTCAAAATGCTTTACAGCATTCAATAGAAGTTGCTAATCTTACAGGTTTAATGGCTTCGGAACTAGGGGAGAATGTTGCTTTAGCAAAAAGAGCTGGTTTACTACATGATATTGGGAAAGCTATTGATTTTGAAGTGGAAGGAAGCCATGTTGAATTAGGGGAAGAAGTTTGTAAAAAATATCATGAGGATTCAGTCGTTATTAATGCGATAAAGTCGCATCATGGAGATGAAGAAGCTACTAGTATTATTGCAGCACTAGTACAGATTGCTGATACTTTATCTGCAGCAAGGCCAGGGGCTAGAAATGACTCTTTAGAAAACTATATAAAGAGGTTAGAACAACTAGAGACGATTGGAAATAGTTTTGAAGGTGTCGAAAAGACTTTTGCTATGCAAGCAGGTAGAGAAGTTCGCGTTATGGTAAAACCTGATGAAATTGATGATACACAAAGTTATAAAATTGCACGTGAAATGAAAGAAAAGATTGAAAAGGAAATGCAATATCCTGGAACAATTAAAATTACTGTCATTCGTGAAACCAGAGCACAAGAAGAAGCAAAATAATTTGTTTCTTTTTTATTGACATTTTACTACGGGGGGGGGGGTAAAATAAAAGTATAAAAATAAAATATAGGAGTGTAATATATGAGAAGTATAAAAAGGGCATCTTCTAAAAAAAGAATGCTAATTTTAAGCCTCCTAATACTTTTGTTGTGCATGAGTATTGGGTATGCTTATTTATCTAGTAGTTTAAAATTAGATATCGTAGCAAATGTGGATAAACTGACTTGGGATATACATTTAGAAAATGTTGTAGTACGTAGTGGGAGTGTGAGTGCTATCCCACCTGTCATTAGTAGTGATAAAACAAGTGTTTCTCTTACAGTAACCTTTAGTCAACCAAATGAATACTATGAATTTTACATAGATGTGGTAAATAAAGGAACTATAGATGCCCAAGTTGAAAGTATTTATAAGACTCCTTTAACAATTGCACAGAAGAAATATTTAGAATATCGAATCACTTATAAAGATGGGGCAGAAATAAAGCAAAATGATGTTCTAGCATCAGGAGAAAAAGAGACTTTAAAAGTAATTGTCTATATAAAAGATTTGCATGAAAGTCTTTATCCTACAATTAGTACAAATCTAACGTTAGAAGGAAGAATAAACTATATTCAAAAGAATAATGATGGAATTATAAGAAATAAAAATTCTTTATATGAGCAAATAGTAAAAGAAACACAAAGTGATTTGGAAATCAACTTTGGAGACTTTTCAAGTGACACGAATGGAAAAGGAGTTTATACATTAACAAGGACAGCTACGTATGCTTACCCCATTTATTATTATCGTGGAGATGTACAAAATAACAATGTTTTATTTGCTAATTTTTGTTGGAAAATCATCCGAACAACAACTACAGGAGGAATGAAACTTATTTATAATGGAGTTCCAAAAAAAGGAGTTTGTAATAATACGGCAGGAGCATCTCAAATAGGGAATTCTCCATTTAATGTAGAACAGAATGATGCCAAATATGTTGGATATATGTATGATGATAATACAGAAGATTCTGCTATTAAAAGTTATATAGACGAATGGTTTCTTGCTAATTTAGTAGATTACCAAAAGTATTTAGAAGACACACCATTCTATAATGAACGAGATCATATTAAGGCGACTGCCCCAACTATTTATTTTGCCCCTAGAATACGTATTTGGGGAAGTGGTGGTACTATGGGAGAAAATGTGCCAAATACTTCTGTTAAATTAGGAGCTACTAATCTGGAAGATGTCTTTACAGTAAGTAGTGATATAGGAAATGGTAAGCTTACATATCCTGTTGGACTTATTACATCAGATGAAATGATTTTAGCAGGGGGAAGGGGAGAGAAGAGTGCAACCGATACAGGGATTAATCCTCATTATTATTTGTTTACTAATTTAAATTGTTGGACGATGTCTCCTCATTCTTTAGATTTTGGTTCTCGTTCGGGAATGATTGTCTTTGGGCGACAAGTAACATTTTATTGGAATTCGAATAGTATTGGTGTTAGACCTGTTGTATCATTAAAATCAGGAATTTCTTATCTAAGTGGAGATGGTACAAGTGAATCCCCTTATGTAATGACGGAGTAGATTGAAATAGTAAAATTTTTTACTATTTTTTCATGCAAAAAGGACTTTTAGATAAGTCCTCTAGGATTTTTATATTTTATAAAGTATTCATAGTATTCTTCAAATGTAATTCCAGTATCATGAATGTATTTTGCACATTCTTCTCCGCAATAACGATAATGCCATGGTTCATATTGATATCCTGTTATATATTCTTTATCTTTTGGGAATCTGATAATGAAACCATATTTATAAGCATTTTCGCTTACCCATGTGAACGATTTTGTTTTAGAGTAATCATCATTCGTGAAGGGAAAGTCTCGGACATCAAAAGCATATCCTGTTTGGTGCTCAGAGAATCCAGCTCTTGCCGAATATGTATCGGCTAGTGTTTGTCCATCTTTATTAACCCATCCTTGATAGATTTTTACTTGTGATTCATAGCTTCGATACGCAGAATTGATTTTAAATCCATAGCCAGCTTCTAAAGCATCTTCATACATTTTTAAGAAAGCATGGTAACATTCTTTAGATAAATAAAATTCACTTCCATATAAATTATATTGACTATCTACTTTGATAAGATCTTTTCCTTGGTAGGTTTCATTGGCGTGATAGTATTTATTTAATAGGACGAATTTTCCTAATGTTGTATCTGTTTCGATTGTGTTTGTATAAAATGGTTCATCAATATGTGTATTTACTCTTGTAATTATTTCTTTTTTTGTTAAATCGCTATTTTCTTTATAATAAGTAATATACTTTTCTAAATAATCATCAATATAATAGGTTTCTTTAATAATAGGAAGGACGACTTCTTTTTCTTCCTTTAACAGAATATCTTGATTTTCTTCTTTTACTTCTTTTAAAACGAAAGAGATTTCTTCTTTTGTATAATTTAAACTTTTTAATTTCTTTTCTATTGCTGATTCGTTTATTACTGGAGTATCTTTCGTTTCTGTTGGATTCTCTTTTTGCTTATTTTCTTTTGATAGGAAGAAGAATAATGGAATGCTACAGATAAGTACAATGACTAGGAAGAATGTAATTTTATATTTTTTTTTCATTTTTCTTTTCTTTTTCATAAGGTTCCTCTTTTATAAATAGAAAAGCATCTAATTATTTTTTTGATGCTTCTTTAACTTCCATAATAACAGGTAAAATAATTGGGTGTCTTCCTGTAAGATTACTTATAAATGGATGTAGTTCTAAGATGATTTGATTTTTTAAATCTGTATAACTATAAGAATTGTCATTTAAGAATTTGTTAATAATATCGGTTGTCTTTCTTTCTATGGCATTGATTAAGTCAGTATTTTCATTGACTAGGACAAATCCTCTTGTAGTTATGTTCGGTTTAATTAACAATTTTTTTGTAAATGGGTTAATGTTCACGATTGTTATCAAGATTCCATCACGAGACATAAGTTTTCTATCTTTGATAACTATGGAGCCGATTTCACCAATTCTTGAACCATCGACGTATACATCTCCTGCTGTGACACTTGGACCACGATGTACTCCATTTTTATCTAGGATAAGGGAATCTCCGTTATTTAGGATAAAGATGTTTTCTTTTTTTACATCACAAGAAATAGCTAATTCGGCATGTTCTTTTAACATACGATATTCGCCATGCATAGGCATGAAATATTCTGGTTTGATTAATCTTAGCATAAGTTTCAATTCTTCTTGTTTCGCGTGTCCTGATGTATGAATGTCACTAAATTCGGAGTTGGTAATTACTTTTACACCTTTTAAGTATAGTTTATTGATAATACGATTAATAGCTGCTGCATTACCAGGGATTGGATTCGAGGAGAAGACTACTAAGTCATCTGGCATTAAAGAAATTTGTTTATGTGTTCCTTGGGCAATTCTTGATAAAGCAGCTAAAGGTTCTCCTTGTGATCCTGTACATAAAATACAGATTTCATTTTTCTTTAAACTTTTTGCTTGGCTTGTATCAATAAATAAGCTTTTGTCGGTAATTAAGCCATTATTTAAAGCAAGATTAACTGCTGTATCCATGGAACGACCAAAGATAATAATTTTACGATTGTTCTTTCGGCATGTCTCTACAATGTGTTTCACGCGATAGATATTTGAGGCAAAGGTTGCAATTATAATACGACCATTATAACCATTTACGATATCTGATAGAGCTTCGTCTACAGAGTTTTCAGATTTAGAAAATCCTTCTGATAAAGCATTTGTACTATCGCTTAATAATAATTTTACACCTTCTGTTCCTACTCTTGCCATTTTATGAAAGTCAGCAATAGGACCAATAGGGGTTAAGTCAAATTTAAAATCTCCTGTTGATACGATTGTTCCATTAGGGGTGTGAAGAACTATACCAAAACTATCTGGGATAGAATGGGTTGTTGCAATAAATTCGATAGAAAAATATTTTGTCTTTATTTTTGTATCGCCATTTATTACTTCTAAATTTTTGTAGCTAATCGAACGATCTTCTAATTTGTTTTTTATTAAGTCAATAGAAGTTTGGGCACCATATATGACGGGAATATTTACACTTTGTAATAAAAATGATATTCCCCCTATATGATCTTCATGACCATGCGTTATTAATAAACCTTTTATTTTACTTTCATTTTGTTTTAAATAAGTTACGTCTTGAATTACATAATCAACACCTAAAAGGTCACTTTCGGGGAAAATGACGCCAGCATCAATTATGAATATTTCTTCTTTGTGGGTAAATACATACATATTCTTCCCAACTTCCCCTAGGCCTCCTAAGGGAATTACAGACGTAAAATCGTCTTTGTTATTCATAATTATATCTTTCCTTTCATAATAAATTCATAAAAAGTTCTAGTTCTTCGCTATAGATAATTATAATATAAGAGAGATAAAAAGTCTATCTTTTGTTCTTATTACATTGTAAATTGGTAGTTATTTTCTTTTTTATAGGTTATAATACGTTTAGGTGATATAGATGGGATTATTTGATAAATTAAAGAATTTAATTAGTAAAAAAGAAAAAGTTATAGAGGAAGTAAAGGAAACTTTTTCAGTAGACGATGTTGAAGAGATAGAAAAAGTTCCAGAAATAACTTCCCCTTTGGAAGTAGAAGATGAAGAATGGGCAAAATTTGTAGCTGAGCAAAATGATAAGCAAAAAGTAGATGAGGCGCAGAGTATTGCTTTATATGACAAGGGACTTGAAAAAACTAGAAAAGAGTTTGTTTCTAAGTTAAGTTTACTTGGTATTAAATATACAAAGATTGATGAGAGTTATTTTGAAGAGTTAGAAGAGCTTTTAATTCATGCTGATGTAGGAGTAAAAACAGTTATGCAATTTATGGATCGTTTAAGAGAGCGTGTTAAGACAGAAAAAATTACGGATACTAATTATTTAAATGAAGTAATAGTTGATGAACTCTTTATTATTTATGTTGATAATGAATCCTTATCAGATAAAATTACGATGTCTTCTCTTGGCCCTACTGTTTTGTTGTTTGTTGGTGTTAATGGAGTTGGAAAAACAACGACGATTGGGAAACTGGCTCATAAATATAAAATGGAAGGAAATCGTGTTATGTTAATTGCAGGGGATACTTTTCGTGCAGGAGCTGTTAAACAGTTAGAAGAGTGGGCTGAACGTGCTGAGGTTTCTTTTTATGGTAAAGAAAACATGGATCCAGCAGGAGTTATCTTTGATGGACTTATGAAGGCAAAAGAGGATAAAATGGATATTGTTTTAATTGATACAGCAGGAAGATTACAAAATAAAGTCAATTTGATGAAAGAACTGGAAAAAGTAAATAAAGTCATTGGTCGTATTATTCCAAATGCTCCACACGAAACTTTGTTAGTTATTGATGCCACTACAGGACAAAATGGGATTAGCCAAGCGATATCTTTTAAAGAAATTACAGCTATTACAGGAATTGTTTTAACTAAATTAGATGGGACAGCTAAAGGAGGAATTGTTTTAGCTATTAAAGAAGAGGTAAATATTCCAGTTAAATTTATTGGTCTTGGAGAAGGTATGAATGATTTGAAAACATTTGACATAGAAAACTATATTTATGGTTTATTTAAGGATATGATGTGATGGAAGATTTTTTGTATTACAATTCTTTATATGATTTATATGGATCTTTGCTTACAGAGAAGGAAACTACTGCTTTTCAAAACTATTATCAAGAAGATTTATCTTTGGGAGAGATAGCTGAGATAAAGGGAGTTAGTCGTAGTGCAGTTGCAAAGACGATTAAAACTGTATTAGACAAATTAAATTATTATGAAGATAAATTGCATCTTTATCAAAAAAATAATTTACTTGCTGATTCCTTACAATTAGTGGATATTTTAGAGATAAAAAAGCGAATTGAAAAGGTACTTTCTATGTAGCATTTTTTATTGTGTATTTTTTACACTTTTAAAAAATAAAGAACTATGCTATGATAAAATTGTAAAAGGTAGGGATTATTTATGAGTGAAAAAAGAAAAGGAAAGATTATTGTTGTCGAAGGAACAGATTGTTCTGGAAAAGAAACGCAAACGAGTTTGTTAGTGCAAAACTTACGTAAGGAAGGAAGAGTAGTAGAACGTATTAGTTTTCCTGATTATGAAACACCTACTGGAAAAATAGTAGGAGGTCCTTATTTAGGTAAAAAGTATATTTGTGAAGGCTATTTCCCTGAGGGAGCGGCGAAAGTAGATCCAAAAGTAGCATGTCTTTATTATGCGGCTGATAGAAGATATCACCGAAAAATGATTCTGGATTTACTTGCTAATGGAGTGGATGTTATCATTGATCGTTATGTTGAGAGTAATATGGGGCACCAAGGAGGAAAGTTATTTGATAAGGAAGAAAGACTAAAGTTATATGAAGAATTAGATCAGTTAGAATATGGCTTTTTAGAACTCCCTAGACCTGATTTAACTATTTTCTTATATGTTCCTTATAAAAAAGTAGCTGAATTAAAGATGGGGAGAAATGAGGAGGCTGATCAACATGAGGCAAGTCCTTTACATATTCGTAATGCAGAACAAGCTTATTTGGAGTTGGCAGTACTACATCAGTATAAGAAAATAAATTGTGTGGATAAGGTTGATAAACTTAGAGATATTTTTGCAATTCAAGAAGAAATATTAGCATTAGTTAAAGAAGAATTAGATAAATAGAGGTACAAATGTATCTTTTTTCTTTCTTGAAAGACGGAGATACGATATAATAAAAGACATATTTTAGGAGCGCTCTTATATGGAAAAGTTAAAGTTATATACAAAAAATGAATTAAAAAATAATAAGGAATTGTTTGTTATGAAAAATGCTTTTATCAAACCTGATGGTACTTTTTATTTAGCAAAAGGATATACAGGTTGTAATCCTTGGCATCAGTTAGAGAGTTCGGCACTTTGGGTAGGCAGACAGGATATTGGTATTAATTTTATAGAGCAATATGAAAATTACTTACAACATTTAAAAGAAGATATGGTAAGTTATCAAGAACACTTAGCGAATTTAAGGGAATTAAGCTGAGTAGAAGGAGCTACGCAACTTTATGACAAGAGAAGTATCTTGGTTCATTATTATGGTTATGTTTTATTTTGTCGTACCGAATTTATAAAGGCGTTTAATGACCGCGGTTATTTTACAGATACGTCGATGATTCCTAATCCAAAATTCTATAAAAAAGAAGCAACTTTAGAACAGAAAGAAACTTTAGAGACGTTATTTGCTATTAATGAGGGGCAAAATGTTGGCGGTTGTATATTCACACAGATAATTAAAACAGAAGAAGGTATGCTTAAGTTAGTATATGAACATGAACATAGTAATCGTGATTGGCATATATAGTTTAATTTGTTATAATAGAAAAGGTGATTAAAATGTTTGAATATATGGGAGATCGTATTGCAAAAGCTATAAAAAATATTCGTGGAATGGGTAGAATTACTGAAGAGAACATTAGCGAAGCAATGCGAGAAATACGAATGGCTTTATTAGAAGCCGATGTAAACTATCAAGTTGTAAAAGAATTTGTCAGTCGTGTAAAAGAAAAAGCGTTAGGGATGGAAGTACAGAAATCTTTAAAACCAGATGAATTGTTTATTAAGCTTGTAAAAGATGAGTTAGTTGACTTATTAGGAGGAGAGGAAGCTCCACTATATGTGGATGGGAAACCAAGTATTTTAATGCTTGTTGGTTTACAAGGAAGTGGTAAAACAACTACTTCAGGTAAACTGGCTAATTATTTACGTAAAAAACATGCTAAGAAACCTTTGTTGGTTGCTTGTGATATTTATAGGCCTGCTGCTATTGACCAATTAATTACAATTGGTAAACAGCTTGATATCCCTGTTTATTCCGAAGGGAAAAAGGATGTATTAGAGATTGTTTCTCACGCTCTTGCAAGTGCTAAAGAAAATGGGAATGATTATGTTATTATTGATACTGCTGGGCGTTTGCATATTGATGAAGTTTTAATGGAGGAATTAGAAGGAATTGTTTCTTTCTGTCACCCTGATGAAGTTATGCTTGTTATTGATGCGATGATGGGGCAAGATGCTATAAATGTTATTCAAGGATTTCATAATAAGTTACATTTGACGGGGTGTATTTTAACAAAGTTAGATGGCAATACAAAGGGTGGAGTTGCTTTATCTGTCCGTCATTTAACAAATGTACCTATTAAGTTTGTAGGAGACTCAGAAAAGCTAGATGGATTAACAAAGTTTTATCCTGAACGTATGGCAGAACGTATTTTGGATATGGGGGATGTGTTATCTATTGCTGAGAAAGTAGAGGGAATTATTTCTGAAGAAGATGCTGAATCACAAGCAAAAAAAATGATGAATGGAAAATATGATTTAGAAGATTTTTTAAAAAACATGAAGCAAATTAAGAAATTGGGACCATTAGAAAATATCATTAAAATGCTTCCACAAGCAAGAAAAATGGGACTTAATAATGTGAATATTAATCCTAAAGATATGGCACATGTAGAGGCGATTATTCTTTCTATGACGCCTTATGAAAGACGTCATCCTGAAGTTTTAAAAGCAACACGCAAACAAAGAATTAGTAAAGGTTGTGGAAGAGATGTCGCGGAAATTAATCGCTTGCTCAAACAATTTGAAGAAATGAAAAAGATGATGAAAATGATGAGTAGTGGACAGTTTAAAATGCCGTTTTAAGTAGTGTAGACTACTTTTTTTTCTGTTTCTTTTGTGCTATACTGGAAAATATGATAGGAGTAAATTTATGTTACGTAGTAAGAAAGTTTCAATAATAGCCATATTAGCAATTTTTGCTTCCTTTGCTAGTTTAGTTAGTAGTGTGGTTGCTTTAAGTGCCACATTGGATAATGGAGTTTCAAGTGTAGTCAGTGTAAATAATGCAAAGTTAGCAGAGCCTCTTTTTTCTGTCTCTTTAGAATTTTGTGGAGATGCTTGGACAAGTAAAGAGAGTTTATTTTTACACAAGAATGTAGAAATAGAAGAGAATACATTAGCGTTTGGAGTAACTTATACTGAAAAAAGTGGGGTATTAACTATTCCTTTTTCGATAGTGAATGATGGTGAATTAGATGGAATTTTAAATCGTGTAGAAGTTCTTGGTGTACCTGAACATTTTACTTATAAGCTAGAGGGAATAAAAGAAGGAGATAAAATTACAAAACAAAGTAAGATTGATGTTCTTTTTTCTTTAGAGTATGGTAGTACAGAAGAAACGATCCTTTTAGAACCAGAAGTATATGATTCTTTACAAATTGTTTTGGATTTGCAAAAATAAAAGTCTTTTATAGAATATGCTTTTTATCTAGTTATTTGTCACAAACATAAAATGCTTTTCTTACATAAGATAAAGTAGAAAGGATAGTTTTTATGTTTGTAAATAGATGTTTTGATACAAGCGATATGAATAATATGAATAATACCAATGTGAATAGTGCAAATACTGGTATGGATTGTTCTATGAATATGGGAATGGGACAATGTTGTTCAGCTTCTACTTGTCCTCAAGTTATGGAGTGTCCTCAAGAAAGAGTTTGTCATAGACAAATTTGTTATGATGTACCTCAAGTGTGATAATTTATGATAGACCAAAAATATAAAGAGAGAAATAAGTACAAAATGAAAGGCGTTTTAATAAGAAATGTCTTTTTGTATGATATAATGTTTATAGGTGATTTTAATGAAGGTATTAAGTTTAACAGAACCTTGTGCTACTTTGATAAAAGAAAAAAAGAAGTTAATTGAGACAAGAAGTTGGAAAACAACTTATAGGGGTGAATTATATATTCATGCTGGTGCTACTGCTATTCCTAAAGATTGGAAGGAAGATACTGAATTTATGTCACTCGTAGATAATATACCACTTAATTTTGGTTATATAATATGCAAATGTACTTTAGTTGATTGTGTATATATGACAAAAGATTATGTAGAAGAAATGAAAAAAAATAATTATCAAGAATATATTTGTGGTAAATATGAAGAAGGAAGATATGCTTGGATACTTGAAGATATTAAACCTATAAAACCTATAAAAGCAAAAGGACAACTTAATATTTGGCAATTTTATAACGAGTTTGAAATTATGAACTTAATGGAAAATATCGAATATGGATGGGTTGACACAAGCAATAATAAACATACAATAGTTGATGAATCTTATTCAGATAATTATATTTTACAAAGTCCTAAAGAAATTATTAAAAATAAAGTTGGCGTATGTTGGGATCAAGTAGAACTAGAAAGATATTATTTTAAAGGAAATGATTGGAATATTAAAACATATTTTATAGTTCATTATGATAATGACAAATGTCCTACTCATACGTATTTAACTTTTGAAAAAAATAATAAATATTATTGGTTTGAACATTCGTGGGAAAGATTTAAAGGTATACACGAATATAACTTTTTAAAAGATTTATTAATTGATGTAAGAGATAAATTTATTAAATATGAACTAAATAATAATTATAATAAAAATAACCTCTGTATATATAATTATAAAAAGCCAAAATATCATTTAAGTGCTTTAGAATTTTATAAACATTGTGAGTCAGGTATTAATATTTCATTGGAGGACATGTAATATGGATATAAGTAAAATTAAAAAGGAATTAATCAAACAAAAAGAATCAAAATTTAAAGGTAATATCTATCATTATTCTCAAGTTAATTTTTCTTATAATTCAAATAAAATTGAAGGTAGTAGGTTAACTAGTGATCAGACTGAGGCCATATTTGATACATCAAGTTTTATTCCTAAAAGTGATGATTTGATAAAATTAGATGATTTAACAGAATCTAAAAATCATTTTAAATTATTTGATTATATGTTAGATCATGTTGATAATGAGTTATCAAAAGAAATTATTATTGAAATGAATAAAATATTAAAAAGAAATACTAGCGATGAAGAAAATCCTAGATACAATGTTGGGGGATTTAAAGTAGTTCCAAATATGATAGGTCTTGTTAATGTTATCAATACTACTGCACCAAAAGATGTAGAAAAAGAAATTGATAAATTACTTGTTGAATACAATTCAAAAACTAATATTACTTTAGAAGACATTATTGATTTTCATTATAATTTTGAGAAAATTCACCCTTTTGGAGATGGCAATGGGAGAGTTGGTAGAATTATTATGTTTAAAGAATGCTTAAGAAATAACATTATGCCATTCATTGTATTAGATGATGATAAACCTTATTATATGAGAGGTTTAAAAGAATATACTAGTGATAAAATGTTCTTAATTGATACCATAAAACACGAGCAAGATTTATTTGAAAAGACTTGTGATGAATTATTAAATTTTGAAATAGAAGAAAACAATTAAAAAAATTTATCATCCTACTAAATCTAGTAAAAATTAGACAATAGGATGATTTTTTTGTACTTAAAATTATTGCTATTATTAGACTTATCCTTGATACCATCCTACCAAATAGGTTGAATTTTGCGAGTGCAAAATAAGAATTGTGTATATAGTTTTCTTTATTTCAAAACGAAAACTATGTATTGATACACAAACTTCTTATCCTGCTATTTCATAACCCATTAAATTATGAATATTTTTAGGATGATAGACAAAATTTTCTATAGTTTAAGACTTGACTCGCTTTCTTAGTGGAGCTATCATGCATCATGCAAAAAGGAGATGATGTTTATGTTAGGAGTGAGAGCTTATAAGTAATACTAAATATATGCGTAATTTGTATATTACTCAATTTAGTATTACTAAAATTAGTAATTTATCCATAAATTTAAGTGAGGTGCTTAATAATGGGTAAGTACAAAATTAATTATATTTATGACGAAAATAATGATATAAATGATATTCTTATAAAAATTTTAAATAAAGAGCTTAAAAAATATATTCAAATGATTTGTAAAAATAAAAAAAGTGAGGTACCATCGTCATGTACTTATTTATCTCTAGAAGGAGGTAAAAATTGTTAGGGAGTTTAAATAAGATATATAATGTTGGACTTTATATAAGATTATCTAGAGAAGATGATGATAAAGCATTAGAGAGTGAGAGTATTACAAATCAAAAGAGTTTATTATTCCAATATGTAAAAGAGAATAATTTAAGAGTTTATGATACTTATATTGATGATGGGTATTCAGGGACTAATTTTGATAGACCAGATTTCAATAGATTATTAAATGATATTGAATCAGGTAAAATAAATATGGTTATTACAAAAGATATGTCAAGATTAGGTAGGGATTATATTGGAACTGGGAATTTAATAGAAAAGTATTTTCCCGAACATAATGTCAGATATATTGCAGTTACTGACAATATAGATACATTTTTAGATAATTCTAATAATGACATTGCACCATTTAAAGCTATAATGAATGATATGTATGCAAAAGATATTTCTAAAAAAATAAAATCTAGTTTAAAAGCAAAAATGAAAGAAGGAAAATGGGTAGGAGGTAGAACCCCGTTTGGATATGATCAAGATAAAGATGATAAAAATCATTTAGTAATAAATATTGAACAAGCAAGTGTTGTTAAAAGAATATTTGATATGTGTTTAGATGGGTTATCATTCTTTAAAATTGCCAAACAATTAACTAATGAAGGAGTAAAAACACCTGCTCAGTATTATAACTTTGAATGGAAGAGTAATTACAATTTAAAATATGGAGAGTGGCACTCAAAAACTATAAGAGATATTTTAACTAATAGAATGTATATAGGTGATATGGTTCAAAATAGAAGAAGTAAAATAAATTATAAGGTAAAAAAGGTTGTTAAGAATAATCCTAATAATTACATAATTGTGGAAAATACTCATGAATCAATCATTGAAAAAGATAAATTTTATGAGGTTCAAAAAAGAATACCTAAAAATAAAGGAAGAAATGAAAAAAAAGAAATTCATTTATTAGATGGGTTATTATATTGTGGTAATTGTGGATATCGAATATCCATACAATCCAGAAGAAAAAAAGATAATAGATGTTATACAATTTGCAATTATTATAGGACTTATATGAAACAAAAACTTTGTACAACTCATTCTAATAACTATGATGAATTAGAGAAAGTTATAATCAATTCATTAACTAATATCTGCTTAAATTATATTAATAAAGATAAAGTTAAAAATAATGTATTAAATAATTTAACTGAAGATAATAAATTAAATAATAAAAAAGAGTTAGAAAGACTAACTAACGACATTAAGCAAATAAATGATAATTTAGATATTATTTATATTGATAAGTTAAATAAAAAAATAACTGAAGAACAATTTGAAAGAGTAAAAGTTAAGTTAGAAAATGAAATAAATATAAAGCAAAAAAGATACACGGAATTAAATAATAGTATTAATGACAATATTAATGAGGAATCTAAAAATAAAATGATTGATGAATATATTAATAAATTTTTATCTATGAAAGAACCAAGTAGAGAATTAATAATTAATTTAATTGATAAAATTGAAATATTTGAAGACAAAACAATAAATATTAAGACTACTTTTAATGATTTAGCTTAGAATCATGATATAATTATTATGGATGTGATTTCATGGATATGATTAAAAGTTTTATTGAAGGAATTATAAATGTGTATTTAAATAATCCAATGTTGTTATTAGAAACAAGTGTTTTAATAGTATTATATATAATATTAAAAATATATTATCCAAAGTTTAGAGGATTTATGGGAGAGTTTTGGGTAAAATTAGAATTAAAAAAATTACCTAAAAATAAATATGTAGTTTTAAATGATATTATGATAAAAGATGAAAAAGGAACTCATCAAATTGACCATGTAGTTATATCAGGGTTTGGAATTTTTGTTATCGAAATGAAAAATTATTATGGTTTGATTAAAGGAAAAGAATATGATAATAAATGGTGTCAATATTTAGGAAAAAATAAAAGCTACTTTGTAAATCCTATTCATCAAAATTTTGGCCATATAAAATCTTTATCAAATTTACTTAAAGTAGATGATAAATATTTTGTTTCGATTATTTGTTTTTCTAATCAAGCAAAGGTTGATGTTAAAAGTAGTAGTATAGTCACACAAGTTGATTATTTAAAAAGTGAAATTTTAAAACATGAAGAATTACTTATTGATAATGATATAAAAGAATTAGAAAATATAATTATATCTAATAATATTGAAGATAAGTCGTTAAGAAAACAGCATGTGAAAGATATTCGTATTAAAATTAATAATAATAGAGAATTAGAAAATAGTATAATATGTCCAAAATGTGGTAATGAATTAGTTGAAAAAAATGGAAAATATGGAAAATTCATTGGGTGTTCTAATTATCCAAAATGTAAATACATTAAGAAATGAATGAATCTATCAAAAAGGGGCAATGACATATTGTTCCTATCAATACGAGAATCATTAATCATCATATATATAGACATACTTATCAACCTGTATTTACTTGTTGTGAGGAAAATGAAGTATGTAATGTATATGATAATAAATGTGGTTTTTAAGAAATCTCCCTCTGGAGATTTTTTTCATGGTATACTTATAATTGGTGAAGCACATGAAAGAAATGTTTATAGAGATATGTAAAGAAGAAAATATACAATGTCATTTCCTTTCAAAAGATTGGATTTGTGTTCTTGAAAAGGATGGTGTTAGAAAAGTTATTGCTGGTTATAAATTTGCTTTGGATGATCATGCTTTAGGGACTGTAATTGATGATAAATACGCTTTATATTCCTTGTTAAATTTGGGAAATATTTCTGTTGTTACGCATCATATTTTTTATGGAGAAAATGTGAAACAATCTTACGCAGAAGGGTGTAATACGTTTCAAGATTTGGAAAAATTATTTTTCTTATATGAAGAAGATGTAGTTTTAAAAGTAAATGATGGGACATGTGGAAGAAGTGTTTTTCATATAAAAGATACTTCTGCTTTAGAACGCATTTATTATCAACTGACTAAAAAGAATTATTCTATTAGTTTATGTCCTTATTATGCTATAGAAAATGAATATCGAGTTATTGTTTTAAATGGCAAGGTAGAGCTCATCTATAAAAAAGAGATGCCTAAAGTAGTAGGGGATGGAAAAAGGAGTATACAGGAATTGCTTTGTGATTTTAATCCGACTTATTTTTCTCCTATTGTAGAAAGATTGGAGGATCGCATTCTTTCTTTGGGAGAAGAGTATGTCTATGATTGGAAGTTTAATTTATCTTGTGGTTCTCGTTTGTCTCTCGATATACTAGATTCTGTAAGGGAAAGTGTTACTGCTTTGGCGTTAGAAGCTGTTTCTTATATAGGACTTTCTTTTGGAAGCGTTGATGTTATCAAGACAAGTGAAGGATATTTTATCTTAGAAATAAATAGTGGAGTAATGATGAAACATCTTTCTTTATCTAGTGAAGCAATGTATTTACGAGCAAAAGAAATATATAGAAAAGCAATTCTTACTTATTTTGCAAAAAAAGATTAGAAATGTGATATAATTTTTATAGGTGAAGTAAAGTGAAAAAGAATGGTTATTCGGCAGTTGAATTATTAATTGTTATTGTCCTTTTAGGAGTGATTACCCTAGGAGTTGTTATTAGTACGTCGAATGCTTTTAAAGATGATGCAGGGGAAATTTATGAAGAGACTACTTATCTTATCTTGCGACAAGCAGAACTCTATGGGAAGAATTCCTCTACTTTGGAACAAGAAGGGGTGCAAATTATTACTGTTAGAGATTTGGTAGAAAGTAAATATTATGTTTCTGTTAATCAAGAGGGGAATGTCGTTGATCCTAGAAATAGTAAAGCGACTTTAAATGGTCTTAAGATTAAGCTAGTAAAAGAAGGCGAAGAGGTAAAAGCTTCTTTGTTAGAAGAAAGTTAATTGTAAAAAGTGTGTCAATTTAATAAGTAAATACTATATAATAAATGTAAAATTAGATATTATAGTATTGTAAGGGCGTGATGAAAAATGATATATCCTTCAATCGACAAACTATTAAATATTGTTGATTCAAAGTACAAACTAGTTCATATAGCATCTAGAAGAAGTAAACAGATGTTACAAAATAAGCATTTTCAAATGAAACAAAGTGAATATGTGAATAAAAAAGAACTAGGACGTGCTTTGGAAGAAGTGGAAAAAGGTCTCATTACTATTCAGTAATGTCTTTTTTTTGCAAAAAAAAACCACTTTTGGTTTATTTAGCATCTTTCTTAATTGTTTTTGCTTCTCTTGCAGATAAAATAACTTTTTCTCCATTAATTGTAACTTTTTGGAAATTTGGTTTTTGTGCATGTTTTGTCGCATTTAAAGCATGACTTCTTCTATTACCAGTTAAAGGTTTTTTTGTACTTAAATTTTTTGCCATAATTACGCCTCCTTAAATAAATTCATTTCTTTATTGACTTTACCATAAGATGTTCTTGTTGTCAATTATTTAATTTTTTTCATTTCTTACTTTTTTACAGCTTTTCTTGTTGCGAACAAATGTATATTTGCGATATAATGTGAAAAAGAAAATATTTCTTTAATTTTATGTTCTTTATATAGAAAGGTGGTTTTTTTATGTTTGTGCCTCTTGGAATTCGAACGGATTATTCTTTGTTACAAAGTTTAATTAAAATGCCTATATTATTTGCTTATTTAAAACAACATAATCTTTCAACCTGTGCTATTTTGGATGATAACTTATTTGGAAGTATGGCATTTTATAAAGGATGTTTAGCTAATGACATTAAGCCTATTATAGGACTTAAAGTATATTTACAAGAAAACTATTTTTATTTATATGCTAAAAATTATGAAGGATACTTAAATTTATTAAAGGTAAATACTTTGATTCAGAACAAAGAAGTCAGTTATGTTACTTTAAAAACTTTAAAGAGTTCTTTACTTTGTGTTCTTCCCTTTGAGAGTCTGTCTATTTATGATGAATTGCTTACTATTTATCATGATTTATATCTTGGTTATAAGAATCATTTTGAAAAGAGCAATGCTATCATTAAAAATTCCAATATTGTTTATATTCAAGAAATGTGTTGTTTTTCGTTTCAAGAAGTCAAATATTTAGGAATGTTAAGAGAAATAGATTTGGGGGTAAGTCAAGATTTACAAATCTATAGTGATGCTTATTTAGATAAAGAAATCTTAGATGAGGATGCTAAGACAACAGAGGAATTTGCACAGATGTTTGATTTAAAAATTCCAAAACAAGGAACTTATATTCCGCATTATGATAAAGATATTGAAGATTCCTTTGCCTATTTGACCTCATTATGTAAAAAAGGCTTGTTGAAGAGATTAAATGGCGAAATTCCATCTGCTTATGAAGAACGTTTGGATTATGAACTTGAAGTCATCCATTCTATGGGCTTTGTTGATTATTTCTTAATTGTTTATGATTATGTGCGCTATGCTAAGATGCATCATATATTGGTCGGACCAGGTAGAGGTTCAGCTGCGGGAAGCCTTGTTAGTTATGTACTTGGGATTACAAGTGTAGATCCTATAGCTTATGATCTTCTTTTTGAACGTTTTTTAAATCCAGAACGTATTACTATGCCTGATATAGATATCGATTTTGAATATACAAAAAGAGACCAGGTTATTTCGTATGTTAAGGAAAAATATGGTAAGACTTGTGTTGCCAACATTATGACATTTGGAACATTTGGTGCTCGTCAGGTTATACGCGATGTGGGGAAATGTCTAAATGTAGATGTGAAATTAGTGGATCGATTGAGTTCTTTGTTGGATCCAAAAAGTAGTCTAGAAGAAAATTTGAAAAATAAGACAATTCATGATTTTGTTATGCAACACGCCTCTTTAAATGAAGTGTATCAAATTAGCTATAAGTTGGAAGGGTTAAAAAGACATATCAGTACTCATGCTGCTGGGGTTGTCATTTCTTCTGTTCCTTTGGATGAAGTGATTCCTGTTTGCAATAATGGGGGAGAATTACTTACTGGCTATACGATGGAATTTTTAGAAGATTTAGGCTTATTAAAAATGGATTTTTTGGCTTTGCGTAATTTAACTATTATTCAAAATGTCTTAGAGCTTATTAAGGAAGAAACAGGAAAAGAACTTCCTTTGGCTTCTATTCCGCTAGAAGACCCTGTTACGATGAATATCTTTCGTCAAGTGGATACAGAGGGGGTTTTTCAATTTGAAAGCTCTGGAATGAAAAGTTTTATTGCCAAATTGAAACCAACTTCCTTTAGTGATTTAGTTGCAGCTTTGGCTTTATATCGTCCAGGTCCTATGCAAAATATTGATATGTTTATACGACGAAAAGAGGGGAAAGAGAAGGTCATATATCCTGATTCTTCTTTAGAACCTATTTTAAAAGATACTTACGGGATTATGGTTTATCAAGAACAAATAATGCAAGTTTTGGTTTTAATGGGAGGGTATAGGTTCTCTGAGGCCGATAACATTCGCCGGGCAATGAGTAAGAAAAAAGTGGAAGTTATGGAAAAAGAACGAGAAGTCTTTATTAAACGTTCTATTCATAATGGTTATACTAAGGATGTAGCAGAAGAAGTATATGATACCATACTTGCTTTTGCTAATTACGGGTTTAATAAGGCTCATTCTGTTTCTTATGCCTTAATAGGGTATCAGATGGCTTATTTAAAAGCAAATTACCCCGTTTATTTTATGGCAAATCTACTTAATATGAGTATTGGCAGTGTAATAAAAACAAAAGAATATATAGATGAAGCAAAAAAGAAAAATATACGTTTTTTTAAGCCAAATATTAATGTTAGTTTAGATTCTTATGTTATCAAAGGGAACGCTTTACTATTACCTCTTTCGGCGATTCATAATATTGGTGGAGCGGCTGTTGCACAAATTCTCCTTGCTAGAAAAGAAGGAGGAAGATTTACAGACTTTTTTAACTTTGTTGCTCGTACATATGGTAAAAGTGTTAATAAAAAAACAATAGAAGCATTAATTGATGCTGATTGTTTTCGGGACTTTGGAGTGAATCATAATACATTGGTTCAAAATATAGATAGTGCTTTAGATTATGCGTTGTTATGCAATGATTTGGATGAGTCTTTTGTGATGAAACCAAATATAGTGGAGCATGAAGAATATAGTGAACCACTACTTATGACAAAAGAATTAGAAACATTTGGTTACTATGTAACAAATCATCCAGCAAGTAAGTTTCAACATAATGTGATGAAACTTAATCGAATTGTGCAATTTTTTGACAAATTTGTTTCATGTGTTGTTATAATAAATAGTGTGCGAAAAATTAAAACGAAAAAAGGAGAAACAATGGGGTTTATTTCGGCTAGTGATGAAACGGATACCATTGATTTTATTGTTTTTCCAAAACATAATGCGTTTTTAAATCTTGTTAAAAGTGGAGATTTTGTTCGTTTTAGAGGACAAGTGGTAAAAAGATTGGATAAATATCAAATTGTTATTACAAATATGGAAGAGTTGTAGGTGTAGGATATGGAAGAGAAGATGCTAAATTTTTTAAAAAGTATAGGTTTTACAGATGAAAATAAAGATTTTGAGGGAGCATCTATCTCGAAAGTTATACTAAATAAAAAAGATAATTCTTTTAATGTGTTTATCGAAAACGAAAAGCCTTTATCTCCAAAAGCCACATTTTCTTTATTACAGTGTGCAAAAAAAGGCATTCGTGGAGAGAATCCTTGTCATGTTCATTTTATTTATAATGATGTAGACGATCAAGATATTTTGGAAGCTTTTAAAGTTTTATTAAGTGATTTAATTTTAAAACGACCTTCTTTGGTTTCTTTAGAAAATAAAAATATTACAATTGATGATGATTTTATTATCATTGAGTTAGATTCGCGTAGTGAAATTGCAGACATGTTAAAAAAAGAAATAAAAAATCTTGTATCAGGTTTAGTTGCTATGGGATTTTATGAGATGGAAATTACAACAGCTCTTAATAAAGAAAATGAGAAAAAAATCCAAGAAGAAATAGAGGAAGCCAAAAATCGTCCAATTGCTATTGTGAAAGAGGAAGAATCTTCTTATAAGAATGATTCTAATGGATGGGGAAACAAGAAAAAAGTTGATTATTCTAGAGAAGGCGTTGTAACTATCGGAAGTATTGATAGGGAAGAAAATAACGTTAATTTAGAAGCATATATCTTTGGTTCAGAATTTAATCAATTGAAGACGAAAGATGGAAGAGATTTATATTTAATCACTTTGAAAATAAGCGATAATACTTCTAGTATTCTTGCCAAGTCTTTTGCAAAAGATGAAGAAGATTTTATTACAAAATCTAAGGAATTAAAGAGTGGATGGTTTCATTTTAAAGGACAAGTTCGTTTTGATACATTTGCAGATGATTTAGTCTTTAATTTTAGAAGTTATGAAGTATTAGAAAATGTGCCTACGATTAAGAGGATAGATAAGGAAGAAGAAAAGAGATGTGAATTACATGCACATACGATGATGAGTCAGATGGATGGTGTATGTGATGAAGTTAAACTTGTTAAGCAAGCAATAGAGTGGGGTCACGCTGGTATTGCTATAACTGACCATGATTGTTGTCAATCTTTTCCTCATGTCTTTGGAGAAGTTGCTTCTTATAACAAGGGGCTTAAGAAGAAAGCACAAGCGAAAATAGATGAATTAAAAGCGAGCTTAGAAGAAATAAAAACATCAGGAAATGGAGAAGGCATTGCTGAGATGGAAAAAATGATTCAGGATGCTGAGGAAGAGAAAAAAAATTTAAAATTTTTTAAAGCTGGATATGGAACAGAAATAGAAATGTGTGAGTCTTTCTTACATGTTTGTTTTAATCCGACAGAAGAAGAAATAGACGGCAATACCTTTGTGGTATTCGATACAGAAACAACTGGTTTTAACCCTGGGATTGGAGATTCAATGATTGAAATTGGTGGTGTCAAAATAAAAAATGGAGAAGTTGTTGATCGCTTTGATGAATTAATCAATCCTGGACATCATATTGATGAGGCGATTACTCGGATAACTGAAATTTCTGATGATGATGTAAAATCGGCAGATAATGAATGTAATGTTACGAAACGTTTTAAAGAGTGGATTGGCAATTTGCCACTTGTTGCACATAATGCTCGATTCGATAAAAACATGTTGGATATGGCTTATTATAAATACGATTTAGGAGAATTAAAGAATCCGATTATTGATACTTTAATGTTATCTAGAGTTATTAATCGCGATTTAAAAAAACATAGTTTAAAAGCATTAGGAAAGTTTTATGGCATTGATACAGGAGAAGCGGATGATGAAGATGATGAAGCTGTTAATGAATCTGGTGTAAGTGGTGCTATTATAGATAGTGAAATTGCTTCTTTGTTTACTAAGATTTTAGTAGATGGGGAAGAAGTTTTGAAAATAGAGAAACAGGAGTATTATGATACCGACTTTTCTTCAGAAAATAGGGTTAAAAAATATCGTAACATTTATCACTTAGATACAATTCATAAAGCATCTAAAACAGAAGAGATACTAGTAGATGTAGAAGTGGTTGATGGAGTTCGTTTGCTTGACTTTGATGGGCATATAAAATTGCATCCTGCTGGAAATGAAATCATTGTCAAAGTAGAAGATGATTTTGGGGAAAAGAGTCTTTCTTTAAATGTATATGTTGGGCAACACCATGGAGCAGATGTTGACTCCGAAAATACAGGTTATATTTTTTCTAAGATGTTAAATCAAATAAAGGGAGTAAAAAAGATTAGTGATTTAAATAATCTGGGATTATTAGAAGAAATTAGTTTTCGCAATAGCCCTAAAAAGTTAGAACATATTGGGGACTTAGTTTCTTATAAAAATTATATTATAAAGCCTATTGAAGAAGGGGAAGAAGTAGAAGAAAGTTTAGGGTATCCATTTGAAAAATATGGTATTATGGATTATCGATGGAAATTTCCTTGGTGTAAAGATGATTATTTACAAATGTATGAAAATATTCCTGGTAAGACTTTTTCAGAGCATCTGGCTAATTTATATGATAATGGAAAACATGTAACCTTTATTGCACAAAATAAGACAGGATTAAAAAATATGTTTAAGATTGTGTCTTATGCTAATACTAATTTTATTACAAGGAATGCTAGAATTCCGAGAAAGCTAATTGAAGAAAATAGAGAAGGGTTATTTATTGGGAGTGCTTGCTTAAATGGAGAAGTTTTTTATTTAGCAGAAACAAGATGTGATGAAGATCTATGTAAAGCAATGGAGTTTTACGATTACATTGAGGTACAACCACCAGAAAACTATATGCACTTGCTACGTGGGCATGATATTAATTCCTTAGATCATTTGCATACTTGCTTAAAAAAGATTATTCGTTGTGCTAAAAAGATCGGCAAAATGGTTGTAGCAACAGGTGATGTACATCAAATTCATCCTGAAGATCGTTTGTATAGAGAGATTATTGTGAACCAAAATGTCCCAGGAAAAGGAAGACATCCTTTGGCGCGTTATTTAGCCTCTTCTAGTAAACGTTGTACAAACTTAGAGAATATTGCCAAAGTAGTAGAAAAAGCAAAATCACAAGGCGTTTTATTAAATGAAGTTGATCAAAAAGTATTAAAATACATTTATGTATTGACAAAGATAAAAAAAATAGCGATTACTTCAACAAATATAGCTTTTATATATGCTCCAGATAAAAAAAACGCTTATGAGGACTCCTTTAAAGGAAGAGATGGCGAAGCTGAAAAATTAAAAGCAGTTAGTAGTTCGTTACGGAAGCTAAGTGTGGCAGGGATTGTAAGAGAACAAGATAATGTTTATATTTTAAATGGATATTATAATGATTCCGTTGCTGCACAGGAAGGACATATTCCGAATCAATTTTTTAGAACAACAAAAGAAATGAAGGAAGAGTTTGCCTTTTTGGAAGATGCTGATTTAATTCATGAAATCGTTGTTGAAAATCCAAATAAGATAATTGAGCAGTTAGAAGATATTGAAGTCGTAGTTTATCCAGATAAACCTTATTCTCCTATTATTGAACACTCACAAGAAACTTGTCGTGATTTGGTTTTTGATAAAGCGCATAGCATGTATGGAAATCCTCTTCCACCTAATATTGAGGAGCGTATAGCGCAAGAGTTTTATGGGGATAAGATTAATGATTTAGTAAAAGAGAATTTAACTCTTCTTTATCCAGATAAAACAGATGAGGAACGAGACGCTATGTTTACTCCTTATCTACATGATGTTATCATGAGTGGATATGATGGAGTAATTGCTTTAAAAAAAGAACAAGTGAAACGCAATAGTGAGACAGAACTTACGAATGAAGAAGCAATCGAACAAGCAAAAGCCCAGTTAACAGGAATTATTGGTGGGGGATTCGATGTTATTTATTTAATTGCACAAAAATTAGTTAAACATTCTAATGATGATGGTTATTTAGTAGGATCACGCGGTTCTGTAGGGTCTTCTTTTGTTGCAAGTATGATGGGTATTACAGAATGTAATGGTTTACCTGCTCATTATTATTGTCCTAAGTGTCAGCATAGCGAATTTCAAGATGATGAGGGAGTCTCTTATGCAGAAAATTATCCTTCAGGATTTGATTTGCCAGAGAAAGCTTGTCCAAAATGTGGTGAAATTATGATTCACCAAGGAAATGATATGCCTTTTGCAACCTTCTTAGGTTTTGCTGGAGAAAAAGTTCCTGATATTGACCTTAACTTTTCTGGAGATAATCAAGCTTCTGCTCATGAATATACGAAAGTTTTATTTGGTACAGATAATGTGTATCGTGCTGGAACGATTGGTACAGTGGCCGATAAAACAGCTTATGGATATGTTCAAGGGTATTATGAAGAACGCTTGCATGATATTTTAAAAACGGAGGCTACTAGTTATGGTCTTACTGTTACAGGAAAAGATGATTTAAAGAAAAAGGGTGTTATTAAGTCTTTTGTTCGAGTTCCTGAGGTGGAACGTATCGCTGTTGGATGTACGGGAGTCAAACGTACGACAGGGCAACATCCAGGAGGAATTGTTGTTGTTCCAGGTTATAAAGATATTTGGGATTTTACACCATTTCAATATCCTGCTGATGACCCTACGAGTGCTTGGAGAACAACACACTTTGATTATCATGCTATTGATGCGGACCTTTTAAAACTTGATATACTAGGACACGATGATCCAACTGTTTTACGTATGTTACAGGAATTAGCAGTTACCTATATTACACATGGTAAGGAATTTGATGTTACGGCAATTGATTTAGGAGATTTAGACACGATGAAAATATTTACTGGTCCTGAGATTTTAGGAGTTGACCGTTATCGTTTACGAGGCAGTGTGGATAAAGAAGGAAGAAAATATTGTCCAACGGGAACACTAGGTGTTCCTGAATTTGGAACTTCTTTCTTACTTGGTATGCTTGAAGAAACAAAACCAACTACTTTTGCCGAATTAATCAAAATTTCTGGGTTATCACATGGTACAGACGTATGGCTTGGAAATGCAAGAGATTTATGTACACCTAATAAAGAAGGGGTTATAGAAGTTCCGTTTAAAGATGTTATAGGGTGTCGTGATGATATTATGGTTAATTTAATTCAATGGGGAATGAAACCAGCCAAGGCATTTAAAATTATGGAGTTTGTTCGTAAAGGCAAACCAAGTAAAGATCCTGCTACTTGGGCAGATCATGCAGCGGCTATGCGAGAAGCAAATATTCCTGAATGGTATATTGAGTCTTGTCGCAAGATAAAATACATGTTCCCAAAAGCGCATGCTACTGCTTATGTAACGAGTGCTTTCCGAATTGCGTGGTTTAAAGTTCATTATCCGATTCTTTACTACTGTGCTTATCTTTCTATTCGGCGTGATCAATTTGATATTGCTTCGATGGTTAGAGGAGGAGATGCTATTCGTGCGAAAATTGATGAAATTGATACCAAAGGAAATCAAGCCTCTAATAAAGATTTAGATATACGCGAAACACTTTTACTTTGTCTTGAAATGTGTGAAAGAGGTTTCTATTTTAAAAATATAGATGTGGATAAAAGTGATGGGAAGAAATTTATCATTACGGAAGATGAAAAAGGTTTGATAATTCCATTTAGAGCCCTTGATGGACTTGGAGAAAACGTTGCCGATGCGATTGTAAAAGCGCGTAAAGGGGGACCATTTATTTCGATTCAAGATTTAAGAGAACGAGGAAAAGTAAATAATACATCTTTAGAAAAATTAAAAGAATTAGGATGTTTAGACAATATGTCAGAAAGTAATCAACTCAGTTTATTTTAGAAGGAAAATTTGCCTAATTTTCATAGCTTTGCTATACTATCAGTACGTGAATTAAGGGGGATAAAAAATGAATAATGAAAAAGAAATAAAAATAAAAGAGAAAAATGAGATACTTCATTTGACTGAAGCATTGGCAATAGGAGTAGGAGTAAGTCTTTTTGCTTCTTGTACATTAAATAATCCGACTAAATATGTTTGTCCAATTACAACTATCTTAACTCCTATTTTGGGGTATGAAAAAGCTTTAGAGCATCAAATGAAGGATTTAGAAAATTATAATCGAACTTATACTTTTAATGGAAAGCAAATAAGTTGTAAAGTAGGACATGTTTCTTATTTTGATTCGAAAGTTTCTTATGTTGTTCCTAAAGGTTATATGTTAACACAGGATGCTAAAGGAAATGTTATTGGCTATAAAGAGGTTTTAATTGCTAAAAATGAAACTACAGGTGACGTTGTATCTCCTTCTTCAGAATATGTTTTATTAGAGGATGGAAGTGTAAAAATAGAGTATAAGGTTCCTGAAGGATATACTCTGGAGAAGAAAATAGAAACGATAGAACCACAAATTGTTGTTGGAGGTACTGATAAAGTTATTTATGATTATATCTTATCAGAAAATGATGTTGCTAATATATTTTCACAATCTTGGTCTTATGTAGATGGAAAATTTATTACACAAAATGAGGTCTCTAGTCCAAAACTAGGAAAATATATAAAATAAAAAGTTACACAAATGGTGTAACTTTTTATATGATTATATTTCTTTACCTCTGTTAATATTTTTTCTTTTTTAAAATTCGATTTTTTGTCTAATTATTAGTAGTGCATTCTTTTAATTCTTTTCCTTTTTCTCTTGCGTCATTTTGAGTCCCTATATTTGAAGTTTATTTCTATTTTAATTTTTCCTTTTTTAAGAAATGTTCGTCAGAATTATAGTATTCTTTTCTAATATCGAAAATCGTCTTGAATTTCGTTTAATATTCGAGAGAAAGTTTCTTTTTGGACTATCGCTTTTTGATAGGGTTTTCCTGTTAGCAAAGAGATCATTATTTTTCTTGCTTTTAAGGTTAGTATTATTCTTTTATTAATTCTTTTTAAATGATAGTAATTAAAATCAAATTTTAATGCGACAGCTATTTTTTGTAGTAGAGAGATATCTTCTTTAGTTAAATTGCGAACTAAAATCGTATATTATACATCGAAACGTTTTTTGGAATGGAGTCATTTCCAAATATTTCCTTATATTCGCTAAGATTGTCTAATCCTTCTTTTTTTCTATTATGTCTATAATATTATTCTTGCTAATGTTTTTAAACAATAGGTAGTTATCGCTTGACTATAACTATTATATGGGGTCCTTTTTTTATCTTTTGTCTCCAGTTTTTGAAACGTATTTACGAGTTCTAAAAAGAAGTGTGTAGTTGTGTTTGGATAAAAGATATTTTCCCAAAGTAAAGGCAAAGAAGATGATGATTGTGCAATTTCTGTATAATTTACTTTTTCGTCATAGTCAATAAGCCATTTTTTTAGATAGTAAGTTTTTATATTTTCGTTATACTTATAAATACATTTTATATCGATTAGAAGCTTATCAATTGTTTGTTTTTCCATGCTTGTTATAATTTCCTTTCTTGATTTTCATTATAAGCTTTAGGTCGTTTTTTGTAAATAAAAACTATTGCTTAGCAATAGTTAATTTTTTTCAATGGAGTCAAATACATGTTTGCCGTCCATATCTTTTAATGTGATGGTGTAATGATTAAATTCATTTATTTTGCTTTCTTCTATTTCAGAGTCCTCTGTATTACTTTCATAAACGGCTTTGTCTGCATCTGGTTCCTTTAAGAATAATTTTTTTGAATCATTTATTACTGTGAAGGCAACGGCTATTTCTGTTTTTAAATTGTTTGTTTTTTTGTCTTTTGTCGTACTTATAATATGGTAAGCAATTCCATAGTTTTCATCTTTTTCTTTGTAATATTCATTTGTTGTCATTAAATAGACGTCAAATTCGCTTATGTAAATGAAACTATATCCATAATTGAATTCAGGGCGGCTTGTCTTATTTTCAAAGTCTACCCCAAATAATTCTTTTATTGCTTGTCTTATTATTTCACCTGTGTAAAATTCATACACAGAAGAACGATAAGGTGTTGCTTTTTCTATTTGATAGATGGTAGCAGGAGATATTTCAGTATCTAAGTTATCTTTTGCATATCTTACAGCAGCATTTAAAACGTTTGATACGCTTAAGTCTTCATAGGTTACTTTATCGTGACTAAATAAGACATCAATTCCATCATACATCGTTCCATAACCTTTTGTTAAATTGCAAATATTGTTTATCGTTAACTTTTCGGCAGATGTCTTTTGTTCATTTGTTGGAACATCTCCGTCTTTGTTTAATAAATTTGCTATTAAAACAACAATTCCAATGACAGCAACAATGATTATAAGTAAGACAATTAATTTTTTCCATTCTATATTTTTCATTTTTAACCTCTTTTCTATTTTAAATAATAGCATATAATATGAAAATAATCTATATTTTTCTTATCTTTAATATAGTATAATTCAGTTGAAGGATAAGATACATTTATGACAAAAAATAAACCTGTTATAGGCATTTTAGCAACAAGCAATTATATGTTAACAAATGATACGTTTCAGGATACTTATCGTTATGGTAATAATTATATAAAAAAGATTGTAGAAAATGGAGGAATTCCATTTTTAATACCTTATGTAGATGAAAAAATTATTTTAGAAATCCTTGCTATGTGTGATGGTTTGTTGTTACCAGGGGGAGACCGAGTAAGACCAGTTGCTTTTGAAGTGATAGATTATTTTTATAAAAATAAAAAACCTATTTTTGGTATTTGCTTAGGTATGCAGACATTAGCTATGTATTCTGTAAATCAAGAAAAAATAGCTGAACGTATTATAAAACCGATTGACTCTTTAGAACATCATTGGCCATGTGATTTAGTAAGAGAAACTAATGAAAAACTTGCACATAAAGTTATTGTAAAGAAAGATTCATTTTTATTTTCAATTTTAGGGCAGGAAGAAATTATGGTAAATAGTGTGCACAGGAATACAGTTACTCATGTAGGAAATCTTTTTCGTGTTTCAATTACTTCTTTAGATGGGATAATTGAGGGGATAGAATCTATTTTGGATGATTCCTTTCTAATTGGGGTACAATTTCATCCAGAAATACTTCCGCAGTTTAATGTTCTTTTTGCAACTTTTATCAGCGAATGTCAGAAAAATAAGGATTAAATATTTTTACAGAAGTCTTTTTCTGTTATAATATTAGATAGGTGATAAGTGTGAAAAAAGTAATCTTGGTAGATGGAAATAATTTATTATTTAGAAGTTATTATGCTACTGCCTATACAGGAAATATAATGAAGAATAGTAAGGGAATGCCTACTAATGCTTTATATGGTTTTATTAATATGATGAATAAGATTATCGTGGAAGAAAAAACTTCGTATATTGCAGTTGCTTTTGATATAGGGACAAACTTTAGAAAACAAAAATATGAGACATATAAAGATGGAAGAAATGCAACTCCTGAAGATTTGAAGTTACAAATGCCTATTGCAAAAGATTTGCTTGATGCCATGGGAATTCCTCATTTTGAGTTGGAGCCTTATGAAGCTGATGATATTATTGGAACCTTTGCTCGTATGTGTGAAGAAGATTCAAATTATGATGCGACAATCATTTCTTCTGATAAAGATTTATTGCAACTTCTTAGTGATGTTGTGGATATGAAGCTATTAAAACAGAAAGATTATATTCGTTATAATCCAACTTCTTTTCAAGAAGATTGGGGATTTGAGCCGATTCATATTATAGATTATAAAGCTTTAGCAGGGGATCCTTCGGATAATATTCCTGGAGTAAGAGGAATTGGAGATAAGACTGCTATTAATTTACTTAGAACTTATTCTACGATTGAAGAAATCTATTTGCATATTGCCGAAATAAAAGGTAAACTGAAAGAAAAACTAATAGATGACAAAGAAAGTGCTTTTGTTAGTAAGGAAATAGCTACTATTTATAAAGAAGTTCCTTTGCAGGTAAAATTAGAAGATATTCAATATAAAGGAGCAGATTTTGTTGCTTTAAATAAATTATATGAAGAATTAGAATTTTTCTCTTTTATAAAGAAGAATGTAGGAATGAGTAAACCAAAGGAAAGTACTATTTCTTATACTTTTGTTCACCATATTGAAGATATGGAAGCTTTAGAAGATGATGTTTCTATTTATATTGAGTGTGATAAAGAAAATTATCATGAAGGAGCCATTGTCGGAGTCGGTGTTTGTGATAAAAATCATAATTATTTTGTAAGTAATTCGATGTTAGAAGAACTAATTCCGCTTCTAAAAACTAGAAAAGTATGTACGTTTGATTATAAGAAAAATTATATCCTTTTAAAAAAGGAGGGGCTATCTATTTCTTGTTCATTTGATATTATGATAGCTGCTTATTTACTTAATATTTTGATGAAAGATGATATTGCTTACTTAATGAATAGTAATCAATGTGATATTGCTTTTTATTCACAAAGTTTAAAGACAGGTTTTAAAAAGGACGACATTGTTGCAAAAGCAAGATTTATTTATGATATTAAGAGGACTTATGAAGATAAATTGAAAGAAGAAGAAATGGAAACTCTTTATTATGAAGTAGAGCATCCATTAATTGAAGTTCTTGCTTCTATGGAGGATAATGGAATTCGTGTAGATGCTTCCATTTTGAAAGCTATGGAAATTGATTTAGATGAAAAAATAAAAAAATTAGAAAGTTCTATTTATGAATATGCGGGGGAAGAGTTTAATATTAGTAGTCCTCGTCAATTAGGTATTCTTTTATTTGAAAAGTTTCATCTTCCTTTTGCAAAGAAAACAAAAAGAGGGTATAAGACAGATGTCGCTATATTGAATAAACTTATTCAACATCATCCTATTATTCCTCTTATTCTTGAATATAGAAATTTGACGAAGATAAAGAGTACTTATTTAGAAGGTTTGACAGGATTTATTCATGAAGATGGTAAAATACATACTATATTTAAACAAAATTTAACGAGAACAGGAAGATTGTCTTCTGTAGAACCTAATCTTCAAAATATTCCCGCTAGAGATGAAGAAGGTAGAAAAATAAGAAAAGCTTTTTTACCAGAATATGATATGTTTTTAAGTGCTGATTATTCGCAAGTAGAACTCAGAGTTCTTGCGCATGTATCAGGTTCAAAAGATTTACAGCAAGCATTTATTGATGATCAAGATATTCATACAAAAGTAGCTGCTGATATTTATGATGTTTCTATGGAAGAGGTTACTAAAGATATGCGTAGAACAGCAAAAGCCGTTATTTTTGGAATTGTATATGGTATATCTGGTTTTGGATTAGGAGAGAATTTAGAAATAAGTGCTAAAGAAGCGAAAGAATTTATTAATAAGTATTATGAATTATATCCTGGGGTAAAACAATATATGGATAAGATTATAGTAGATGCTTATCGCGATGGGTATGTAAGAACGCTTTTTAATCGAAAAAGAGTGATTGAAGAACTTAACAATAGTGGATATATGATTCGTCAAACAGGAGAGAGAATTGCTTTAAATACCCCTATACAAGGAACAAGTGCCGATATTATGAAAATTGCTATGGTTAAGATTTATAAAGAAATAGAAAAGAATCACTTAAAAAGCAAAATGCTTTTACAAGTACATGATGAACTTATTTTTGATGTTCTTGCAGAAGAAAAAGAAGTTTTAGAAGAAATTGTTAGAAGGAATATGGAGACTTGTGTTACTTTAGATGTTCCATTTAAAGTCAGTCATGATTATGGAAGCGATTGGTATGAAACAAAGTAGGAGGTTTATATGAAAGAAATAAAACGTTTTATTTTTGTGGAGATGATTTTGGTTATCTTTAAATTTTTTGGGAGTTTTTTATGTCATAGTTATACTTTATTAGCTTGTGCTTCTTTTGACTTATTTCTTTTATTTATATATTTTGTAACTTTTAAAGATAGAAAGAATAAAAAGTATAAAAGTATTTTAAGTAGTTTTAGTTCTTTTTTATTCCTTATGGGTTTTTTAGCAATATTATTTGTTTGCTTTATAGATAAAATACAATCTCCTAGTTGGTTTTTGTTATTATATCTAGTGATTTCTTTCTTAATTCGTTATATTGTATGTAGTTTTACAATAATAATGAATTACAATAAAAAGAAAGGACTTCTTTCTTATTCAGGAATGAATAGTACTGTAGATTTTTTGCAATATGGCATTCTTTTAGGAAGTCTTATTTTTACTAAATTAAGTCGATTTATTGGATTCTTTCGTTATGCAGATCGTGTAGGAACGTTTCTTATTTCTATGTTCTTTCTTGTAAAAGGTTTCTCTATCATAAAACGTTCCTTTGCTCGTTTATATGAAGAGGACTATGTTATAGAAGATGCTGTAGTAAAGCAAATAGAAAGTCGTGAAGAAGTAGTAAAAGTGCATAGTTTGCATGTTTCTTTAGTTGGAGGAATGCGCTTTATTAAAATTCACCTTCTTTTAAAAGAAACGATTTCGATGATTGATTTGCATTCTTTTACTATTACCTTACAAGATTATTTGTTGCGTTTTGGAGATGTTGTAGGTATTTATTTGATAGATAAAGAAAAAATGAAGAAAAAGAAAGTGAGGAGTAAAAAAGAGGATGCCAGAAATAGCAGAAGTAGAAACAGTAAGACGAGTACTAAAAGAAAAAGTACTTCACAAAAGAATAAAAAAAGTTAGTGTTTTATATGAGCGAATTATAGCAACGGATAGAGCAGAGTTTCAAAAATCTCTCATAGGGTTATCTTTTGATGATATCTTAAGAAGAGGCAAATGGTTATTGTTTTCTATAGGAGATTATTATCTTGGAAGTCATCTAAGAATGGAAGGAAAGTACTATATAAAAGATAGTCTTGAAGAAGTGAATAAGCATGAACATGTGATTTTTCATTTTGCAGATGGAACTGATTTAAGGTACCATGATACACGTAAATTTGGAAGAATGTTTTTGGTTTTAAAAAAAGATTTAGATTCTATAGAAGGAGTACGTAAACAAGGAATTGAACCTATTAGTCCTTCTTTAACAAAAGAATATTTGTATGAACATTTTAAAAAGAAGAGGATTCCTGTGAAGAGTTTATTACTAGATCAGACAATTATATCTGGATTAGGAAATATTTATTCCAATGAAGTTCTATTTGCTTCTGCCATACATCCTTTAAAGTTAGGGTGTTCCATTACTTTAAAAGAATGTGAACGAATTGTTCTTTCTTCTAAAAAAATAATAGAAAAAGCAATTGAATGTGGAGGAACAACTATACGAAGCTATACTTCTAGTTTAGGGGTAAGTGGTCATTTTCAACAAAATTTAAAAGTACATCAAAGGGAAGGAGCACCTTGTTCTATTTGCCAATCTTGTATAAAAAAAATTGTCGTTGGTGGTAGAAGTACTTATTTTTGCGAAAATTGTCAAAAAAATTGATATTTCCTTAAAAGTATGTTACTATCCTATTCATTAGCTTTGAAGAAAAGAGGAAGAATATGGAAAAGTGTATTTATATAGGGAATCTTTATCCTATAAAAGGAGAAGGCTTAAGTAGAATTATTATGCGTTTATTAGAACAAGAAAACATTTCTGCAAATACTTTAAAAAATTATCATTATGGTGAATTATATTCTATAAAAGAACATCTTTTAGATTGTTTTAATGGTTATTTTTTTGACATTTTTACACTTAAACGTGTTATTATGCAGATAGTGGGAGAATTACAAATCAGTATTGAAGATTTAAGAAAAGAGGAATTTACAAAATCTTTTGGTCCAGGTTTACCAACCTTAAAGAAAGAATTGTAATTTTTTTTGAGTAACATATTTTAACTGTAAAGCTTTCGACTAAAAAAGTTGTTTTTATTGCAAAAAGAAGAGCATTGTTTATAATTAAAATAGAAGGAAGTATCTTTATGAGAATAAGTAAAGCAGTTATCCCATTTTTTTTAATATTATTATTTTTAATTTTTATGTATTCGCCACAACAATACACCAAGGAAATTAAGCAAGTGCAATATTTTGGCCCTCTTAAAGATACAGAATATTACGACTGGAGTGATTTTGATACATTAAGTCATGATTATTCCTTTTCTACACTTTATTTAACAGAAGAAACAGAATTTATTATTTTAAAAAACGCAGGAACTCTAACTTATAGTGAAACACAAAGTGGAAAAAAACTTCCTTGTTTTGAAAATTTAGTGGAAGGTCAAGAAGTTATTTTTCAAATTACAAACTGTGCCGTGAATAAAAAAGGAGAAGTATTAGACGTTGTAATCAAGTTAGAAAATATTAAAGGTTTCAATGCTGCTGCTGGATATATTAGTTTTATATCTAAGACTTACGTAGAAAAATTAAATTCACAAAATTATCCTCTTGAATCAGAATTACAAAATGTTTATCTTGATATAGGTAATCCTTTGAGTTTTCAGCTATATGCAAGTTTTGCATCTTGTGATTTTACTATGACTTATTATAAGACAGGAACTTACAATGCGAAGGAAGATAAAGGGGAATTGGGAGAAATAGAATTTGTAAATGGCTTTTTTTATGATTTAGATATCCTAAACATAAATGATTCTTATAAAGATAACATTTTTATGGGAAATGAAGGCGTTCGTCCTAATGTTGGCAGTACAAGTATTTTTTATAATAAAAGTCAAAAACAGCCAAGTGACGCTAGGTTTCAAGGAGTTGTATTACAAGAAATAGATAATGGGATTGCTATAAAAGAAACTCCTTTTAATCCAGCAGGTATATGGTATGGAGCTGCAGCTCTTTTGTTAACTAAAGATGTAGTTGAATCAACGTATTCTTTTACCTATGGAGGGAGTAATGCAGGAATGGCATACTTTTTCGCGTCTCCTTATCCGTATGAAATTACAAGTCCAACTAAAAAAGCATCAGTTACACAAATATCACCAGGAGAAACTTTTACTTATGAAATAGCGCAATATGTTCCAAATAATTACTATGCCAATCTATTTAATTTCCACGAATTATATGATAATTTACCGAATAATTCTGAACTTACAAAGCTTACTATAACTGATTATTTATCAGATGATCTAGATATTATAAAAGAAAATATTACAATTACTACAGAAACAAATAAAGATGTTACAGATCTTTTTGATATTCTTGTGCAAGGTAATGACATAGAAATCAATCCAAAAAGCGAAACTTTCTATGAGTCCACCTTTTATAGTCACACTTATGTAATCCATATTCCAGTGCAAGTAAAAGAACATCCCAAAAGTACAATACTTACAAATGTTTCATACGTTAAGTCTAAAATAGGAAATCAAGCAGAACTTGTACAAAAAACAGACGAAGTAGTTGTCGATATAAAATATAAACTAATAATTAACTATTATAAAGAAGGAACGATGGATAAAATAGTAGATTCGGAAATACTTTATTACGACCCAAATGAAAAATATACGACAAACGTTAGTAAAGTAACAGGTATGTGGGGCTTAGTAAAACGTCCTACAAACGCAAGTGGAGTTATGACTGAAAATATAGAAGTAAACTATTATTTTAAAAAATTAATAAATCCTGATACAGGAACTAGTATAGGTATAATTCTAATCCTATGTGTTTCTTCCTTTTTAGTGATTGCATACTTTGTAAAAAGGTACAAAAGAGTTTATAAAATATGAAAAAGGATGGTTAATATCATCCTTTTTGTATGGGTTTGTTTTTTATATCAAAGGTATTTAATTTTTTATTTGTCGCTTGCTCAAATAGATAGGCGGCCATCAATTCATATTTGAAAATAAGAGAATGTTCTGTAGGTTTTGTTGGGAAGGGGATTGCTTCTTTGATAAGTTTTAAATAAGAGCGTCCTTTTGTGTTAAAACCTAATATCTTTATATAATCTAATTTTATATTTTTGTTGTCTTCTTTTGTAAGACCAATTAAGATATGAAGGAGCATTCTGCTTATTTTGTTATACGTATAACGTTTAGTTTTAATATTTTTGATGAGTTCGTCAAAAGAAGAGGTAGAGTAAATATATTTTTTGATACGATGTTCTATTCCTTCATCTACATCTAAATATATACTAAGATCTTTTTCGGTTATTACTTTATATTTAAATAAAGAAAGGAGTTTATTGTTTGTTATATTATGGAGAAAGGGAATTACATTAGTTGGAAGATAGTTTGTAAGATTTTCTCCTCTATAAAATCTTTCTCGAATATTTGTTGCACTTATAATGCTATTATTTGCCGATGTATCATGATAATTGTTTGTTCTTTTTATTGTTTCAGGAATTATACTCGAATTTATTTTTTTTATTGCTTTTATATAAGAAATCCCTAACAAATCATTGGGATTTGTTAAATCTTCTTTTATATTTAATGCTTTTTTCATAGCTGTGGGATAATTATATCCTTCTTTTAAAAATTGCTTTACTTTTTCATCATACAATGAATCTTCCTCTTGTTTGTCTACGATTTGTTTTAAGAATTTTATATCATCTGTTTCACTTCCAAAAATAACACGATTGACATGTAGAGCATTAGCTATCTTTATGGCGTTTTCAGCAAAAATATCGGCAGATTGGGTACCAAAAACAAAAGGAAGTTCTAAAACGATATCAATCTCATGGTTTAAAGCAATTTTTGTTTTATCTTCCTTGCTTAGGATAGATATTGTTCCTCTTTGGGTAAAATAGCCATTTATAATAGCAATAATTAAAGAATCGGGGTATCTTTTTTTTATTTCTTTTATGTGGTGTACATGTCCATTATGAAAGGGATTGTATTCAGTAATGATTCCAATTATTTGCATGTTCTTCACCTCAGCCTTATTGTATCATATTTTTTTAGTATGATATATAATCTTCTATAATGGAAGTGTATTATATTAGAGTTGTTATTTTTTTTAAAATAAGGTATAATGGGTTCGCTAGTGGGTGATTACATGTACATTGATTTAGCTAAAGTCGATGAAAAAGGAATTGTGATTGATAGTGAAGTTTCTTTTGATGAAACATACTTAAAAAGTACATCAATACAAAGGTTAGAGCATGTTAAAATAAAAGGAAAAGCTTACTATAGTATAACGAATGAAATTGTATTTGATTGTCATGTAGAGGGCTCTTTTGTTTTATTAGATGCCATGACCTTAGAACCTTTTGATTATCCATTTAAATTTGAAATATCTGAAGTTTTAAGTGAAAATGCAACAGAATTTAATACAAATGAGGCAAAAAGACTTGATATTATGGATATTTTATGGCAAAATATTGTACTAGAGGTTCCTATTAGTGCTCGTAAGAATCCTAATGAAGAATTTAGTATGGCGGGTGAAGGCTGGGAACTAATAGATGAAGAGAGAAAAAAGGTAGATCCAAGATTAGCTCCTTTGTTAGAGCTACTTGAAAAAGAAGGGAAGGAGTGATATCATGGCAGTTCCTTTTAGAAGAACAAGTAAAACGAAAAAAAGAATGCGTCGTACTCACTTAAAAAAAGAAGTTGGAACTTTGACAACATGTTCTAAGTGTGGAGCAACTATCCAACCTCATCGTGCATGTACAAAATGTGGTTATTACAAAGGTAAAGAAGTAATTACTATATCAACAGACGCTACTGAAGAATAGTTTTCAATACTACTTTTTGGTAGTTTTTTTGTGGCGTTGAATCAATCTAAAATGCAAAATTAAGTGCAAATTGATACAAAATGTGTATTTTCAATAGAAAGTGCACATTTTTCAATGTAATTAAATAAAAAAAGAATATAGATAATTGTTAGAAATTGTGAAATATGATAAAGTATATCTCGTGAGAAGAAATTCTTCCACGCGAAAAAGTGTAGAAGTTGTACGTTTTTAAAAAACTAAGTGCACAATATCTACATAATTTTATATTTCAATAGGCAATTCATTTGTTAGAACTGAAATTAAATTTCCCATAAAATAAGAGGTTGTTCAAATATTGATGATAAAAGTTTTCACTGTTGAAAAAGTTTAAATGTTTAAGTTTTCCTTATAAATATTAGCGTTACAGTATATTTTTGATTATTTCATAATGATAGGTCTGAATAGTTACTGAATAGTTACGAAATTTTTCAGGATAAACGCATGAGTTTTAAAAACTTATGTGTTTTTTTGTGATAAAATCAAATAAAAGGATAAAAAGAAAGGAGTAAGAGAAGTAAGAAACTAGAGGAAATAAAAGAAATGTTTAAAGACGTAGAAATAGATTTAAAAAATATATAAACAACATGTCCGATATAATTATAATAACTTTATTTGCAATTCTATCTAAAGCGAGTGACTGGAGAGAAATAGAAGTATTTGCTAAAAAACATGAAGAATGGTTGAAAAAATACTTGAAATTACCAAACGGAATACCTTCACATGATACAATACAACGAGTAATATCAATCCTAAATCCAAATGAACTATATAATAATTGTTTAAAATATTTTATAGATATAGTAAACAAATATACACCAAAGCAAGAGAAGGAAATAGATATATTAAGTTTAGATGGAAAAACAACTAATGGTTCATCAAGAAGTAAAATAACAACAGAAGAAATAGCACCAGTAAATACGATGAGTGTATATTCACATAATTACGGAGTAAGTTTAATACAAGGGTATATAGAAGAAAAGAAAAATGAAATTACAATGGGACCAAAATTAATAGAGCAACTAGATTTGGTTGATTGTATAGTAACAGCAGCCGCTTTAAACACGCAAAGAAAGACAGTAGAAAGTATAGTAAAACAAAAAGGAAATTACGTTTTAGCATTAAAAGGAAATCAAAAGAGTTTCTATCAAGATATAAAAGATTATTTAGATGATGAAGAAATACTAAAAGAAATAAAAAAGGAAAACTATTCAGAAGAAACGGAGAAATCACATAGTAAAATAATAAATAGAAAATACTATCTTACAAGTAAAATAAAATGGTTAAATGGTCGAGAGAAATGGAAGGGATTAAAATCAATAGGTGTAGAAATAAAAATATCAGAAAGTATTCAAACAGGAGAAATAACAGAAGAAAAAAGATATTATATAGTAAGCTTTGAAAATGATATACATAATTTTAAAAAAGCAGTAAGAAAACATTGGGGAATTGAAAACAACCTACACGCACCGTTAGATATTATATTTAGAGAAGATAAGAATAAGACATTAGAGAAAAATGGAGCAAGAAATCTAGGGGTTATAAGACGAATTGGTTTAATGATATTAAAATTAGTGCAAGCATTTTATAAGAAAAGTATGAAATTAATTATGTTTGAAATATCTTTAGATTTTGAAAATGAAATAGAGAATATTTTTAAATTTTTAGATGTAGATAGTTTAAATCAATTAAAAAACACATAAGTTTTAAAAACTCATGCGTTTATCCTGGAAATTTTTCATAAGTTATTGTTAAAAGGTATAAAAATGTGTTAAAATGATATATATTTGTTATTGTCTCATAGCCAAGTGGTAAGGCATTGGACTCTGACTCCATGAGCGTAGGTTCGAATCCTACTGAGACAACCATATTGCCGATTTAGTATAGTGGTAGTACAGATGCATGGTAAGCATCAGAGGACAGTTCAATTCTGTCATTCGGCACCAGATTGATAGGGAACTCGAACTTTCGAGTAACAATAGAAAACGACTTGTCAAAAAGCCGTTTTTATGATATTATGAATATGTCAAGGAAACTTGCATAAAATAAAAAAGGGAATACTTAACATCGCAAAGTTGAGTACTCACCAAAATGGTTTGCACTTAATCTTGTTAGATTGAGTGCGTTTTCTTTTTATAATTCATTACCATTTAAATAATAGAAGAATAAGTAGAATGATGATAACGATTAAAGCAAAGATTAAAAAATCTTTCTTAGTCATTTTCATCACCTCCTTTCGGAGGTAAGCACTCAACTGTTAAAGTATTCCTGAATAAATTATACTAAAATATTTATTACAGTACAACCAATTTGACTAAATTTTGTCAATTAAAAAAACACACTTGCATATTGTCAAAAAACAATATGCTTTATGAAAGGATTATTTATGAAACTAAAAGTATTAGAAGATAAAATACATTTATTGATATGTATTATTTAGCAGAACCAGGTGTAAGTTATTATATTGAAGATGGCAATGAAAAAATATTATTTGATACTGGCTACTCATCTGTTATTATTGAAAATGCAAGAAGAATGAATATTGATTTAAGTGAGGTTAACAAACTAGTAATATCTCATGGGCATGATGATCACACAGGTGGTTTAAAATATTTTTTTGAAGAAAAAAGAAATATTGAGTTAATTGCTCATCCAGAATGTTTTGATTATAAAGAAGATGCCACAGGCATATATATCGGAAGTCCTTTACCTAAGAAAGAACTTTCTAAAGTTTGTCGATTAAATTTGTCTAAGGAACCAGTTCAAATTAGTGAACATATTACATATTTGGGAGAGATTCCTAATTTAAATGATTTTGAAACAAGATATTCAATTGGAAAAAGTATTGTTAATGGTGAAAAAGTTGATGATACAATAAATGATGATTCAGCAATCGTTTATAAAAGTGATAAAGGTCTATTTGTTATAACAGGATGTTCTCATAGCGGTATTTGTAATATACTAGAATATGCTAAAAAAGTTTGTAATGATAATAGAATATATGGAGTTATTGGTGGGTTTCATTTATTTGAAGTAAATGCGAGATTAGACAAAACGATTGATTATTTGAAAGAAAATAATATCAAATTATTATATCCTTGTCATTGTGTTTCTTTAAAAGCCAAAATAGAAATGGCAAAAAGATTAGACATTAACGAAGTTGGTGTAGGTTTAGAAATTAATATTTAAAAGTTGTTGAACACTTTCTTTATGGTTTCAAACGGGTTAAGGTCTCTCTTTATTGAA
>CAOJRT010000001.1 GCA_948442255.1 uncultured Caryophanales bacterium | reverse complement strand
TTCAATGTTATTTCTTCTGAATATTAATTTTTATTATTTTTATGCGGTTGCCCTACAATTCTATTAAAAATTTAAACCACCTAGTAAGTTACTTTCAGCAATTCCAAGAATAAGGACACAATGGCTTTTTATCTAAAAAAGAGAGCGTTTAAACAAAAGATTTCTTACATTAATTATAATTTGTAATTCTATTTTAAAATAATTTTGACAGAAATTGCTTTTTTCTTGTGAGTTATTTCTATATCAGCATCATCTATTTCATTTAGATTATCAACATGAATACCACCACACGGAATAACATAATTCATAGATTCCCAATAACGATAATTCTCTCTTTCTTCATCAGGATATGTTGTTACTTTAGTATCAGTTTTAATAAGTTCTTTAAACCTATTTGTTACTTCTTCTAATATATTTATATCAAAAGCCTTTTCATCATATTTATTTACTGCATAACCATCCTCTATTGTTGATAATAATGGATCATTCAATTTAGCGCCACTGGTTTCTTCAATTAGTACATGATAAAGATGTAGCGACGTATGTAATTTCATTTGTCTATACCTATAATCCCAATCCAAACGACATTCTACATCTGCCCCAATGTATTTCCTATCAATTTCTTATTCCATTATTAAAAGACTATTATATTCTTCATCTTTAATAGAATTAATAATATTATATTTTTCTTTTCAATTATCAAGCAACCATGGTCTCCCTTTTGACCTCCACCTTGTGGATAAAAGATTCTATCTTCTAATCAAATAAAACACTTTCCATTTTCTTCAAATACATCTATAATCTTTGTTTGTAATTCTTTTTTATCCTTTTGTTCATAATAATATTTAATCATTTATAACCTCTCTCTATCAAACTTACTATTTTTAAATAGCTCTTTCTAAAAAATTAATCAAATTACTAATTTTTTTCACACCATTTATTGTAAATCAAAGTTTTATTACCAATACGTCTTCTTATAAATTACATGAAACAACTTCAGCATATAAATCATACATAGAGGAGGAGGTTATGCGTACCTTTACAAAAGAATTTATCAAAAATACTCCCTCATTTTTAATATAAACAACCCCATCCTCAGAAGGAACATCCATATAAGTTCTCCCAATTAAATAGACTCCATTCTCTGTCATGTTTTCTATATAACAAAGATACTCTTTTCCTATCTTATCTTGTAATAAATTTTTTGACACTTCTTGTTGTAAAAGCATAATCTTTTTTCTTCTTTTTTCTTTTTCTCTTTTCGAAATTTGCCCTTTAAATTTTGCAGCTGCTGTTCCATCTTCCTGACTATAAGCAAAAGCTCCTAATCGATCAAACTTATATTCCTTAACAAACTGACACAATTCTAAAAAGTTCTCCTCTGTTTCCCCAGGAAACCCTACTATCAAAGTAGTTCTTAAAATGACTCCTGGAATTTCTTTTCTTAACTTAGTTACCAAATTTCTTATCGACTTTCCATCACTCTTTCGATTCATTCTTTTTAAAACAGAATCACTAATATGTTGAATTGGTAAATCAAAATAAGACACGATCTTTTCATTCTTTTTTACTACATCAATTAATTCATCCATAATCGATTCTGGATAAGAATATAAAAATCGTATCCATAAAAAACCTTCTATCTTACATAAATCCTCTAGTAGTTCAGGCAAACGCAATCTTCCATATAAATCAAGTCCATATTTAGTTGTATCTTGCGCAATGACAACTAACTCTTTAATTCCTTTCTGCGCTAAAAGAGTTGCTTCCTCAAGAATATCTTCATACTTACGAGAAACATATTTTCCTTGAATAGAAGGAATAGCACAATAAGTACAATAATTACTACATCCCTCAGCTATCTTTAGATATGCCATATTTTCACCTGTTGTAATAGCACGGAAATGATAATCAAACGTATCAGTTTTTCCCTCTCCACTAACTAAGTTTTCTATCCTTTCCCAAAATTGTGCATAATCATGGATGGATACAAACAAATCAACTTCTGGTAATGCAGCAGCCAATTCCTTTTCATAACGCTCTACTAAACAACCAGTAACAACTAAATATTTACAATTTTTCTCTTTATAATCAGCCATTTCTAAAATAGTTTGTATTCCTTCGTTCTTAGCTGGCTCAATAAAGCCACAAGTGTTAACAAGTAAAATTTCTGCTTCTTCTGGATTTTCCACAATAGAAAAATGATGCTTTTGAAACAAACCAATCATCTCTTCTGTAACAACTAAATTCTTAGAACATCCTAAAGAAACAAAACCAACCTTCATGAAAATTCACTCCTTACTCCGTGCTTATTATAACACAACAAAAGAAGTAGACAACTTTTTTAAGTCTACTATCTTCGTTCTTATGTAATTTAATTATTTGACTGCAAAGTTACTTTCGTTGTTTGCGTCTTAGATTCCCTTAAGTATTTTATGACTACAGTTTCTCCTGCTTTATGTTTATAAAGCTCATAACGCAGAGAAGCAACATCTTCTATCTCAGTATCCCCTATTCCAACAATAATATCACCAGGTCTTAATCCCGCTTTAGCAGCAGGAGAACCTTCTACTACCTCAGGAATTAGTACTCCTGCTGTCCCAGCTTCATAATGATAATAATTCGCATAATAAGAATCTCTTGCATCTAGCATGGAAATGCCTAAATAAGGTCTAGAAATATCTTCTCCTCGAATTATAGTATCGGCAAGACTAGAAGCTTCTTCAATCGGAATAGCAAATCCCATCCCCTCAATTCCAGTAGAAGCAAGTTTCATGTTTGTTATACCAATTACTTGTCCATTACTATTACACAATGGTCCTCCTGAATTCCCACTATTAATCGCTGTATCTGTTTGTATAACACGCATAATCCAATCACTACTATTACTATTCGTTGTACTAACCTTTACTTCTCTATCTTTCCCAGATAAAATTCCTCTAGTTACACTCCAAGAATAAACAGAACTATCAAGTGGAGCTCCAATAGCAAAAACTGTATCGCCTACACGAGTAGATGTATTATCTCCTAGCTCTGCAACAGCAATATCTTTTTCTGTTTGGAAAGATAATACTGCAATATCACTATATTTATCTCCACCTTCAACAGTAACCTCTTCTTCTTCCCCGCTAGTTAATACAACACTTATCTTTTCCCCATTTTGAATAACATGGTAGTTCGTTAATAAATAATAGGTATTATTTTCTTTTTTATAAAAGAACCCCGTTCCTGTTGCATACAACTGATTTTTCTGATAATTTTTTACAATAACAACTGAGTCATAAACCTTTGCAACTGCATCTGCAATTCCATTTTCATTAACAGTAACTTCTTTCTCTGTCTTGGTAATATTTGTAACAGTATTTCGAACCAAATCAGGATTATAGTGAAATACAACTAAGATAGAAGTCGCTCCTACCACTCCTGATACAACAATCGTCATAAAAAAAGCAATTACCAGTACAACTATTTTCTTCCCTTTATTTTGTTTTTGTTCCATTTTAATCTAACCTCGCAATCTCTCTATAATTTAATGGGAATCCCATTCTATCCAAAACTTTATCAATTTCTATCGAATGTAACTTCCCCTCTAACATATCTATCTCATAAGAGAGTTCATTAATAAGCATAATAAAGTCTTCCTCTCTTAATAATTGTTTTAATATAATAACTAGCCCAAATAAATCATCTTTCCCATATATATATTCCCCGTCCATTTTAGGAATATTCAAATAAGCATGATATTTTGTATCATCAATCACTTTTTGTGTTTTATGATCATACATTATGTCTTCATGAGCACACAAATTTCTAAAGTTAGCTAATATAGGAAAATAATCAATTAAAGAAGAAACCACTATTCCATAATTCTCAGCAATTTCTTTCTGGTCTTCTGGTTTCATTACCGTATAAAGTTCTGAAATAAGTCCAAAGGATAAAACCTTCACGACTACCCAAAAAGGAACATATCCATAATTACTTAAATAATGCATCGTAGCAGAATGTTGCCCTCCATTAATTCTTATCTGTCTTTTAATCTTTTTAAGTAAATCATTAACTTGTTTTACTTTATCACTAGACCGATCAAAATTAGAAGGGTTTAAATAGTTTTTTTCTTTAATACCATATTTTCTAGACATCTGATAAGAAAAGATACTCTTTGCATTATTTTCGACAATTAAAATATTCTTAAAAAATATATTTCGTATCTGCCGATCAAAATTAAACATCGCATACAACTCCTTAAATTCTGTACCAGGAATAAACATTCTGTCTTTTGATGATTTTAAGAATAAATGCCTATACCCACTTATAAAGAAGTAATTTTCTCTTAATAGAATATCACTTGTATAAGAAATATCTTCAATTTGTAGTCCTTTGCTTTTTAAAATGGCAATTTGTTCTTCTATTGTTTTAAATGTCTTTATCACACGTATCACCCTATTATTTGCATTATACCACATCTAAAAAGCTATTTAAATATTATATTTTTTATATGAGCTTTATGTTATAATTATGTGAAAAGTAGGTGAAATAATGCCATCTCTCACAACACATTATCTTTTTGCGAAAGAAGTAGAAAAGAAATTGCCTAAAAAAATAAGAAATACTTTCCAAGAAGAAAACAATATTTATGAAATCTTCGCTCAAAGCCATGACCTTTTATTTTATAATATCTTTCATTTAAAAGGAAAAGAGATAAGAGCCTTAGGAAGTTATGCTCATAAACATGACACACAAGCTTATTTTATCAATATAATTCAATATATCAAAGAAAAACAATTGAAAAATAATCAACAATGTGTAGCTTATTTATATGGATCTATATTGCATTATGTATTAGATACTACTTGTCACCCTTATATTTTCTATAAAACAGGAGCTTGTAATCGTGATGATAGAAACACTTATAAATATAGAGGATTACATACAAAGATGGAAAAAGAAATAGATGCACTCTATTATAAGAAGTATACAAATAAAGAATACAACTTATGCAACATCACAAAAGATATCATAGGAAAGCCAAAATTTAATAATGAACTAAAAGAGACGATTAATTTCACTTTTCACAAAACATACAAAAAAGAAAATATGGCAAGAAATTTTGAAAAAGGAATTAAGGATGCTCGTATCTTGTATTCCATCTTTATAAATGACCGCTTTGGCTTAAAAAGAGCTATCTATAAACTAATAGATAAGCTAACAAAAAATAAATTTGGTAGTTTATCTTCATATAGTACACACATACTAAATCCTGATATCTCTTATTTAAATCTAGAGCACAAGGAATGGAACTACCCAACTAAAAAGGATAGAACATCAAAAGAATCATTTGATGATTTATTTCAAAAATGCATTAAAAATGCCACCTTTCTCATCCAACAAGTATATAATGTTCTATATAACCAAGAAGATATAGAATGTCTTTACGACATAATAGAGGATCTATCATATTCTAATGGGCTTCCAATCAAAGATTACACGCCTATGCGTTATTTTGAGTTTTAAAAAGACGAAGAGAATCCTTCGCCTTTTATAATGTTTTTTTACAACCCTCTTTTTCTTTTTTAGGAGCATAAGCTTCAAAATAATCAACACCATATAACGCATGAATAGCTTCTGTTCCAAGTTTCACCACATTATGTTCTTCTAAACCCAATACTGAAAGTAATTGTTCCAACGTAAGACCATGTTTTCTTAAATTGGCCAAATCAATTTCCATAAAAGGAGGAATAGCAGGAAAAAAATCTATGTCCAAATCTATACAATCTTCCCCATTTCCCACTTCATATGAAATACGTGGAGCAACTACATCAGCAATAACTTCTTCATCATATCGAATTGTTAAAAATGCCATAATTCGTTCTGCATCTTTAAGATGCATTTTAATATGTCCTTTATTCGCTTCATTACTTTGATTCGTATGCAAAGAGACTTTAGTATGTCCTTCTTCTTCTGTAACACGTAATAATTGGTCTTTCTCCTTTGATATTCCATTATCTAAAGTACGAATTCTTCTAGAATATTCAGAAACCTTTTTACCATTCATTTCTGTTGTTAAAATAATTCCTATTCTTTTTATATCTTCTTCTGTCAAATCCAGAACTTTTCTTTCATTTTCAGTTTCTCCTACTATTTGACTCATTTTCTTCACCTCGACTAAACCATAGCAAATTCAGAAAAAAAACACAAATTATTCAATCAATCTAATAGTAATTAATTAGTGCATTAACAATAGAATTAACGAGTTTTAATTGATATTGTTCACTTATTAATAAGTCCTTTTCTTTCTTATTACTAAAAAAACCACATTCGATTAAAACTCCAGGCACTTTAAGTTGTTTATACATATAGATAGTATCCACAATTTTCTTTTCTTCTAAGGGGCTATTTAAATAGCTTTGAAAGGATTCCTGTATGACATGTGCTAGTAATTTATTGTCTTCTGTATAAAAAGTTTGCGCTCCATAAACACTACTATCTTCCAAATAATTAATATGAATACTTAAGTATAAATCAGCACCACTCTTATTAATAAGATCAATCCGATTATCAAAGTCACTTTTCTTTCTTCTATCAGCATTAGGAGAACTTAAATCATAATCTCCATCACGGGTCATTAAAACAACAGCTCCCTTTTTTATAAGTTCATCTCTTAATTTTAAAGCAATAGCTAAATTAATATCTTTTTCATAAACTCCATCTGTCGAAGTCCCACCATCTTTCCCACCATGCCCTCGATACTGCTATACCAAACTAGGAACTACAAATATTCCAAACAATATTTATAGCCCTTTCGTTTGTTTCTTTATCAACTTTTCCAACAATTATTTTTGATATAAAGGTTTCAACAACAAGTCTATCTAGTTTCTCAATATGTCTATATTGTTTGAATATATCTTGCTCGTGTATTTGTTGGTCTTTTTTCTTTCGTAAATTGATTATTGTATTATCAATCTCACTAACACGATTGTTAAACCTTTCTATTTCATCATTATATTTTGTTTTTAACAACATAAATTCTTGTGTTGTTATAATTTCGTTTGCCCTATCTTCATATAGTAAAGCAAAACGATTGGTATTGTCTTTTATTTTTCTTTCAATGGTGTTTTTTTCTTCTTCTAATGCTTTTATATCTTTTTCATAATTGGTGTTTACTTTCTTCTCATAATAACTTTTTTCAAATTTAGATTGATTATAGTATTTTTCTATTTGTTTGTTTATCTCATCTAGCACTATTTGTTCTAAAACTTCAATACGAATTGATGAGTTATTATCACAACCCGTTCCACAAGTTCTTTTTTTCGTCCTACATAGTAAATATGCTTTTTTAGTAGGGTTTTTCCTAGGACCGCTTTTAGCATTTGTCTTTTGAAAAACTTTGCCACAATTCGCACAATATACCTTTTGACTAAATATATGCACTTCGCCGTTTTTATCGGGTCTTGGTCTTGCATGTATAGTATCTTCACTATCACTTGACTTTTTCGCTCTTGCCTCAAATTTTTCTCGTACTATTCTTGATATGATAGGGTCAACAATTCTTTCATGAGCACAAGCAACTATCGTTTGCTCACTTCTAGGAAGTTTCCTAGATTTTTTTATATTATGTGAAATTGTTTCCGTTCTATTTTGTATCAATAACCCGTCGTATGTTTCGTCTTTCAAAATTTTAGCCACCGTGTCAATATTCCAAAATTCAGTTCCGTTTGGTGCTTTACCACATTTAAAGTTTGAGCCTTGTAGTTTCTTATATTTACTTGGTGTTGGTATATTATGTTCATTAAGATATTTACATATTTTAAAGTAGCCAATACCCTCAGCATACATTTTATATATTTCTTGTACAATCTTCGCTGCGGGTGGGTCTACTACTAAATGATACATGTCGTTTGGGTCTTCTATATAGCCATAACAAGCAAATGACCCCGTCCATTGTCCTGCCTTATTTTTTCCTCGTAAAGTTGCTTTGGTATTTATAGATTGTTCAGCAATTTTATTTTCGTCTACAATAGCGGTTATTTGTCTTTGTAGTTTGTTTCCTTTTTGTGATGTGTCGCTATGGTCTACAATACTTAAAAAGCGAATATTCCACTCAATAAATCTTTTATGCAAGTATCGTTCTATCATTTCAACATCTCTTGCAAATCGTGATTGTGTTTTACAAATATAAGTGTCAGTGTGTCCTTTTTCACAAAAAGTTAAGGACTTGTTCCATTCAGGTCTACTTTCATCGCCACCGCTTATATCTTCCTCGTAGAATATGCCAACAACCTCTAGTTCGTGGTCTTTGCAATATTGTAATAACAATAACAACTGATTTAAAATACTTTTACTAACTGTTGTGTCTTTTCTTTGTATATCTTCTACCGATAATCTAACATATAATAATGTTCTTTTTCCATAACCTAACTTGTAAACTATTTTGTTGCCTTCGCCACAAGTAAAACAAGTAGTGTCATTTTCCTTTTTGATGTCTAGTAATTTTCTTATAAATTCAGTACAATAAATAAGACTATCTTCCACAAGTAATTCTTTGATTGCTTTATACTCGACCGAACTTGTATAATCTTCTAACGAAACATTTTGAATACTATAACTTGATTTTGTATTATTATAAGAATAAGTTTCACCACCTTTTAGTTCACTTAACATATAATATTCCTTTCTCTAATTACATGTTAAGACTAAAATAATACAAGTATATTATACACCATAACTTGTATTATTTCAGCCCTTATTTTATATTTAACTTACTTGTTGCTCATAATAGATAAATAGGGTTGCCAATTTATCATTAAAAAGCGATAGAAACTCGTCCGTTGTTGTGTCCGTTAGAAATTCACTAGATACTACTATTTTATATTTATTCATATTTCAGCCCCTCAATAAAAGGTATGATAGGGTGCTTGTCAATATGAAAGTTATTTGTTATACTAGGTTTACCAATACATACAAAATATTGGGCAAAAGTACGGGGGCAAATCGTACTTTTTTCATTGCCCAACATTATTAGTTCCTCCTAGATTAGTTACATCTTTTTTATCATATTTTTTGTGCAGTTCTTCCGTTAATGTTTCAGTATCTAGCAAATAACCTTTAAACCTCTTTCCGTCATTTGTAACAAATTTTCCTAACTCGTCTTTATCAATTAAAGTACAAGCATCATAATTGCCTTTACCTAAAGCCGTTTCGGATGCCGACCTATCGGGCATTCTACCACATATTCTATTTGAAAGATTAGATTTTATTTGTCCGTCTAGTAAATTACAATCGGGTCTTTGTGCCGATAAAATAAGATGTATTCCAAGTGAACGACCTCTTGTTGCTATAATTATCAATATTCTTTCTATTTCTTCCAATATTGCTTTTTCTTCTGCTGTTTTCTTTTTTGATGTTGTCATTTCTACAAATTCATCAAAAATATAAATTATACGGCTTAATGGCTTATCATTTTTTGAATATTTATTGTTATACTTATCTATATTTTTGCAATTATATTTAGCAAGTTCAACCATTCTCATTTTATATTCGTCTTCTATTAAATACAAATCTTCTAGTGTATCTCGCAAGTTAGTTGTTCTTGAAAACTGCCCACCTAAAAACTTATTATTTAAAAGTCTAGTATCATTTATAGTTAGATTATGCCACCCGTTAAATTCAGTTTGTTTTGGGTCACATGCTCGAACGACATACCCTTTTAATAATGATTGATATATAACAAAATCTATCAATACCGATTTACCACTTCCCGTATCTCCTGCAATTAACATGTGTGGTCTTTTGCTTATGTCTATTCTTACTGCACCTAATAAATTTTTACCTAAAAGATATATAGAACTTGAAATGTCTATATCTTGTTCATTTATTTTAATTTCTTTTGGCAGTCTATATCTAGGACTTGCCAATTTGATTTTTATTGTATCTTGTGTACCTTTGGCAAGTTCAACATCTATCAATGTACGATTAAAAGCCGATTGGAAACTTTCCCTAAATTCATCACTTTGAAATACACTTAACCCTATTCCGTTCATATTCCAATACCATACTACAATTTTTAAATTTAACCATAGTCTAGTCCTAAACTTAAAGTAGGGTTTCTCTTTTATACCTTTAAAGTTTTGTATTTTACTTATTTTATTTAGTTTTAGATCCTTTAGTCTAAAACTAAAAATTAAAACAAAAACTAATAATATTGATATAGCAATTTCTAAACTATATTGTGATATTTGTAAATTTTTATGAAAATTGTATAAAGTTAAAAACTTAATAAACCCATTATTGGAAATAGTAAATATTATATTTTCATTTTTATTTATAAAATACATTACTAATATAAATAATAGCAATACTGCCCACTTCCAATGATAATATAAATTATATAATATGAATTTAAATATTTTAGATATTAAAATTATAAAAGATTGAATAATAGATACTATTTTACTTTTACTATACCAACTTTTAATTTTTTCAATTTTATTCTTTATCTTCTTTTTATTCAATAACTTTTTCCTCCTCTTTTTTTGTTTCTTTATGTGTAATTATTTTTATAGAGCCGTCTTGCTCTTTTACCATTTCATATATATTGTGTACTCGTCGACACCATGCTTTATATACTGCAAAATCTTTTGAATTTAGTTTATATTCCGCATATTGATTTTCAAATGGAACATTTGAAGTTATATATACTTTGGTATAACATGCCACTTTATTATTGTATCTAGCGGGAAGTCTTAAAGGGTAGACATCTAAATAATTTAACATGCTTTCTAAATTTATTTGACTTCTAAATTCCTCAAAAACAAGTACATCTTGCGACTTATCATAATTATCAAATATAATTCCACCTTGACTTGAATTATAACTTGTTATACGGCAAATATTATCTGCTTTATGTTTCTTGAAAATACTAAAAGTTTTCCCCACACCACTTGCACCATACAAATATGTCACTATCAAATCACGATTTTCTTTTGAATATCTTTCATTGAGATATGCTTGTTTAATAGTTTCTATATCTTTAATTCTAAAAGCAAATTGGGGGTTATCTTCTATAATTTCAATAATAGATTTCCCGTCCTTTATATCTTCTAATAATTTACCCATAGTTGCGTCTTTTTCTATTAGTTCAGTAGGTATCACACCATATTCTACAAAACTGCCCTCAATGGTGGTTTCTTCTTTTGAAGTATTTTCCCATTTACCCTTTTTTTGTATATAATCAATATTATCTCTAATACTTCCATAGGCTTTTTCAATGTGTGCCATAGGGAAACGATTTTTAATAGTTGTAAACCTCATAGGCGATTTAGAATAGATAAAAAGATGTATATGTTCCGTTTTGGTCTTGTTTCCAATTTCTCGACACATACAATAATATTCGGGTGCAAATTTTAATAATTGTTCCCGTATAAATTCGTCCGTTATTCCATGTTCTTGGGGGTTATTTATAGTCAGTTGCCATTTTCTACTTTGGCTATTTTCCGCCATGTGTACACCTCCAATAAGTTTGTTATAGCAAATATAAATATAATTAAATTTTCAAAGAACTAATGCGATTACACATACTAGATAATACATGTACATTGCGGGGCAAGTGGCGATAGCCACGATTGCCTCCGCACCAACAATAAGTGCTAGTATTACCACTTATTGTGTAGCATGTAGCATGTATCAATAATAAAAATTTAGTAATTAGTCAGCCTTTGCATTCATTTTGATATTTTGCTTATCAGCAACATGAACATTGTCGGCTTTTCCATAAGGTTGTATTCTTCCTGCACGGTCAACATAAATGCCAATCATTAAGTTAGTAAAATCAACTTCTACAACATCATCAATAGGTGGCAGTGGGTTTGTTGTATTATCAACTTTAACACCAAATTTAGCATACTTCATGTGTGGCAATAAGATTTCAACTTTATGTCCAATTACATTGTCAGTTTTGTTATTATGTTCATCATACTCATAAATTGGGTCGCAACTACATGCAAGATAAGGTGCTTTTCCAATAGTCTTGATGACATCAATAACAATGTCACTTGTTTTCATGCCTTTTTTTCCTCCTTTCGTGACACCATTATAGACACAAATTGCAAATAAACTCATGGTAAGACCTTTACCTTGACAAAATAAAAAAGCCATAATTATTCAGTTATGACTTTATAAAATAACAATTTTTTACTATTTTAACTTTTTAGGTATTGGCAATAATTCATGTTCTTTTAAACCAATTTTTTTCAAAATCTTATTACAATCTTCTATACTTAAATCAGCACAATCAGTAATAATAAAAGCATAAGCACAATCTCTTTTTTTACGATAATTAACTGTAAAACCTCCCGCTTTTAATAAACTATCAAAGGCATTCCTATCAAACTCAAAAGCATGACAAAAAGCAGTTATACTTCTTAAACTTGGGTCGCTTTTTCCTTTGCAATAATTATCAAAAATTTCATCGCTTAACCCCGTTTCCTCCATAAATTCGTCAACTTCAATTTCTTTTTCTTCTCGCAATATATTAAATTTTTCGGAAAAGTTTTTTTCTAGTTTTCCGTCAATACCAAAATTATCTTCAAATCGGCATACATATTCTTCTAATTCTTCATTTTTCATACTATCTCCTAATCGTCACTAAATTGTATATCTTCCCAATCTTCTTCAGTTAGTTCACAGTCAGGTTCCATATCATCATCGCTAACGGGTTCTATGTTTTTATGAATGTATCCACAATGAGGACATTTTACATTTTCAGTTTCAATGTTAGTAAATTGTTCATAACAATTTTCACATGTATAATCATATTCCTCTTCATCTTCTACTGAACATAAGCAATTTGGACAACACATTAAATTTTCTTCTAACTCAGTCATAGTGTATGGTTGATGACATTCTTTGCAATAAATTCTTGTTGCATCTACTTTTTCTTTTTCTTCTAATTCCATTATATCTTTATATTTGGTAATATCATTAGAATTGCATTCAGGACATAAAAGATTATTTACAATATATTCTTGGTGGTCAAAAGTATGTTTACAAATATTACAAATATACCAAAAATCTAAAAAATTTGTACCATGTTCCATTCTATTTTTATAAAAATCTTGTGTTTCAATAAGTGTTAATGATGTTTTTGGGGCTTTACAATATGGGCAACAATAATCATCCATATAAACAATGGCAACATCACTATTGCAATTATTACAGTGAAAAGAAACATCTTCATCATTTATATTCCATAACTTTAAAAATTTTTCATTATTATATTCATCTAGCCATGGATAATTCTTTTTTAATTCTTCTTCCATAAAGCATTCCTCCTACTACCATTATACCATTTTTTACCAATACAAGAAATACAAAATAAAAAAATAATTTTGGATCATAATTATTTATACCAAAATTATTTTATAGATTATTCTAAATTTTCAACTCTTTTTGCGTGTACAACTTTTCTTTTAGATGTTCCACCTGTTCCCGAACAAGTGGAAAGTGTAAGTATTTTATCACTTGTATTTACTTCAACATCAAAATTTTTATAACTTCTTCTTGTAATCGTATCAATAAATTTATTAAAATCACTATCACTATTAAATGAAGTAGTTATATAATATTCTTCTTTTTCTATTATATAATAACTAAATACTTGATAGGTTAATACATCATTATCTTTATTTATTATTTGTATATAGTTATTTTCTTTTGTATCAAAAAAGCCGTCCTTAAATAAATCACTTAATGAGCCAAACATTGTCCCGTCTGTCATAGCATGCCCGAACAAAACAACATTTCTATCATTTAAAGATGTATTACGATAGTCCATAAATATTGAGCCAACTTGATTATATGATTTATCAAATGCTCTTTTTAAATAGTATGAATTATCTTTTGTGTGTACAATAGGGTAGTTTACTTTATCTTGATTGTATTTTATCCAACCAATAGTGTCACCATTGATAGATAATAGGTTGTCAAAATCTATTTTTACAACTTCTTCTTTTGTTTCTTCGTCAATGTCTATTTTTAACACTTGGTCTATTAGGTCTTTACTATTTTTATTGTTCTTGTTTAAATCTGCATAAAACAATATTATCTTACTAGTAGAAAATACAAATATTATAACGAGTAGAATTAAAACAATATTTTTCTTTTTAAGTTTAATTTTATTCATATTCATTAAATAAAAGAAGAAAGAGCAATTATGCTACTTTCTTTCTGCTTTTAACTACTATATAAGCAATTCCTAGTAATGAGCCAATCGCTAGTATAGAATATAATACAACATCTATTGAAGAAGTTTGAGCATTATTAGGTGCTTTATTTACATTTTCAGTAGTAGTATTTTCAGTTAAAGCAAGCATAAATGGGGAAAATTCACTAACTGTTATTTCTGCTTTTCCGTCTGCTACTGTTGTTTTAAATATTTCATAAGTATTGTCTTTCTTTTTATGTAATATTTGTACTTCTTTACCGTTGTAATCATTTCCTAGAGTAAATGATACTTTCATGTTATCGTAAGTTGCTCCATATGCTGTTAATTCATAAGCACCTATAATATTTGTAAAACCACGATTATTTAATTCTTTTGCTAGTTCTTCGTATAGTTCTTTATCGTATTCCTTATTTAATTTTGCCATATTAACAGGTGTTCCATTTTCTAGTGTTGTTCCATATGCACCAGCATTAAAAACAGATTTGATAGCATATAATATATTATTTTTATAAAAATATAAGTTATGGGATTCACCCCAAGGAGTTCCTGCACCTTGACCACCAAAACTACCTGATTTTTTTATGGTAATAGAACTATCATTCAATAATTTAGCAAAATCAAATGTATCTCTTGTCCATTTACTAGCATTTTCTTCGTCGCCTATATTGTACATTGTAAATACTGCATCTGTTCCCTCATAATCTGCAAACTTAATACTAGCTACTTTATTTTTAACATATGTCGCATCTTGCTCACTATAACCACTTTCTTTGGTATATTTGACAGTGAAATCTTTATGTAAATTTTGACCAACAATTTCAATATAACTTTCTTCCCAATCATTTACCAAAACAAAAACCGAAATTTTTGAAATATCAATTGTATAACCACTTGCACTAAAAATAGATACTATTTTTTCTTTTAATGCTTTTTCAGCAGGATTTTCTAAATCAGGGTTATTTTCCGTATTAGCAAAATAATTAGCAACATCAGTTTTAGTAGTAGTTATTTCTATTTCGCTTGGAATGATAGTGTTTAATTCCTCTTGTGTTAAATTATCAATGCTTTTTGTAGTAGTAGTTTCTTGTACTACTTGATTTGTTTGAATTTCGTTAGGTGTAGGTGTAAGTTCTTCTGCATTAACTGACATATTAAGGAACATACTAGATACTGCTAATGCTGATAATAAAATTTTACTTGTTTTCTTCATTTTTTTGTCTTTCCTTTCTAACATATAAAATTTTTATTGAATTTATAATAAATACCCATAAAGAATATTATTACCATAAAATAAGGAACACGATAAAACTTCCTTTGTGTTCCGATACTGCTTATGTTGGTTTAACTACTTACTGCAACCAACATTTACTGCAATGTCGGACATAGCACTTCTTACCGACAATTCAATTCTACTACTATTATCAAATTATGTCAATTACAATTTTGTATTTTATTCTAAATTACATTATAGGATGTATCTTTAACTCGCATATTAAGTATATTATTAAAGACAAAAAAGCATTAAAATATATATAGAAAGGGCGTGGAATAATGAAAGAATTTGAACCATTTAAAAAACCAACTTCCATTGAAAAAGTTGTTGCAACAATTCGCATAGACAATACTATGTTAGATGAAATTGACAAATTAGCAAATGAAATTGATATTAGTAGAAATGAATTGATAAACCAATGTATAAGATATGCCCTAGATAACTTAAAATCAAATAATAAAATACAAAAAGAAAACGATTAACTATTTAACCGTTTTTTTCATTTTTATAAATAACACATCATCATGTTCACATACACACTCTAAAAGAGTTTTATTACATAGAACACTTTTTTTACTAATCAAAACACATGGTTGCCCATCAATTTGTATTTCAACAACACCTCCTTTTTTTAATTTCTTTCTTATATTATGCAAATTAACTATATCGTCCCAATCAACACTACAAATAAATCTAATTTTTTCGTCCCAATCAATGCCTGTTTCAAACATCTTATCGCTCCTTTCATGACAATATTATAGACACAAATTGCAAATAAACGCATGGTAAGACATTTACCTTGACAAAATAAAAAAAACGATATAATGAGTATCGTTCCTTGTATTACCTAGCCTCAACATGCTTATTTATTGTCTTGGTATAACTGTATCTGTCATGTGGAAGACTCGCTTATACCAAATGCTAATCTAAATTTATGTTCCATAGAATACGGAACTGTCTTTTCTTTGTTTCTGAATCTATATTACCTATATAGATTTTATCAATAAATTCATCTATAATAACACGAGTTAATTTATCAATTTTATTATACTTCTTTAATATTTTTTCTTTATTCTTTTGAGTTGATTTTGATTTTTCCAACTCATATATTTCATTATTTATTTGTGTTATTCTTTTAGTATATTCATCTATATCTATAGAATATTGATTTTTTATTAATGCAAATTCTGTTACATCAACCACTCCATTAGCCCTATCATCATATAACATAGTTAAAGCTCGTTGCTTTTTATTAATTAGGGAAGTACATTGATTTTTTTCTGATTCTAATACTTTTATATTATTATCTACTTCATTATCGATTCTCTTTTCATAGTATTGTTTTTCAATTTGTGACATATCATAATACTTTTCTACCTGCTGATTAATTTGCTCCAAAACTAATTTTTCCAAATCATCATATCTAATTGCCTTATTATTATTGCAAATGAAATCACCAGTTCTTTTTCTTTCTTTACATTGCATATAAGCTTGTTTTCCACCCTTAACATGACACAAATTTCTTTGAAAAACTTTTCCACAACAACCACAATATACTTTTTTGCTAAAAATGTGAACTTCACCATTCTTTGTTACTCTTGTTCTACCTCTGTTTTTAAACCTAGCACTTACTAATTCCCATGTTTCCTTATCAATAATTGCCTTATGGCAATGTGGTACTTTTATCCACTTTTCTTCTGGAATTTTAACTTGAGTTTTATCTTTATAACTTTTTCCCTCAACTTTTCCCTGCACCAATGTTCCAATATAAGTTTCATCTTTTAAAATTTTTCTTATTGTATCATAATTCCAAGTAGGTCTAATAGGAATAACTATGATTTGTCCTTCTTGTATTTCCTCATTTTGTAAATTATTATACTCCATAATGTCCTTTACAACAGAGTGCGTTTCAATTGCAATTTTTTCAAGAGTATCTCCTTTTTCAACTTTATAAGTAATTCTCTTATTTACTGCTGAATAACCACAATAAAATTTTGAACCTTGCAACTTTTTATATTCAGTAGGTGTTGGAACTTTATCTTCATTTAACTTTTTGCAAATTAAATGATAACCAATTCCATTCGCATACATGCTAAATATATCTTTTACTACTTTAGCAGCAAGTTCATCAATAACTAATCTGTATTTATCTTTAGGATCCTTAATGTATCCATAAGGAGCGAAAGAACCAGTAAATAAGCCATTAGATTTTTTATTTCTTAATATTTTTCTTGTATTTATTGATTGATCTTCAACTTGCCATTCATTAACTAAGCCGTTTATTTGTCTTGTTTTTTTATTTCCTTGAATATCTGTATCAGTATTATCAACTAAACCAACAAATCTAACATTCCATGAAATAAACTCTTTATGCAGATATTTTTCTATCATTTCCATACTTCTTGAAAATCTTGATTGACTTTTACATAAAAATATCTCTGTATTTCCACATTCACAATATTTTAATGCTTTTAACCATTCTGGTCTACTATCATCTGCTCCAGAAATACCTTCCTCGCAAAAAATTGCAACAACTTCCCAATTTTTATTTTTACATTCAGTTAATAAATATAATAACTGATTTCTAATACTTTTACTAACATCTCCATCTATTATATCTCCATCTTCTACAGAAAGCCTTATATATAAGATGACTCTAAACTTTTTATTTCCATCAATTACTCTATATTCATTAATTCCTTTTTCAAAACAATCTAAACTATTTTCTTTTGTAATACCTAAAATATGTCTTAAATTATTAGAAATATAATTTAAATCAAATATATTTAATAACTCTTTTATTCTTTGAATTTCAACAGAATCATTTTCATCAATATTCTTTAAAACATTACTGCTTTTATCTACACCCTCTCTATACACATTTAATATCATAATTTATCCTTCTCCTTTAAACCATGATCTAATGCTCCTGTAATACAAAACCAGCATAACACTTTAAAATTTTTTTCAAATTGTACAAATTTGTCTTTCAGTCTGAATTATTACATTTGCAATTTTTTTACAAATTATTTTTTGCATTACTTCAAAATCATATAAATCCAAATTAATATTTTCTATTTCCCATTCATAATCCATAATATCACTCTCCTACCTAAAAATTATGTTTTGATATATTTGAATATTCATTAGAAAAAACCAAATGAAATTTTTAATGCCTTTTCAACTTCTTTCATTTGGTCTTTTTCTAATACTCCTACATATCCTTTTAATCTGCTTTTATCTATTACTCGAATTTGCTCTAGCATAACAATGGAATCATGTCTTAATTTGTCAAATTGTCTTATGAGAACATGCGTAGACAACAATTTCTCTTTTTTGGTAGAAATAGGTGCTATCAGCACCGTTGGACTATATTTATTTCCAATATCATTTTGCAATATTAAAACAGGTTTAACTCCATTTTGCTCACTACCTATAATAGGATCTAGATCTGCATAAAACAAACTTCCTCTAATTATCTTTTTCACTATCCTTTAGATTCCTTTCATTTATCTTTTTTATTTTAAACCTAACTCTCTTTTTAACTTCTTTCAGTTCTAAAATATTTGTTTTAGTCATTGCAAATAATACTTGCTGCTCAACATCTTTTTCAGTCCGCCCATCTAATTCAAAATCGCATCATATATTGAGTCTTACTTTATATCTATTTATCATAATTTAAAAATTTTTGTGAAATTTTTTCTAAAGCAATATTTATACTATATTTAACCGCAACCTTACTACACTTTTCTTCAAATGCTATTTCTTCTAATGTCTTATTATCAAAATAATATTTTTTTAATCTCCTTCTTTGTATATCAGGTAGAGAATCAATAATTTCTTTAATATTATCCATAAGAATTTTTTGTTCAACTACTTCTTCAATAGCCATAGGCTTGTCCACCATTCTTGCATTTAAAGTTTCTTCATAAACTTCTAAATGTTCAATATGCTTTCTAAATTTATGAATTCTAGATATATCTTCTAATTCAAACTTATCAAAAGCTTGATAAACTTCCTCCGATATTTCTACTTTGTAAATAACTTTCTTGTTATCAACAAATTCTACAGTATATGTTTGCTTTTCATCATCAAAACCTAAAGAATAAGGATTATCCTTACTTTTATTTCTTTTAGGCATTTATGCTATTTGTTTTCCTCCAATCAATTTAAATTTTTAAAATCTAAATTGAAAGAGGTGGACTTCGAGATCTAAATATCCCTTTAATTTTTAAACATAGAAAAAAGCCGTGCATTTCTGCTATAAAAGCAAGATTATACTCGACTTTAATAAAACATCTTTTTTAAACAAGCAATTCGTAGTATTTATCAATCATGGGCAAAACCTCTTACTGATTTGCCTAACATTTGAAACAATACAAATACTACTAAATCATGTTTCAATTCTTTATAATAAAGAAGAGGAATTTCTCCACTACCTGCTATTACCCAATTTCGTTATCCTTCCTTTATCATTTTTATTACCACTAGACAATATTTTCAAAATGCTTTATACGACATATTTCTTGTAAAATTTGTCATAAAAAAATCACAATTTGTTGCAAAAAAAAGATTATCAAAATTGATAATCTAATTTGTATGTTTAAGATAAAAGTAATTTAACTTTTTCAAAAACTTAATAGTTATTTGTCTTATTCACCATTTAATGTAATTATTACTAATTCTGGTCTATTATTTATTCTAAATGGAAAAATACTATTTCCGATTCCACGACTTACTATCATAGATGTATTATTCTTTGTGAATATACCTCCTGTATACTTAGGAAATAATCCTTGATCAGGAGCTATTAAACCACCTATAAACGGTATTCTTATTTGACCACCATGAGCATGCCCTGTCAAAACTAAGTCGACATCATTTTCAACATAAGTTTCAAATAGCTCAGGACGATGTGAAAGTAATAACTTAAAACTATTTGTATTCCCTATTTTATCCATTGTTTCCTTTAAATTATAACTTGTTTGATCTGCCGATATCTCTTTTGGATAAAAAGAAGGATCTTTCATACCTAAGATAATGATACTTTCATCATTAATTGTAATTTTATCAAACTCATTATCTAATATAATAACACCTTTTTCAGTAAGTGTAGAATTAATTTCTTCATTCTTGCTAGACCATTTTTCATGATTACCAGACACAAAATAAATTGGAGCAATATCCTTTATTTCTTCGATAAATTCCATTGCTACTTGTAAATCATATTTTTTACTATCAATAAGATCTCCTGTAACAACTATAATGTTAGGATTTTGCTTTTTTATTTCTTTAGTCAAATCTTTAACTAATGTTTTAAATTTTGTGTTATGTAAATCAGATATATGTACTATTTTATAGTTATTAAAAGTATCTGCAATTTTGTCATTTATTATATTATATTTACTTACATATAATTTTGTATTTTCATAATAAAGGTATACACCCAAGAACAATGATAAAATAATAATTAACATAATTATATTAAATTTCTTTTTCATGAGCTACTCCTTTTATATATAATATTATATAATTTCTTTAAAAATATTTCACTATAAAAGATGCATAGCATCTTTTTATTATGATTTTAAGCCACCATCTGAAGTAGGTTCATAATATCCAACATATTTTGTTGGAACTCCAGCAATATAGCAATCAACATAACTAGGAACAGAAGTATAAGTTCTTATTCTCTTTAAGTTACCTTTTATAACTCCATTTTTTATTATGTTTGCTATTTGGTCATCACTTTTAGATTTGTTATCGTCACCTAATATCCTTCCAGAATAATTGTTAGAAATATCCATTTTATTATCAGCACCTTGTGAATCAAAATCATATCCTCTTTTTAATCCTTCATGTGCTAATCCTGCGTCATAAGCAAAATCACGGTCAATATGCTTAGTCATTAAAGCAGACCAATATGCATGCCTAAAAGCATCACCATTACCTTGCCAAAGAACATATTGATCGTATATGCTTTTTGTTTTTTCACTTGCTTGAGTAGCTAACTTGTTTGCTGTATTACATTTAAATGGATGATTTGCACAAAGCCATATTTCTTCGCCTGTGGCTCTATTAAAATATAAATATTCTTCTTGATCTCCACCTCCAGTAGTACAAGAAGAACCATAAGGACAAGCCACATTACTTTTAACTGCTTCTTCATCTTCCTTCATTTTTTTGTAATTTTCTTCATCATCTAACAGTATTTTTATTTCTCCCATAATATTTGAATATTCTTCTTCTGATATCTTTCCTGCATTATAATCATCCATTGCAGAAGCTACTTTATCACCTAAATTATTAAACATATTTTTAGTATCGTTCTTTACAACTTCTGTTTGTGCTTTATCAGATGACGATTGTGCATTAACTGATGATATTCCTAATGCACTAATAGTTGAAACACTTAATCCTACTATCATTAACATTGGTATAAATATATTAATTTTTTTTCTTTTTTTTCCATTTTTCTCTTTCATAATTTCACCTTCCATTTTTTAATATTCTTTCTATTTTTTTTATTGAATTACATATTCTTTATTGACTACCTCCTTTGCTCATTTAGAACAAAAACACATAGACTTCTTACTCTCACCGAGAATTTAACATAAATTTTTATGTTATTTTGACACAAATAGTGGAATTACAAGAATTCACTATTTGTGTCATTTTCAGATATCAATATATACACCACTCATGGCATCATAATAACTCTTGATACTTGAATCAAATTCTATAACATTTCCATAACCTGTATGAGAAATTGTATATTTCTTACTATTAGTTAAAGAAATGCTTTTTTGTGCATGTTGATAAGAACCATAAATTCTTCCACTTCCGTTATAGAAAAAATCTATAGATTGTGTTAAATCGCTTATAGTTCCACTTGGTAAAAGAAAAGATGTCCCGAATCCATTTGAAAAAGATTGAAGATAATTGGTAGAATTCCTTTTATATGTTCCATCTTGCATATAAGTTTGTGAAAAAACAGGAGTTCCACTTAAACTTACTCTATCGAATCTAATCCCCATAACATCATAACTTCTTGTAGATGGTAAATTCAACCAATTTAATTGTAAAGTTATTAAACTTCCATTTTTTACAATTCTAATTCTTTTGTATGTTGTAGTAAAAACGGTTGAATATGGTACAATAAATAAATTTTCTTCATTATCTATAATTTCCACTTTGGAAATATCATTATTTTTTATTAAATCAAACTTATCTTGATCTATAAACTCAACATAACCTTTTGAGTAAATTTCACATAATTTTTCATATAAATCATACTCAATTTTTACATTTTCTCGATTGAAGTAATAATTATCTGCTTTAGCATTAACTTTGGCACAATTAAATATTAATGAAATTCCTAGTACAAGAAATATAATAAAAGTTTTTCTCATTTTTATCCTCCTTTCATTGCACAAATTATAACTCTTTTTTTCAAAAAAAAATGACACAATTAGTGGAATTTCTAAATGTATCATTAATTGATTATTTTTTTATAATATGCAATACAAGATGCATAATCACCTATACTTGAACATTTCTCTTTATTGCAATTTCTATCACTTGTTACTTGAATTATATTTGAGTCTATTTCCTTACCATTTTCTATTTTGGTATATAATATTTGATTATTGTCATCTATGCTTTCTAAATATTCAATAGAGTTTGCTTCTTCATTATATAATGATAATCGAATTTTTCGTTCTTCGATACTAACATAAGCATAATTATTTATTTGCTTAGAAAAATAAATATTATCATCTGTTATAAAACCTTCTTTTTCTAAAATCTCTTTATAATCAAGATTACTTGATGGCTCACTTTTTATATTTCCAATTTTATTATCTTTTTTAGGAAAGATTTTGTCATTTATATATTTTCTTGAAATGTCTACTTTTATATCTTTATATTCTTCATCTTCTGTTTCAACAGACAAAAATAGGTCAAACTTTTTTAGATTTTGTAAATTGTATTCTTCATAACCATTTGATTCTTCAATAAAATAATCATCATTATCACCACTAAAAATAATTTTTTCTTCATTATCATAATAATATAATTTTATTTTATTAATTTTTTCATTATTCTTTGATTCAATTTTATTGAAATGAAAAGTAGAAATGGTATTTGATAAAACAAGAATAGAGTCTTGCATAGAGAACTCGTCACTATTAAGAGATAGTGTATATACACTAATTGTTCCTTTAATGAAAATAAAATATATTAGCATAACAAAAATAATTAAAAATGCAATAATAGAAATAAAAAGTTTAACACTAGTTTTTTTATAATTATAATACTTTTCTTTATATTCATCGACTAAATTGTCTATTATTTTTTTCTCATTATTTTCATTTCTCTTTTCTCCATACATCAATTCCTCAATACTTACTTCCAATATTTTGGATAACGCTGTAAGAGTATCGGGATTACTTGGAAAAGATTCTCCTCTTTCCCATTTTGAAATATTATTTCTACTATAATTAAGTTTTAAACCTAATTCCTCCTGAGTTATTTTTTTGCTCTTTCTACACTTTGCTAGAAAAGTTCCTCTTTTTTCATCCACACTTCATCAACTCCAAAAAACAACTTTTATATTAATTTATGTTAAGTTTTATATTTTGAATAAAATACATTATTTTCATTTTTGCTCTTTTATTACAAAAAATTGATGGCTTTGAGCCATCAAAATATCATTAACATAACTCGAAGCACTACAAATATTTTATCATTTTTAGTTATATAATTCTTAAAAACAATCTTTATACTGCTTTTATAAAAAATTATTCGCTTTTTGAAAAGACAATTGTAGTATAACAAATTTTTTTGAAATTATAAATATTAAATTTTTTTCAAATAATTTTTCATATCTTAGATAATATATTTTTTAATGATTAACTAAGAATATTGAAAATTAGCTAAGCAACTTGTTTTATACAATTAACGCAAATGTCATTTCCCAATTACCATTATTTTTTTTGAAATTTATTACTCTATCTGTAATACTTAATAAATTTTTTCTTATTATTAAAAATTCTGGCTCTAAATTGTAAAGTAACACTTGTGGCTCAAGAAATTCCAAATCCAAAAAAGCATAAATATCGGATAATGAATATAATGATGTTTTATCCACAAAATTTATGTTCTGGATTTTAAATATTATCTTATTTGATTCTAAAGGATTGTATTCTACTAATATATTTACTTCTTCTATGCCTTTTTCAAAAGACTTTAAGAGAATATATCTTAATGATGACATTAATTTATAATTATCATATAAAAAATTTTTATCTATATTATCAGGTAAATTTTAAAAAATCTTGCAGTTTCTTTTCGACTTTTTTATACTTTTAATTAAATCCTTCAAATTTCTACTTAAATTATAATATCCATTATTTAAACAGACTGTAGTTTTTGCAAGTGCTTCAATATCTGATGATATTTCTTTTAAAAAATATATAATCATTTCTGTATCACTATCTAACTCATAATCAAATTTATTCGTAAATTTTTTTCTAATTTATGTAAATATTTATTTAATTGCGATTGTAACAATTCAGACTGAAAGACAAATTTGTACAAATTTGAAAAAAATTTTAAAGTGTTATACTGGTTTTGTATTACTGGACATTAGCTCATATATTCTTTTATTTGGTATAACTGGTTCCTCCATGTCCAACATCAATTATAATTACTTTATTCATTAATTTCGTATTTACTTCCATAGAATAACAAAGAGAAGAAGAAAGAAAAAATAAAAATAATATACTTAATACAAAAAACTTTTTCATACTAAAAAATATGCCAAGAAAAAATATATATGCTGCATTTAATATCTAAAATAAATAAACTAATACTATTAAAAAATTTATATCTAAAAACAGAAATAAGTTTAACTAAAAAATAAGATACAGAAAAAAAAGACTTTAAAAAGCCGCTATCTATCTAAATAAGATTGTACATAATAGTAATTACGATTCTCATCTAATTTAAATTCATGAACAAAAGTCAAATTATCAGCACTTTTAAGTTCATAATAATAATCTATACTATCTGTAGAATGTAAATAATAATGATCAATTCCATCCTCTGGATTAACTATATGACTGCGATTATCTTCTAAATACCCTTTATCATAAATTTTAATTGTTCCGTCTTCATCTCTTAGTACCTTAACAACTGTAAATTTAGGAGTCAAAGTTCCTGTAGGAACATCTCTTGTTACTATCCCACAAATATAACCAGGTTCTTCTAAAAGACATCTTTTTCCATCTGTAGTATTAAAATCAGCAATCTCTAAAGTTCCACCTAGAAAAGCAGACGCATAAGCATTACTTATAGAATCTCTAAGTATTCTATAAACAGTACATCCTCCTGTAGATTGTCCTGTATCAAGAAGGTCCACTAAAAAATCATAAGCACAAACCTGAGAATCCCAAGCTATTGCATTAATTGTCTCAGTACTATAAGCTTCCGACTCCATAACAATTTGAAAAGCATAATCTAATTTGAAAATATTATCTGCAGTCAATGGGTTAAATCCTAAGGTAGAATAATAAATAATATTATCTTTTACCGAAGCATGGAGTTTTTCTATTGTTGCCTGATATTCCGAACTATCTGTTATATCAATTTGTCCTGTAGAAGAAGGAACATCTTTAGAATCATGATTAGATTCTAAAAGAGACTTTGTTCCTATGATTCCTATAATAGTACCTAGAACAAAAAAAATTAAGATACAAATAATATATTTTAAAGAGTTATTTTTATATTTACTCGCCATAGAAAATCAATCCATTCTTAATATGATTATAAATAAAAGTTTAAGAAAGTACAATAACAATAGGAAAAATTTCTATTTTAGACAAGCAATTTTACAAAAAAGAAACCTTTTGTTCAAAAAATTTGTAGTGTTTATCATTAATTAAATTCAACCATCTTACCACTTTCACAATGCTTATAAAATTCTAATGCCGATATATGAAATAACGGCTTTCTATACTCATATATTACAAGATTCTCTTTTTCATATTTATTATTTAATTCAAATTTTATAAATTTATCTCTTACATCTAACAATAATTCTTTTAGAGAATTATACTCATGTATGCCTCTAAATATCTGCCAAGAGTGTTCAAACCAACAAACTTTATTATCCTTTTCAAAAGTAAGAAAAGTATGAGAAGGACACATAGCATTGTCATAGTAAACAACAAAATAAGTTTTTATATTCCAATCATTACCTTTAAAATAATATCTTTCAAGCTCAACTTGATCCCAACACACGCCAATCTTATTTTTAATAACTTCTTTTGGCAATTCTAAAACATAATTATTTGAATAAGATTCATCAACAACATTGTGTTTATTATTATATTTATCAATCCAACCATAATTTATCTGGTTCATTAAATCCATAATTTCAAGTTCATTATAATAATTCCAAATATTTAATTGCCCTTTCGCTTTTATTGGTTTATATAATGGTTCAACATCCTCCAAAATCCAAGCGTAACGCCCTTCTCTATAATCACCACAAATATATTCTGGATAATTCGTCTTCATCTAATCCATATACTCTTTAGTTATATAAACACAATCGACTAAATTACATTTACAAATAATATAACCATAATTTAATGATTTATCTTTCACTAATTGCATTAACTCTTTATCTTTTAAAGATTGCTGCGATATTTGAGTAGCACTGGCATGAATATATACTTCTCCACGATAAGAGGTTTTAAAGCTTCTTGTTTCTATACATTTATAACCAATTAAAATCAAAGTAGCAAATGGTTCAGTTAAACTTAATACTTTCATATTACACTTCCTATATAATAAATTTTAGTTCATATAATGAAATCTAAATAACTCCCACAAATCCGTTTTTTTTACCTTTCTTTTCGTAATATAAAGAATCCTACAACCACTAGTAAGAAAGACGGTAACAAAAACTCTAAACTTCTTTTAATGATACTTAGATAAAATGGACAAGGCACATAGGAATAGTAAGCAATCCAATCAAAATTTAAAATAAAAACAAATCCGAATAATAAAAGTAGAGATATTAAAAACAATAATAAACTAATTATTTTCTTAACTCCTATTTTCTCTCTTTTTACTTTTTTATAAATCACATAGATTACAGATAAAAATATATATTCAATAATAAAAAATGAAGTTATCAAATAAAAAATAGAAGTTATTGTTGGGGCATCTCCAAAATGATATAAGCTAAAAACTTTTGCAAATAAAAACACAATTAATAAAGATAGTATAATAGTTCCAATTACAATGGAAGTTCTTTTCATCAACATCCTCCATTCCATAAAATATAAAATATCTAGTATAAATTCATTTTACTATACAAGTAACATTAAGCTTTAAAAGTAATAGCATTTTACCTATTAATCTATCCTAACTCATTTTTACCCATGGTTCTTAATTGATATGCTTTTTCTCTTCCTAATTTTTATCACATCATATATAGTCATAGCAATAAGCACTACATGTAATATAAAAAGCAACCACGATTCAATCAATTTATCTATTATAGCAGTCTGAATCAAGACTTCCCAATCAGTCCCACCAAAAACAAATTGAGATTTCTTTTAAAGAAATAAAAAAGTAAATATAGGTGTAACTATAGACAAAACTAACTGAACAATACCCACTCTTTTTTTATCTTCTACAATTGAGTAAATACTTACTATCAACCCTACCCCTACTATAAAACCCATTACAAAAAGCATAAGAATTCTCCATAAAATGAAACAAATATTATTAAGCTAATTATAACACAAAAATAAATTACTTAAATGATTACTTGAAGTTCAAATAATAAAAATTAGTTTGCTACTTACAGATTTTTATATCTTATCAAAAAAAGACCAAATAAATCAAGCATTCAAAAGATAAAATTTGAAATCTTAACTTTTACTAAATCAGCATCCCCTATTTATGAACACCCATAGTTATTTTATAGCCCACTCTTAATCTACGGAGAAACTTTTAAAAAGGTAGTACCATCTTACTATTTCTATATTAACCAATAATGTAAGTAATTTATTTATTAAATTTATAATTAATATTTGCTAGTTTTACTTGAACATAAACATTTTTTATGCCATCTACCTTTTTGTTTGTTGATTAATTGTAATTTTCTAATATGTACTTCAATAGTTTTTGTTATCTCATCTTCTAATTTTCAAATTATAGGTTCTATTTAACTTTTTTATAAATACTTTCACAAGATTTGCAAATAATTTCTAGCTCATAATGAGCAACCTTTTTATCTAATATAGTAATTAAAGGCTCATTATCTTTTGGACAGCAAAATCTATTTTTTACAATAACTAATTCCTCTGTACAATTCTTACCTAAGCTACTGTCATCAAATTCTAAATATGCACTACCTTGACTTCCACAATTACATTTATAGTTTAATGCTAACCTATCATAAGTCGAATAACATAGATAGCCTATATTTTCATTGCATTTATCACAATACATCCACCCACCATAATTGGTCGCTAATCTTGTATTTACTAATTCTTTACTTTTTAAATTTCTTGCCATAATTTTATCTCCTATCAAATTGTAAATTTATTTAACCTGATTATTATTACTTTTTTATAAAAATTCTCCACCTTACAAATGGTACCCTAACTATTATCTCTACAATGACATTCTGGATTTTCACAAGTGCAATTAGGATTAGAACCACTAGCACATTCATCTGTACAAGTGCATTTCCACCTTTTTAAAGTTGGAAATAATTTAATACAATGTTCTTTCATTTCTTCATTAGTCATTCTTGCTTGTAAACCATACTTGGAACACATTTCTATATACTCTTCCATTGTAACTTTATCTATAAATTCTCCAAAAGCAAAACAATATTTACAATAATCAGTATTAATACTTCCATCTTTATTTGTCCCCAATTGTTCATGTAATGTTATAGGCATACCACAACTTTGACATATTTTATTCTCCATTTCTTATCTATCCCTTCTTTTTTAAAAATTCCTATTTATTTGTAATTTCATTATACCATATATACTTATATTCAAAAATTTTATCTAAACATGCATTATAAATACATCTTCTAATCTCATAAATCTAAAAAGAAAAAAGCTCGAGTAATTCGAGCTTTCCAAAACTGAAACTTGTAAATCTTAACGTTTTGAGAATTGTGGTAGTCCAGTTTTAAAGGAAAAAAACAACTTTTGTTGCCTACCTGTTGCCTACTAAATGATTTTTTCTATATACTAACCGTGTTTTAGTGCAATAAAAAAAGGTAAGGAAATCATTGTCCTTACCTTTATAATTTCATTAAAATAATTTAATATTATCCCAACGAGTTAATCCATTCTGTAAATTTAAATTAACCTGTCTTTGAACTTCATCGTAATTTGAACCTAATGCTTTTCTTCTATCAGCACCATTTCCAAAATCACCTCTGATTGTTTTCTTTACTAATGTTAATAACTCATCATTTGAACTATTTGAAGCAGGTGTATTACTTGCCATCTTATTATTAACTATTTCTTGAATTGCATTATAATCATATCCAGCATCTGTTAATCTTTGTTTTCTTTCAGGATTGTTTCCCCATTTGCCTTGAATAACTTCATTTGCGATATCTTCATTAGACTTACTTGGTGTTGGTGTTGGAACTGGTTCTACATAATGAACATCACCAATAGCAGGATTGACAATGCATCCTCTAAAAGTATAACCACTACCTAAGCCCCATCTACCATTTGAATTAGTTCTTACACTATTCCAAAATGCAGTTCTTGAACCATAACCACTTTCTGATGTAAGTATTTTATTTGCACCATCTATTCTTTCAACTACTGCAACATGACCTGCACCATCATTTCCACTTAATGTAGCACCTTTTTGCCATACCATAATACCACCTAAGGTTGGATATGATACAACAGTTAAACCACATTTTTTTGCCCTTTCAATAAAATTTTCAGCATTACAGTTTAAATAAGGATACTTCATGCTACCTATAATTTCATTAAAACGACCACAGGCATAGCCTACACAGTTAGCAAGTACATTACAACCTGCATCTGTTGGACTACCTTGTATACATTGACTATAACCACCTCTTGAAGTAGTATTATAAAATTTATTACCTGCTGATGGCTTACTTGTTCTCATTTCCATCTTCACTCACCTCCTCTTGATTTTCGATTGTACAATCTTCACCATCTACTAACACATCCAATGTATCAGTATTAAAAGTGTCTTGTACTTCCATTTCTTCTTGAACTTCTTCTGTTAATACTTCTTTTTCTTCCATAATCTTGACCTCCTTTTGAAGAAAATTTTATAAAAAAACGAGAACTTTATTTTTTCTCGTTTTTTGCATTAAAATTACTCAATCCATTAGAACCTAAACTAATGGAAATTGATGTTAAAAGATATAAAAATATATCAATAAAACTAAAACTGTTCATAACAATATTTGTTATAACTAAAAGAACAAACGATATAAAAAAACTCCAATATTTTGTTGGAATTTTCTTAACAAACTTTAATTCTTTTGTAAACTCTACTACCATAAATACAATTGATACAAAACTAGCATAAGTTTTTAAAACATCCCATGTAAGAAATTGTTCCATATTCATTCCTCCTATTTTAACCCTAATTTAAATAATGCATAAGCAAGTATGGCATAAAATAAATAATCTATCAATTTATCCCACTTCATTCCTTTGCTTTTATCACTACTTTGCAATTTAGTATCTATTCTTTCAACTGCACTTTCAACTTTTCCCATTCGATAATTCATCTTTTCCATTATTGAATATGTTTTTTCCAATTCATCTAACTTTTTATCGTGTTCATCCAGTCGCTTAGTATTAGATTTAGACCTATCAGCAATTTCTTGTATTTTTTCTATGTATTTATCTTCCATTCTGCTCCTCCCCTCTTTCATACATACGAAAAAAGACAACTTTTTGTGTTGCCTTATTCTCTATATACATTATATCACTAAATTAATGTGAATTATGTGAATTATTTTTAAACAATTCATTGAATAATTTATCAGTATTTAACAATGCTCTATGGCAATCATATTTTGCAATATTACCTCGCCAAGATTTATATTGTTCTTCAATATCGAGATAATTCATCTCACCATTATCCAACAATTTTTTAAATTTTCTTAATTTTCTCTTTTCTCTTACAAATCCTTTTTTAACAGGTATTCTTACTACATGACCTGTTTCGGTAAGTCTATATTTTATTTTAAGAAAAGTGAAACCTTTATCAATTCTAAATATTTGTGTCTTTTTAGGATTAATAAATATTCCTAATTCATCACATATTTTTTGTATATCAATTAACAATGATTTTAATTCTTCTTTACTATTACTAATTATATATGTATCATCCATGTATCTTCCATAATATTTCATTTGTTTGACTATTTTACAATAATTATCCATTCTAGTTGGATAATATATTCCTGAAATTTGAGATATTTGACTTCCAATTCCTAATGATTTATTTATAAATCTCTTTTTTTCATTAGATAAATTATTCTTAGCATATTTTAAACTATCAAATAATTCATTTTCTTGTATATCACTATTAGATACATCTACTGAAAAACTATCAACTAAATGTGCAATTAAATTAATTATTCTTTCATCATCGATGATACCTTTGTACATTTCAATCAATGGTTTATGAAGAATATTATCATAAAATTTACTAAAATCAATAACGAGTGCATATCCAATACTTCCATATTTCCTATAATATTGATGTAAATGCTTTTCAATTCTTTTTCTAGCAAAATCAATACCTTTATTTTTAACACTAGCACCATTATCATATATGAGATATGGCTCTACAATCGGATTAACAAAATCGCATAATGCCCTTTGTACAACCCTATCATAAAAACAAATTGAACGAACATATCTTTCTTTACCTCTCTCATTTAGAAAGAAATTATAAAAGTTCTGTTGTTTATAGGTATTATTTCTTAATTCTATCTGTGTATGTCTAATATTTTTTAAAAGATTTGCTTCATACTGCTGAACACTATTTTTCCAACTGCAATTTTTCTTTGCTTCATAAAAACTATTCATTAAAACATTGGCATTACTAATCTTACTTATCATATTTTGTTTCCTAACTTTATTGACTTATCAAAAAGTATCAAAATATCCATTTGCCTTTCGGACAGGATAAAATTTCCTTTTAATTATCGCAACGGTACTTAACCTAATCATTGTGCGATTTAAAATCAGGGGCGAACACCACCAGTCGCAGAAGCATCGTTATTATTGCTATTACCATTGTTGTTGACATTAGCGAAACGAGAACTCTGTAATTATTAAACTTTACCCTTTTATGTTTTCTTTATTTTCTTTATTTTCTTTTATTTCTTTTATTATTTTATTATCAGATTTTCGCCAACCTTTTAACAAAAGTATTTCCTTTTCAATTATATCTACATATACCATGTATTTCTCTACATTTGGATGACATACATAGATTACATATTGCATTTCTTGAAGTAAATTTTCACAGTCGCATATTGCTTTTGTTTGATAATTTCTTCTCATCATATATTCTTCTTCATTTGTTATATGAATTGTATTTGCTGAACATATATTTTTCATCAAACTTCTCAGCAAGTCCATGAAATAATCTCTTTCTTTATCTATTAGCCATGATGGAAAATTATCAATAAAACTATTTTTGATATTATATGCTGAAAGTATATCTTCTATTTCTGACAAATCTTCTTCATCAATATCATATACTTCTTTTGCAAATTCCAAATTTCTTCTTCTTGATTTTATACCAAAATCTTTCAAAAGCAATTCGGTTATCATCAATCTTAATTTAATAGCATTATGATAAAATTCCATTTTAGATAAATTTCTTTTTCTTTTCAATACACTCATTATTTAACCTCCTCGAAAATCTGTATCCACCCCATAAAGGGGTGAGATTACAGATTAATCGATGTAAAAGCAGGGGCGAACACCACCAGCCCCAGAAGCATCGGTATTAAAGCTATTACCATTGCCGTGGACATAAGCGAAACGAGAACTGTCAACAATATTTCTTAACCAATACCAATAAGACCTATTTGTAATAAATTCAGGTGCTAATCTAAATAATGGTAATTGACAATTATCACTACCAGTTTCATATCCACTAGATGACCAAACAATAGAACCAAAGACTTGAACTTCATTCATTAAATCAACTTTTCTACTATACCATGCCCAGTCATTAGAACAGCCACTATTTATTCCATATCTATTATATCCTGTTGCATTGATACCTTTTGTAAGTAAATTTCTAATTTCTATTACATGACTACCAAATACAGGAGTTATATAAGTTTCTAATATGCTAGGTAATGTATTTGTATACATCGAACTAGCAACATAACCACCAACAGTTGTATTACTAGAATTCATCTGTGCAGTTGTCAAGTGCTTATCAGGAACAATTATTGCATGATGCTTCGTTAATTCGGTGTCCCCCTTATGTAAGTATACATCAAAACCTGCAATTCGCCAAGTGATATTGTTTTTTACGATATAATCACCTACAAATAAATCTTCAAAACTACCATTTGAAATTCTAGTAAATAATGAACCATCAGTTAAATAACTCGTTACATTTTTACCTCTAAAAATAGAATTATGATAACCAGCAACAGATTTATTGGTTAAATCCTCAAATTTACCACCTGTTGCGATTGTTTTAATATTATCTAATATATTCTTATATGCAGTAGTAAATGAAGCAGTAATGCCATCTAAAATGGATTTATTGCTATGTGTGTGTCTATTAGCAGTATTGGTATCTAAATTACTTTTGTCAGTAGTGGTAAAACTGGCTGTTGTACCATCTAAAACAGACTTATTTGTATGTGTATGCCTGTTAGAAGTGTTACTATCAACCTTATTTTTATAATCATCAGTAAAATCATTGGTACTTAATCCCTTACCACTTGTTTTTTCCTGATAAACACCATTTTTTACATTGAAAGTAAGTTTTCCATTAACGGTTTTTAACTCTAATGTTTTACCATCAGCATAATATTCATTAACCAGTTCTGCGACAGGTATTTTTATTGTGTCATTATTTGCTAATACCAATACTAAATTTTCAGTACTACTATCATAATGTCCACTTTTTATTAACATTTCTAGTGGTAAATCGATTTTTACAGTAGAATTGTCTTTTTTTGTAAAGGTCAATACACCATTTGTAGCATTATACGACACATCTTTAAATACACCATTCATTGTTGCAAGTGTAGTTTCAATTTCTTCTTTTAAAGATATAACCTCTGTTATTAAACTATCTAATATTTGATAATTTTCTTCTTGAACAACTTCATCATCCATATCTAATTGACCATCTACAACCGATATATTTCCTTTTGCAGTATTTGTCAATCTACTATCACTACCATATAATGCAACACTAAATAAATACTTACCTACTTCATTAAAAGCCATATTTTTTTCAAATGTTACTTTATTATTTTTTATCTCACTTACAAAATGTAAGCCACTAGGCTTCACCATATAAAACATTGCTTTTGAAAAATCTGTTTTACTTAATTGAAAATTAAATTCAATTGAATTATAATCACCTTTTACAATTTTTATTTCATCAGATGTTATACTATCACTTTTTTCAAAATTAACTAAAATATCAAATTTTTTATTTTTCATATCTCATTCCTCCTTTATGCAGTTCTTTTCCAATAATAAATTGTTACATTATTTAATGATTGAGTTGATAACAACTCCCAAGTACCTGTTACAGAACTTGATGGATTATTGCTATTAGTAGTAATTATAATAGAATTTATAGGATGCAGATTATTAAAATCATACCCATTTACTTCAAGCGAATTTTCTTTTGTAGGAAAGCAATTAATACCTACTGAAATCAAATCAACATCTATCATCATAATTGGCATACCTTTTGCAACTTGAAAATTGTAAGTCTTAGTTCCAAATTTATCTTTAATTTCTACTTGAAAATCCCATACAAATAATTTATCAATAATGACTTCCTTTGTTTCATTATTAGAAATAGGTTTATAATTCGAATAATTGCTTTCTGTTGTTTTTTTATATCTATATCTTAAAGATTGAATACTATTTTTTGAATTAACTGATGATATTGAAACTTGAACAGTCAATTTTGTTTCATCTTCATAATTATTTATTCTTTTTGCTGATATTGATGCAGTTGGAAGTTGCCAATCTAATATCGTTATTGATAAAGATGCAGTTGTACTATTTCCTCGACTATCAATTGCTTTTACACTTACTGATGAACTTGAACCTAAGTTTACTGTGCCAAAATCAACAGTACCTGCTGATGTTAATGTTTTTGTAACACCATTAAATGTCAGTTCATACTTTGACATTGATGCAGATTTTTTTGCAGTTGCATTGCTAATACTTACTTTTAAATTAGATAAATTTCTAACAATATGTTTATTATTACCTGTGATAGCAGTAATAATGCTGTTAGTATCTTGATATGATATGTTTGATGAACTAAATGTTGGATTAGCATTGACAATTTTCATAGTTTTGTCTTGCCAACTCCAAAAACTTTCGGTTGTTCCTGATATACAAGTACCAATTACTTGTCTAACAGTCATTGAATTACCTGTACATTTGCTTCTTAATAAATTTCTTTCAGCATCCGTTAGTGAAAATGTATAACTTCCTGTATTTGGAATATTATCTCTTGATATGCTAGTACCACCAAATTCTAACCTTGCATTTATTCTGAAACCACCAGCATTGTTAAAAGTTATGGTTGGATTTTGTTCATCTGTAAAATCTGATGCACCTGTAACATTTGCCTGTCTTGGAATGGTTGGTAAATCCCAACTGCCACTTCCAGTTTGCCATGTTCCATAATTATAAATAGTAGCACCACCATCAGCACTAAAAGATTTAGTACCATCGTTATTATGATAAATTCTTGTAGTTCCACTTGCTACAACAGTACCACTAGACAATTGAATTTTACTCGAACCTTGTGTCCATACTCTACCACCATTTATATTTAAATAACCATTTAAAGTATAATACCAAGTTGAACCACTTCCTGAACCGACAAAATTCCAACCAATATCAGTATAATTTCCACTAATACTTTGACTATTAACCCACCAAGAAAAATATAGCCCTCTTACACCACCATATTTTCCTGTTTCAAATGAACCACTTGTTGCCATTTAATTCACCTCCTATACAACAGGTATAAACCCTATACCATTGTTGGTATCCGTTTTTATTGGTAAAATTCGCATTTTAGATGCAATCGTAATTTCTTCTTCTACAACTGATTTTTTTTGATGGAATTCATCTTTATCAGCCCAAAATGTTTTTGTATTATTTGAATTATAACCAGCAAAACCAACTTCTGGATTTATTCTTATATAGGATTTATCATCGTTAAAAAAGGTTAATCCTGTCTTATCAAACTTAGAGATTAACCTATTGGCTTCATCATATAATTCCATAACACCTGCTTCATTCAAATTTGAACCAAGTTTTAATGTTCCACCTTTAATCATATCAGCAATTAAGTTTATTACATTTATATTTTGCATATTTAATGTACCATCAATAGTCCATGCAGATTTAAATACACCATTAATACCATTCTGACTAAAACCTATTCCTGCACTATTTATTCTAATAACATTTTTTGCAGTTTCCTTTGGCAATCTATCTACAATCATCATTTGGTTTCCATCATCATTAACTACATAAGATGAATTCATGGCATCATTTATTTTATTTGTTGCATCTTCTAATTTTGATTGTAATTTATTATAATTACTTGTATTTTCTTTACTTACTGTTTCAGTTATTTGTGATGAAACATCGCTAATTAAATCATTTAATTTATTTTTAAAATTACCAAACTCTATTTTTGTATATTCTTTTGATATACAATCATATTCAATAGCGATAACATTTGTTATTAAATCAATTTTACATTTAGGATGCTTTACATGAATAGTATCGCCTATATCAGATACATTTTGAATATTAGCACTTAAAGTATAATTTACTTGTGGAACTTTATAAGTGTTTAAATATTCTTTTGCTTGGGCTTCTAAATCGTTTAATAAAGCAGTTTTATAAGCCTCTTCATCCAATACACCAGCAGTTTTATAATCATCCTCTGAAATATCATCTTGACTAAAACTCACAACTTTTGTATAAGGTATATCATATAAACCAGTTTCTTCTATCCATGTAGTTGGTAATAATAAACCATCTTTACCAACAGGTAATAATTTAGTTACTACATTATCCCAATTTTCAGTTGCTTTTATGCTTTTAATATTTTTGGCATACGATAAGACAACACCTCTATCTTCGCCAATATTTTCTCTTATTTCAACATTATAATTATCTCTTATTAGATGCCCTCCCCATCGTTCAATAACGACTGAAATTGCTTCTTCTAATGTATGTCTTACACATCTATATGAATTAATTGTTGATATATCAGAAATGAAAGTAAAAGGTGTTTCAATATCACAAGCATTATTCAAATGGTCTAATGCATCATTACAATTTTTATCAACAACATAACTATCTACAATTACATATCTTTTTGTATCAAAATATAAATGATAACCCTTACTGATTATTTTATCTTTATCAATTTCAGGGTTAGTTAATCTAAAACATTGTTTACCCCAAGGTGTGTCAGTCCTGACTATCATTCCCTCTGCATAATATTCTAAATTTTCAATTGTATCTTTAATATCAATATAAAATTCACCATTATCTTCTTTATAAACTTTTGCTTTTAACGGATGCATAACTTTCAATCCATTATTAGCAAAGTGTTTTTCTGTTGATGGATATACACTAATCATTATAACCACCTACTTCTAGGATTGACTTCTATTTTTGTTAAATTACCAACCCAACTAATAATGTTTATACCTGAATTTAATTTTGGAAAATCGCCTGTCATTTGTCTGTTTTTTAAAATTAGTCCATGATATGCTTCTTCCTGTTCAGAGTCAATAGTTATATAATCATCAACCATATCTACTGAAAAAATTTGGTTTCCATTTACTAATAATTGAATTGTACCTGTTCCATACAATGTGATTATTGGTTTAGATTGTTCATATCCTCTATTTGATACTTTTAATGAGGTTTCATTAGTAATATTTAAAACAAATGGTGCTTCATTTAATAAATATTTAAATGGTTGAACATAAAATTTTACACTTGCCTTTTTAAAATTGATTAATCTATTATAATCAATACTATCAATTATTTGTGCATTATAGTATTTATCAGGTTCATTTGATAATATCAACTTACCACTTCCATTAAAATAATTGATAATTTCATCTATATCATAATTTTTAGTTAAACCAATTGAAATTGTTTTTGTATAACTTTTATATCCTAAATATTCAACAACATCGCCATCTTTTCCATCAATTTCAGTTGTTGTTGTTCTCATTTTAGGCTTAGAAATAGGTGATAACTCACTTATCAATAATCCTTTTACATCATCACTATGTCTATTTTTCCAAATTATATAACTCATGAATAAATCACCCTTTCTACCTTATCAACTACTAATTCACCAAATTTATCACCATCTACTTTGAATGACATACCATCCAATGCATCCTGTAATGCATTTACTAAAGAAGAATAGTTATCACTAATTCCATAATTACCTGTTGTATTACTATTTAAATTTAAATTTGGTGAAACATCTAAATCAGTAGGTAAAGATTTTTGAATGGTATCATTTACATTGCCCATTTCATCTTCAAAACCTACACCTATACCTTTGGCTAAATTAACACCAATTTCATCTCTAAATACAGTAGATGGACTATGAATTCCAAAAATACCTTTAATCCCATTAACAATACTTTTTCCAAAGCCTTTAATCTTATCTAAAACCCAATCTTTGGCATTGTTTATACCATTCCATAAACCTTTTACTAAATTTTTTCCAACATCTAACATTCCTGATATTCCATTGGTAATACCATCTTTTACTTTTCCAAGTAATTCCTTACCTATATTCCACATTTTTGAATAATAACTTGCTATGCCTGATACTAATGAACTAATTATTTGTGGAATTTTAGAAACTAATTGTGGTATTGCTTTAACGATACCCCATGCTAATTTAACAGTAAGTTCAATACCTGCTTCAATTATTTTTGGTAAATTATTAGTAATTGCTTGAACTAATTTATCTATTATTTCAGGAATTTTATCAATTAATTTTGGCAATGCCTCAATTAATCCATCTGCTAATCCAATTAGTAATTGAATACCTGCATCTATGATTAAATCAATATTGTCTAATAATGTATCTACCATAGTAACAACTGCATCAACCATTTGTGGAATTAAGGTAGGTAATGATTGTGCTATTCCTTGTACTAAGGATACTATTATTTGAATTCCCATTTGTAAAATTTGTGGCAACATCGCAACAATTCCATTTATAATCATACCCATTGCACCATTTATACTTGGTATAATATCAGGTAATTGATTAGCCATACCAGTAATTAAATTCTGAATAAGTTGCATTCCCATTGGAACTACATTTTGAAGCAATAATGCTAATCCATCAGTAATTAAAAGACCTATTCCCTCGACTGCTATTTCTATTCTAGGTAATAAATTATCACCAGCAGTTACTACACTATCAACAAAATTATTAACCAAAGTTCCCCAATCTGCATTGTCATCGGCAACCCCTGTTAATAAATTGCTCCATGCAGATTTCATTGAAGCAACTGACCCTTGTATTGTTGTACTTGCTTCTTTGGCAGTCGTACCTGTGATACCCAATTCACCTTGAATTACATGAATTGCATTATAAACATCACTTAAATTGGAAATATCGTACTTAACACCACTAATTTTTTGTGCATCTTTTAATAATCTTTCCATCTCAGACTTAGTACCACCATAACCTAATTTAAGATTATCTAACATGGTATAATTTTGCTTAGCAAATCCTTGATATGCACTTTGTATCATAGACATATCTGTACCCATTTTATTTGCATTGTCAGACATATCCGTAATTGCCATATCAGCAACTTCTGCACTTTTAGCAGTATCATTATTTAAACTCTGTAATAGACTTGCAGAAAATGATGTTACTGTTTCCATATAATCATTTGCAGATAAACCAGCAGTTTTATAAGCATTATTAGCATAGCCCTCAACAATACCTGCACTATCTTTAAATAATGTTTCAACACCACCTATTAACTGCTCATAATTAGCATAACTATCAATAGCAGATTTCCCAATATCTAATAAAGCAGAACCAACTGTTTTCATTGCTCCTGCTAAACCTTTAATACCTGCTATAATACCCTCACTTATTAAGTTACCTTTTATCAAATCCCCTAATGTTAGAGTATTATTACCTGCTTTTTCTTCTTCCGTTGCAAAATCCTTAACAGACTTTGCATTATCTTTAAAATTATCTTTTGTTTTTGATAATATATTATTATTATCTTGAATTTCTTTTGATAAATCACTACATTGAGTTTTTGCATCATTCAATTTAACTTTATAATCATTTATTTTCCTACTATTGCTATCATAAGCACTTTCAGATTTAGATAATTCTTTTGATAAATCTGCAACAATTTTTTCTTGTTTGGATATTTCTTCACTTGTTGCAGTTGTGCTATTTTTCATTTTATCTAATGTAGTTTTTTCTATATCTAATGAACTTCTTAATTTATCAATTTGATTTTTGTTTTTTGATTGTTGTTCAGTAAAATCTTTAATGGCATCAGAACAAGTTTTAACAACATTTTGTTCTTCTTGAAGTTTCTTATTAAGTGCATCATTTTTGCTTCGTAAATCGCCTATTTTATTACCATTATTAGTAAATTCTGTTGAAACAAGTTTTAATTCACTACTAACTGCTTTTAAATTGCTATTAATATTCTTTAATGCACTTGCATATTCACTTTCACCAGTTAATTTTACTGTTCCACCAAATGAACCTGCCATAGTTTTACCTCCCTCCTATAACCATTCATCTTCTTCTGCTTGGGCTTTTTCCATTTCTCTATAAGTTGAATTTTTTTCTAAATCAAAATAAAATTTGTATTTTTCCCACAACATATTGAATTTTCTTAATGTCATTCTAAATACTTCCTTTTCACTAAAACCCAACTTATTAACACCAATAAATGAAAACCACGAGAAATCTATTTTTTCGTTTTCATCTTCCTCGTGGATTACTCGTTTTTTGGTTTATCATCCTTAGTTGAGTTAATAACTGTTGAATTTAATTTTTGAGTGGCTTCTTTTAATCCCATTTCTGTAATTAATCTACCAACTTGCTTTTCAGTTAAATATGGCTTTTTATTATCTGTTAAGGTTTCATTTTCAATATCAATCGCTTCATTTAACATTGCTTTAATTCCAAATATTAAAGCCTTTATATCAACTTCGCCCTTTTCACCTTTTCCATCAGTTAATTCACCCCATCTTGCAAATGTTTCATATTCAATTTGAATTTCTTGCATAACATTTAGGTTAAAAACTGCTTTATATTCTTTACCATTTACAGAAAAAACTGCTTCTTTTTCTTTCATAATCTCACCCTTTCTAAATATAAATAAAATAAAAAAGGGTAAAGACCAGATTAATTTCTAGTTCTTTACCCTTTCTTCTATCAGATTTTTTCACTGTTTCTTCGAAAAGATTTATAAGTTTTCTTTATTAAAATTTTTGACTATTTTTTTGTTAATAAACTATCTAAGTATTCACTCGCTTCTTCATAAGTAGCAAATGTTTTAGCCCTAGACCACTCACCATTGGCTTTTTTCATTACAGTTCCCTCTATTGAAATTGTAGTGAATTCAATTGACTCACCTTTTGTTTTTTCATCAGGCATAGTATCTTTGAATTTAACCTTTGATAAGAATTCTACTTTATACTTATAGACACCATTAACAATTTTAGTTAAAATTCTACCAAATGCAACATAAGGTGCTACATCTGTATCTTTTCTAATTACTTCACCAAATGTAGTGCTTTTTTCATAATAAGTTGTACCTGTCGTAAAAGTAGAACCTGTAAACTTAGTATATTCACTACCTGATTTAGTATAATATGTTTTGCTTGATGTTGGTGTTTTATCAGTAGTAGCAACATATTCTTCACTAATAGTGTGTCCTAATAATGGTGCTAATACTTTATCATCATCATCATCAATAGAAATTGTTACACTTCCTTTATTGAATGTATAATCACTTTCTGCTAGTGCATCATCGCCATATAATTCTGCACTATTTAATTCCAATGAAACCTTACAATCTATTGCTTTACCAAGTGATTTAGGTGCAATAACATTTTCGTTTTCATCTAATTCAGAATATCTAAAATTCTTTAAACCTATTCTTGCCATATCATATCCTCCTTAATTTTTCAAATGTTACAACAAAATGGTGATATTTGGTATCTGTTTCATACAAATCACCCTCATCACCTAACCAGTCGTAATTATGACTTTTTAATATTTTCTTTAATTCCTTAACTATATTTAAATAATTCCCTTTTGTATATATATTAAATTCTAATTCATTTTTACTATAAACAACTTCATCATCCTCACTATAACAAGGAGTATCACCATCATTGTAATAAACTATATAATCAATACTATTGCCTGTATATTCCATAAAACTTATTGGAATATCCTTTTTATCAACAGTTATTTTTCCTTGAAAAATTTCTTCTATTTCTTCATTCATAATTTATCACCCCTTTGGTAAATATTTATCTTGAACCCTAATCATTTCTCTTTCAATATCACTTTTTACAAAAGATTTTTTGAAAAAAGGTTTCCTTTTTTCGCCTCTTGAATTTCCGTGTTCTCTTGAATTGGCAATTAAAGGTGCAGGTTTAGACTTATCACCTCGTAAATATCCATAAATACCTATTTTAGTATTTACACCACCATCAGATGGTGTTTTATAAGTCTTTGTAATCTTTAAACACTTTTCTAAATCAGCAGAATGTTTAAATGATTTTCTCATATTTACAACTGCCTTTTTATATACAGTTTCTGCTCCTGCCTTAGTCATTTCACCAATCATCTCTTGACAACTAGACTCCAACTTTTCAAAAGATTGAATTATATCAATCGGTAATTCTGCTTTAAACTTTGCCATTATTTATTAACCAGTTTTGCTTGAATTTCTAATTCAATATGTTTTTCATCAATATCATTTAAATATTCAATTGTATAAGTTTTTGAATTATATTTAATAATCATATCTCTACTAATATTAACCTGTGGATATCTTATAGTAAAATTTGTATATGCTTTTTCAAAATCACTATCATTTTGAATAAGGGTATAACCCCTAGTTGTTTTTATAGATGCATAAGTTTTTAATACAATATATTCTTCATCTTTTTTAAAGCCACCTTTATCCTTTACAGGTTTAATTCCAAGTATTTCTATCTTTTTATTATACTTACCTGCATTTATCATAAAAGGTTATTATCATGTTGCCCTAAAATAGACGAAACAACTTTATTTACATTGTTTTTATCAACATATAAAGTTCTATTATCATACATATCTTGACATAATACAAAGACAACTATAACTAAATCACTATATTTATCCACATCATCAATACCAGTATTATTTTTTATATAGTTTATTGAACTATTTAAAATCGTTTTTAGGAATTTTTTATCATCATTTGATAAGTCATCACTTATCCTAAGATAAGTCTTTAAATCTTCAACAGTAATTTCACTAACCTTAGTAATCATATTGTTTCCTCCTTTTGGAAGTTTAGCCCGAACAACAAATTAATTACTTATTGTTAGATGCTTTATTGGTATCTTTATTATCATCTTCATTTTCGCTATGGTTTTCAGTAGCACCATCTGTACCATTTCCATTGTTTTCAGTATCATCAGTAGAAGCATCGGCAGAGGCATTTTCTAGTTCTTGAACTTTTAAAATCAATTCTGCTTTTTCTTCTTCTAATTTTGTATTTTCATCAGTAAGTTTAGAAATTGTTGATTTTAATTCAACAATTTCTTTATCCTTATCTGCATTTTTTTTATCTTGCTTACTATATTCAGCGATAAAACCAGCCTTGATTAAAGACTTAGCAAAATCTTTGTCTTTAATTTCAATTGGTTTACCTTTTGTACCTGAATATTCCTTACCAGCAAAACTTTTTAAAACAATATACATTAGTTGTTGTCTGATGGATTAGATGGTGTTGTTGCTGATTTTATATCTAATGCTGATAATTTTTGAAGATGTTCAACTTTTGCATCTGCTTCTAACCATGCAACGATACCAGTAGCATGTTGAGTAGCATATTTTTCTTTAAGAATTTGTAATTCTAAGTCTTTTGATTTCTTTAAAGCAATACCACTAAAATTACCAAAAATTATAGGTCTTTTTCCTGCTTCAATACCTGCCATATTATCAGAAACATAAACAGGGTATCCTAAGACTTTACCATCAAATTCACCAGTTGGGTCTGCAACAAAGATAGGATTATCATTTGCATCTTTAATTAATTCAATAGCAGTTTCAGTATCTTGGTTCATTACCCAAATAGAACCTTTTCTAAATGATTGAATAACTTTATTCTTTAATTTTACTAAATCATCATAAGTGATAACTGCTGTTGCAACTTCATGAATTCTAGTAATATCTTTACATCCAGTTATTTTGTCAGAACCATTTAAAATTTGTCCTTCTAAGAAGATTTTTACATATTCAGCAATAATATTTATTACCATATTAACTAAATCAATATCAGTATTATTAATTAATGAATTACCTAATTTTGCTAATGCACCAATTAAATAATCATCTAAATCAACAGAAGTTATTGCTCCTGCTTTTTCAACTAAATCAGTAAAATCTTCTGCATAAGATACTGTAATATCATTACCTTTGCTATCTTTACCATAAACAGGAATTGATAATTTACCCTTTGTGTTGTATGGTGTACATTTTTCTAGGATTGGACTCATATTATAAGCAGTCATGATAATTTTATTTGCAATTGTAGTAGGGATTACTGCTCCTGCTTTACCTTTACCAAAATCGCCATCTGCTCTTTGTTCTACGAATTCACCTCTAATATATTTGGCAAAATCTTCAATATCTCTTTGTTCAATTTCCATTGCTCTTTCTTCTTCTGACATATTTTTTCCCTCCTTTTCATCATTTTTACTTGCACCATCTTCTTCTGTTAGTTGGCGACTTTTATTTATCTTAGCAACTGTATCATTAATTGCTTGGATATCTTTTTCAAGTTGATTGAACAATTCATCTTCTTCTGGTGTCATTGCTCTTTCTTCACCTTTTACTTTTTCGACTAAATCAGTCATTTCTTTTTGCTTGTCTGCTTTCATTTCAGCATACTTTTTTAACTCATTGTTTTTCATTCTGTTTCCTCCTTAATTTTTTTTATTCTATTCTCGTATTCAGAGAAATCTATTTTTTCAACTTCCTGTTTAGGTTGTTGTTCGGGTTTTTCTTCATACCTTACTTCTTTATATCCACCTCTCACAACTTTAACTTGCTTAGATGTATCTATACTTACAACACCATCGGTTATTGTATAAGGCATCTTATACAATGTGCTATCTTCTTTTATACTTCCATAAACAAAATAGTCATCATAATCTTCTAACCAACCATTGCTAAATGTTTGCCTATAAGCACCATTTAACAATTCTCTTTTTTGTGATGCAGTCATGCTACTAAAATTTTCATTTTTGACACTATCTTCTGATTGTGTATTTTCATCACTTTCAGTTTCTTCATATCTAAATTCAATTTCTTTTACTTCACCATCACGCATTTCAATACTTGTACCAATATAAGCAGGTATCTTTCTATCATCAATAATAGATACTTCAAATAAATCAATATCTCGTACTGTTCTTTCACTAATACCATTGTCATTTATTTCTTCATCTTCTTTATTACAAATAAAGCCAAATGACCAACCTCGCAATTTATTTTGTTTTGCTTTCTCTATGACAGTAGCATCACTAACTTCAACTATTGCTCTTAAACCAATATTATCTTCATATAGTTTTGCACTTCCATCTTTGGTATTTGCAAGTTCCATATCGTAATTATGATTTAGTAAAACTTTAATAGCATCATTCTTTTCAATGGCTCTTTGAAATACAGATGGCATTATTCTTTCAATAAACTTTTTACCATTTTTATTAGTAAGAGGTTTTGAAAATCTTTCAACTGCATTTACATAACCATCAATAATTACTTTGTCATCTCTAACCTGTATTTTCATTATTTTCACCTCCATTCTCACTATTCTTACTCATATCCATTAATGCACCTGTATTTGGTGTATAATACTTCTTTTCAGTAGTATCATATAGAACATTTGCAAGACTTAATTTAATTACATCTAATCCATCAATAGCATCATAATCTTCTTCTGCACGAATTTCATTTGTGCCAAGCCATCCTGTATCAGATGCGATTTTATAAGCCTCATATCTTTCTTTTAATGAACCACGAGTGATTTTCTTTGTATCAAATGCAAAATAAAAAACTCCTTTTTCGCTTTCAAGCAAGAAGTTTTTATTTAAAGCACTTTCTGTTGCACTTATAATTGGCATTACTGCATCTTTAACAGTTTCATCATAGTTTGAAGAAATATGAAATACATCATTTATATCTTCTTTTAATGTTTTCTTTCTTTCATTAATTTGTAATTCAACAGAAGAATTTGCACCCTCTTTAAATTCAATACCATCATTAAGAACAATAACATTTTCTTCATTGTTGCCATAATAATTTTTCCATGCTTGTTTTAACTTTTCCATTTCTTCTTTTCCAAGTTTTTTAGTAGCAGTCAAAAATCCTTTTTTTCCACCACCTTTTTTAACAAGACCAAGTTCATAAAGAATTGTTGTAAATGATGTTTCTAATGATTTAGATATTTCATCAACAATGCTTTTTCCTGTTGCACCATCTGTTGTATTTCTTAATATAGTTAAAAAATTAAAAGTTTCATAAGGTTTTCCATTTACTTCATATTTGACATCTTTGAATATAGGGTCATAATTTTTCATGATGGATATTTGAGTAGGCTCTACATATCTTATTGATTTAAATTCATTTTTTGATTTTTCAAGATAAATGTAAGCACCTTTTTCAATGAGATAATCTCTTGCCATTGCTTTTTTTAATTGGAATGGGTCGAGTGTATCACCAGTATCTTGATTTAGCAATTTTGTTCTACCATCTTTTAAAACTTCGACAACTTTTCTTTTGCCATCAGTTATTTCCTCTTTGTATAGTCTAATAGGTAACATTGCAACCATATTTGATATTCTATCGACTGCACTTGAAACTGCTGGAATTGACATTGCCTTATTTTTATTTATGGTTTCGCCTTTTAACAATGCTTGTAATAAAATATCACCAGTTGATTGGCTTTCTATTGGTGTATCAACTGCTTCTTCTTTGGATGCTGATGCTTCATCTCTTTTTGAAATCCAATTAAATAATCTCATTTTTTTCACCACCTTTCAGCAATAAAAAAAACAAACATTCCTGTTTGTTCTCGTATCTCTACATATACATTATATCATTAATAGAGTGTGAAAAATGTGAAAGTTATCCAACCTGAACAAAAAAGTTTCCATTTTCCAAGTATATTTCCTGTTGCAATAGATAAATGGCATTTAATAAAGAAAATATCAAATCGACTTTACCATTAGATTTCTTTTTATGAATATATCTATTCATATTAGTATCATACACACATTTAGCATTTTGAAAATTTATTTCAAGTAATTTATTAGTTTCATATTTAAACTCTCTATTCATTATTTTTTCGTAAAGTAATTTTGTTGGTGGATGTAATGTATCTGAATGTTGTCTTACTTGAACAGTTGTATATTTTGCATCCCATTTTTGAGCAGAGGACAATGCATTATATCTATCATAACCTATTCCCATAACTACAACATCATATTTTTCTTCAATTGAAAAAACAAAATCTTCAATGACTTTATAATCAACAGTTTTATCACCACAAGCAATACATTTCATCGCATTTATAAATTCATTATAATTTATTTTTTCTATTTGATTTTTTTCTTCTATTCTACCCTCAGGGATAAAACCAATTGCTTCTGCTAAAATAGTACCATCATCATCGGCAACCATACCAACACCACAGTTATCATTAGACATCGCTAAATCGACACCAATAAAAACTTCTCTACCAGTCCAATCAATTTTATCAACTCTACATTTTTGAACTTCACTAACATCAATAAAACTTTCAGTACCTGCACCTTGATAAATAATGTTGCAATGTTTCGTTAAAAAGTTTTCTCTCTTACTTTCAGTTTCTATTGCTTTCTTTCTTTTATCAAGTAAATCAAGATAAACTGCTTCTATTTCACAGGCTAATGGATTAGATTGCAAGATAATATCATCATCAGTAGTCCAATTCTTAGTTTCGTTCGGTTCAAACAATAAGCCAAAGATATGTTCATCCTCTATAATCCCATCTAATACTTTTTTAAAATAATTGACTTCATCTTCCATTGGATTATCAAATGTCGGATACTTTGTTGATATTAAAAAACCTAATTTATTGACAACAAGTAATTGACCTGACCTCATGGCTTCAATAGGATAAGAATTAACCAAAGCACCTACTTCATCTGCAACGAATACTGTTGGCTCTCTACCATCCATCCTGTTTTTAGAAGTGTTTAATGGTGTATATACTGTTTCAGTAGGTTTGTGTGTTATATTATCTCTTAATATTTTAAATTCGCCATCCTCAAATACATCAATATTTGCTTTAATCAAAGGTTCAAGTGCCTGTTTAATTTCTTTTGCTAATGTTCCATCAGGTGCAACAGAAAAGAACCTTGAAAATTTAGGTTCTAAATAAAATAACAATAATATTAAAAATGCAACTATAAATGTTTTACCATTTTTACGACATATTTCAAGCAGTACCGTTTCATATCTTCTTTTTTTCTTATTATTTCTATATACAGTACAAAGACTTGCTACAATTAACAACCATTGATAGCCTGACAAGGCATCATATATTTTGTATCCAGTCTTAATACCTTTTGCCATTACTAAAATTTTACATATTTTATCTATCTTAGCAATCCTTTTTTCATTTATAATGTATTTACTATCATTACCATCGGCAATATCAAGAAATATTTGACATTGTTTTTTTACATATTTAGGCGATATAAACTTTCTTTCACCATTTCTTTCATAATATAACTTTGGAGGTTGTACCTCATCATTAACTATTTGTTTTGCATAAATATAACTGGGATGTGTTTGAATATTATTCATCATCATTATCTTCTTCGCTTAAAATATCCATCAAAGTTTTTTTCTTTGGTGGTGGTGCTGATATAGAAAGTTTTGCTCTCGCTTGTGGTGAAAGTGATAATTCATTACAACACCTAAAAAAATCTTTTGAATACATATCCCTAGCAGATTTTAAATTGATAATAAGTTTAACATCCAATTTATCCTGCTCTTTGCCATTTTCATCAGTAACCTTACTAGCATTATTTATTTCTTTTTCAATACTCTCTAATCTTTCAATAGTAATAGCAGTTTGATTTAATAAATAAACATCTAAATTACTTAAAATATCTTTGTTAAGGTTTTTTAGTATATCTTTAAATATTGCCTTTTGTCTTTTATTCAAATATTTAAATGGTTTTATCTTATCATTCTCACCTCGTAATTTTTTTTCAGTTTCTTCTCTTTGCTTTCTTTCTTCTTTACTCATTTTTTGAAAATTTGTATCAATTGCTTTTGCTGGTCTTGACATATTATCACCTCCATTTCATCTAATTCAAGATTTACTGATTTTCATTTTGGGCATTTTTTGTATTCAAAGGTGGGCAGTAGGTTTCGAATTAAATTAAAAAAATCAATTTTAAAAGGTAGGGGGGTACTTTCGGTTGATTACTTCTTTTTTTATTGCTTCTAAATCACAATTTTCATCGATTAATTTAGTCAAAATATTTCTTGGTATTATTCCTTTATCTGCTAATTTATGATGATAACAACATAGTGTAATTAAGTTGTCATCATCTAATCCTTTTGTACTATCTTCTTCTAGTGGAATTATATGATGAACCTCTAACTTATCAAAGTTATAAATCGTTTGTGTATCAAAGATATTTGCTAAACAAGCCCTACATAAATTCTTATCTCTTTCTCTAATATCTAAACTCTTTTGATGCCATCTATAAGTCTTACGAAATTTATCAGCAGTTGATGTACCTCTTACCTGTCTATTTACATAACATTGCTTATTAAAATCATGTATTTTCCCACACCTGCTACAACTCTTTAACATTGCATCACCTCCAACACAAAAAAGACAACTGCATACAGTCGCCTTTACTCATAATTGTACAAATACATTATATCATTGTTTGTATGTGAAAAATGTGAAAGTTTTTAACTAAAATTAAATAGATTTAATTGTTTTTGTTCTTTTTTTATTATTTTTTGACTATTTTTAATATTTAACTTTTTATAACATTCAGAACACAAACATTTATTATCAAAACTTTTTAAATAGTCGAATTTATTACAAATATCACATTGGTCTTTAAAACTATTTTTATTCATTATTTAACAACTTCTAGCATATATAACAATTGCTTTTTGCTTAAAATATTTATCTGCTTCTGTATGCATTGTCATTTCAAATTCATCATCATCTAAATCTAAATATTCTGCATCGCCATCATGAATATCACATAAATATTCTGTCATTCCCTCTTTATCTAAGAATATTCTATCTTCATATTCGTAAATATAACAAATAGAACAAGATAACTTTGATAAATACAAATATCTAAACTCATCAGTTAATTCATCAGTTGCACACATACAAACAACATCTAAATTAGGATTATTTTTTATTAGTTTCAATAAATCGTGTTTAAATTCATTAGATTTCATCTGTTACCTCCTTTAATTTATCTAATATAACTTGTAATTCAATATATGTTTCAGTAAATAATCTATCTTTATAACTACTATTTTCTAACCCCATCTCATAATTATCAGATTTCTTTAATTTAGTTTTTATGGCATTAATTAGTTGATTTACAATTTCCTTTTGCCTTATATTTTTATTTTTTTCTTCTCTATACCACTTTTGATAATCTAAATATTCATTTTTCAATATTTTGTATTTTTCATCTTCTGCAACAAACACTACTTCATCAGTAATTTTATTCTTACAATAAATGTATCCATCGTTTGAATAAAATTCTAAATATTTTGCATTTTTAATATCAATAATATCAATCATTTTTTTCATATACTTCTATCCCATCAGCATACAATTTTGTTGTTTCATTAGTACCTGTAACTCCTAAATATTTACCTTTATATACTAAAAGTTCCTTATATTCATCTAGTGTTATAGTAATTACCTTTTCTTCTTCTACTGGTTCTAATTTAATCTCTTTGTTTTCGGAATTAAGTCTTGTAATGCGTTTATTATATTCTATTGCATCATCTATTATATTTTTAATTACTTTCATTGTTTTTTATACCTCCTAATCTTCTCTAAACACTTCTTCAATTTCACTAGGTAATTTATCAATAATTCCTAGTTCTTTCATTTTTTTACCCAATTGCAAGTATGTTTTATCAAATTCAAATGATTTACATTTAAGAAAATCTTTGTATCCCATATTTACTGTATTAACACTCCAAGCAGATAAATTAACAGTCTTACAAGTACATTTACCTTTATCATTTCTATACTTACACCTTAAATCAGCACAATAAACCATAATTTCAACCTCCAATCGAATATATAGGAATTTAACAAAATGACATAATTCTGTTAAATTCATTTTTTTATATTAAAATCTTAATTTTACCTAGATTTTATAATCATTTTCCTGTTGTCAGGAAAGTGTTATTTTTTTGTTGAATTTACAATTTTTCATTTTGTAAAATTGTATAGGTTTAAGTGAAGTGATATGCTATTGCATACCACCACTTATATATTTATTTTTTTGTTCTAATTTTACATTAGTATCAATATTTATATTCAATGTTATTTTGCTTAATTCATCAATTATAATGTTTACTGACTTTCTATCTTGTTGCTTTTCTTTTAATGGCTTGTATTTTAATTGTGCAAATGCTAAACCAACTAATTTAATATTTCTTTCTTTTAATTCAATATAATTTTGATTATTAACTTGAAAAGTACCAACTGTATATAAAAAACAATTCTTTCTTCCTTGCATAGCATTTGTTAATTCAAAATTATTATGTATTGGTCTTGATTGACCACCTAAAACATCATCATCAATATATTTCATATCAACTACCTAAATAAAAGTTCTTTCTTTTTTCATTTTTATCATCTGTATTCCAACAAATGTATAAAAGTGTTACTCTTTCGCTAGAATGATTTAACATTTCTTTCAAGCCAATAATATCACCTGTTTTTTCATAATATTGCCTAGCAAAGTATTTTCTTAACGAATGGCATCCAACAGGATATGACACTTTAACTGCATCGGCAAGTTGTTTTATTACCTGCCATGCTCTTTGTCGAGTAATTGGTTTATTTACACCTTTTCTGCTTTTAAATAAGTATTCGCCATCTATTAACTCATTTCTATTGATATAGCCTTGAATATCCTTGTATAGTGATGGATGCAGTTCAAATGACTGTTCCTTATTAGTTTTAAACTCCCTTGTATAAACACCACCATTTTTAAAATTATCAACTCTTAATTGAAGTATATCTTCTATCCTAAAAGCCAAATTCATTCCAATAACTAAAATCATATAATTTCTATCCCATAAATACCTTTGTTCTTCATTGTTATCCACTTCTGCTTGATTTCTTGTCTTTTTACATAATACAAGCATATTATTAATATCATGTGCCTCAAATGGTCTTACAGTCTTTCTACCAAAGTTTACTCTAAATGTTCTACTCATAAGCAGTCCTCATTTAATCAATCTTATAGCAGATATTTTGCCATTTTTTGTAAGCATCAAGATATAGTTCTTTTTTATCACCATTATATGTAAATTCATAATACATTCCATCTGATAATGTTGTACTTAATAATGCCTTATTATTTTGTAATGTTTTACAACTCCAAACTACAAATACACAATCTTTTGTAATGTTTATTAAAGCATCACTTTTATCCAAATTAGAATTCACATATTCAACTAATTTTGATACACATAAATCAATAAATTCATTATTCTTCATCAACATTCACCTCTTTTACTATAAAATCATCACCATATACACTATTTATTTCATCACATAATCTTTGTGCTTCTATTGAAGTATTAAAATATAACAATTCTAATTTTTCATTAATATCCTTACCTTTAAATATATATGGTTCTATTGGATAGCAACTTCTATATATACGATGCTTTCCTATATCGGTAGCATAATATAATGCTCTTTCACCACTCATGCCTAAACTTTCACCTTTTATATTAAATTGTTCTTTACTTGGTGCTAAACAAATGTATTTAACCATTTTGTTCAACCTCCCCAGTTTCAAAGTTTATTTTCAATTGGTTTTCATCAACATTTTCTTTTGGAATATATTTTAATAATTGCAAAGGTGTTTCTAATGGAATATCATGAGTTGACATATAGTCCTTTATTTGCATTGCCAATTCTTTTTCAGTATTTTTTAGTTTAAATAATTTTTTTACTGCTTTTTCTATATATGTTGGAACATTTACATATTCCATTTCTTTATCTTCTATCATTTTTCATACCTCCAATATTTTTTACAACTTTCATCTTGAAAAAACTCATTTAATGGTAAATTACTGCATCTATAATCATTAGCAAAGTCTATTGCTTCATAAATTATTAAACAAGTAATCGCAAAGAACAATAATATTCCTATTGCTATACCAATGTTTTTAATCTTATTCTTCTTTTCCATGCTTAGGTTCATATTCAATCCTTTCTAGTTGTCTATCAACTTTATTTTTCATAATTGCTTTTATATCTTCTGTTGGAATATCATAATATAACTGAAATTGCTTTAACATAACCATAACATCTGCAATTTCTTCTTTGATATGTTCTTTTGAATAATCAGCATTTTTTATATTTAGTAATGGTGCTACTGCATTAGTTATTCCTATGGCAATACTTTCTATTACTCCTGTATTTCTTCTTTTTATAATTGCCTCATTTAATTCAAATACTTCACTTTGAAAATATTTCAATTGTTTATCCATGCCATAATGATTTATAATCTTTCTTAATTTTTCATTCATTTATTTTTCCTCCTTTTTTCATTTCTAGCATTAAATCTATTTTGAATTTATCTTTTGCATTTCTATAATATATTGATTTATATACCTCTAAATCAAATCTATATCCATCTATAAAGAAATCAGACGGCTCTAAATCAATAAATTTTATACCTTTGTTTTTTACTCGATATATTAATTTTATTTGACCATAAACAAACTTAAATTCCTTAGATGTCGGTAGATTTATTGAATACTCACCATTTTCAACATTCAAATAAGTATCTTTAAATTTGAATATGACAAATTTATATGCTTGTGGGCAATATTTTTTTAAAGCCCTCAATTTTTTTAGTGAATTCATTATCACTATTATTAGAAAATGAATTATTAAAATTATCTTGATATACTTTCGACATTATCAACCTCATTGCTTAAACCTTTTGATAATATTCTTTTTAAAATATCTTTATCATCTTTGGAACATAGTGTTTTTTTATCTAAGTGTTCATAAGCATCTTTAATAATATTAAATAAACGATTTACCTCTCTATCAAAATCACATATTATTTTTTCATATTGCTTATTTTCAATTTCCACTTTTTCTAATCTTGCTAATTTCTGAACAGTTTCAATACTCAAAATCTCACTTTCCATAGGTATCATCCTTTAACAATGCTTTTAGAGTTTTGACTTTACTTCTCAAATTTTTATTTTCTTTTTTTACTCTATCTAATTCTTGGGGTTCTCTTAATTTATCCATGAATATTTTATATAATTCATCTTTTATTGTTTGTTCTAAAACAGAGTTTTCTAATTCAAGAGTATTTATCTTTTTAATTAGTTGAAATTTGTCTAATCTAAACAAATCAATTGCTCTTTTTATTTTTATCATCTGATGCAGACCTCCCTTTTAAATATTTTTTTAATTTGTAGTATGGGGTTGACCTATCAGCAATAATATCTTTGCTTACTTCTTTCCATGTTTTACCCTCTAAAAATCTTTTTCTAATAATAATACGAATTTCACCATCTTCAACAGTATTTAGAAATTCTTCTATTTTAGTTGCCTCATCAAGCAACTTATCTTTTTTATTTTCTAATGTTGTTTTTAATTTTGCTAATTTTATTCCTATTCTTTCAGTAGGATTGCTATTATTACCACTTGACACCATCGGCATACCTGTAATTTTAGAAGAACCAATTATTGTAGTTTCAATTTCTTCAATGTTATCTTTTGTTTGTTGAATTTCAATTTTAACATTATGATATTGTGATAATTCTTTAATTGTCATAAGGTAAAGCCTCCTTTTTATTACTTTTTAATTTTATTTGTTCCAACTCATTAATTCTTTTTAAAAAATCGCTTGGATAATCTTCTTGCAATGAATACCATTCTGCCATACTTTCTAAATATTTTTTATCTTCTACATCTGCATCAGTATTATTTATCAATTCAACAAAATACGAACAGGCTTCTTTTCTGTATGTGTTTAAAATTGTCGGTATAGATGGCATATATTCTTCTTTCTTTATTATTTTTTTTAAAGTCATCATTAAAGCATTTGGATTTAGATTGCCAAGATATTCTTGATACATAGTAACCATTCCAACAAAATCTTCTTTTGATAATTTATTGAAATAATAAGGATATGCTATTTTTAATTTAGCAATGACACAACTAATTAACTTTGATTGTTCCATCATAAACTCCTTTCAATAATGCCCATTGTTCATCATTTTTTTTAGTAGATGAATTTGTTATCTTATAGTCATCATTCCAACATTTTTGATTAAACCATGTAGAACCATGCTTTATATATTTGAGTTCTATATTTTCTAATTTAATGTAATTTAAATAATTTTTAAGTCCTTGTGAAACTTCTTCATAGGTCGTACCTTGTTTTCTAGCAAGTATATATTTATTTTTGGCTTGGTCTTTACCTTTTTTATTTGGGTAATATTCCCATAATTTATTAAATTCTTTTTCATATTGTATTTGTAAATCTTTTTTTGATGGTAAAGTTGGTACAGGAAGAGCAATATTATTATCTATTTCTAATTCTTTTTCTTGTTCTATTTCTAATTCTTTTTCTTGTTCTATTTCTAATTCTTTTTCTTGTTCTATTTCTATCTTTGGTGGACATTCTGTGGACAATTGTCCACCTTTATCTTTTAACATTCTTTGTTGCTCTTTTTTAAATGCACCAATTGATTTAGAACCAATAAGATTTTCGAGTTGGCTTATATAAATTTCACCATTGTCAAGCAATTGAATTAAACCTATTTTTTTTAATAGTTCCATAGCGATTGTAACTGTGTCAAAATCTGTTTTTGTTAATTCTGCTAATTTTTTATTGTCATAAGGAATTAAAAAATTCCCAACACTTCTGATTAAAATACCATTTGTTTTTAATGATTTTAAACATAGTTTTAAATAAAATAGTGCATATTCTTTTCCTTTAGGTTGTTGTTCTTCTAGCCATTGTATTGCATCATCATCAAAAAAATCTTCTTTCAATTGCAACCAATAGAATTTTGTTTTGTTGTATGTACTCATGTATAACACTTCACTTTCTTAACTCTTGTAAAATCTTTTTACATAAGACTGCAACTATAAATCCCCCCAATAAAACAATTATTACAATTCCAAAAAATTCTAAAATTTTTAAAATCATAAATTTTCACCTCCCTCATCATCGATATCCTTTACAAGGTGATAAACCGCAACCCTTGTTATATGACCATACCTATTTTTAACTTCTACTAATTCAGTTTCTATACCAAAACCTCGTTCTTTTAAAACATAAATAATTCCTGATAATCTAGTTGCACCAAATCTTTTAATTGCTTCCATTGAAGTAATCGATTTATATTTTCTTAAATGGTGAATAATCTCTGATATTTGACTTTTCTTATTAGACATTATTTATCACCATCCTTATCACATTTATAGAATTTATCGCCTTGATTGGTGTAATATGCCTTAATACCATAACCTTGTGATGCACATTCTTTAGATACTTTTTCAATGTGTGTTTCCATATCATTTTCAAGAATATTTGATAGAAGAATAATAATTAAAACTGCAATACAAATAATAATTGCTAGTGGATGCTCACTAATATAATTTTTAATTTTATTAATCATGTTGAACCTCCTTAATACCTAAATATTGATAAAACAATTCAGGGTAAATAAGGTAGTTCCATCTTTCTTTAACCTTAACTGCAGTACCAAATGGCAATCTGCCAGTTTGTAATCCCACTCTTATAAATTGTGGTGATTTATGCATCAATTTTGATGCTTCTTTAATTGTTATCTTTTTCATAAAAAATCCTTTCTTATAATTTGTTTTTTTGTTTTTTAGTTTTGTGGACTAATTTTTGGTTACGATTTTCGTTACTTTTTCTGTAAAAAAATATATTTTTGCATTTTCAAGAGGTTCATTAAAAATTTTCATTGTTTTAAATATTTCTGTTTGAGTAAATGGTCTTAAATTTTTAAATCTTAAATTTAGAGTCTGTTCAGAAATACCAATTTTTTTTGCAAATTCATTTTGTGTCATTTCTAACTCTCTAATTTTACCTTTAAATTTGGAATAATCAAAAATCATTTTCACACCTTCTTTCTTGTATTTTGTTTAGGTTACTTTTTTCTTAACCTAATTACAATTTAGCATATTTTTTCGTTACTGTCAATACAATAAGTAACCATTTTCTTAATTTTTTTATAATTTTGTCATACTATTGTTGCTTTTTTCGTTACTATTGTTTATAATATATAATGTAAATGAGATTGGGGTGATAGCAAAATGTTGGAGGATACTTTTGCAAATAGACTAAAAAAAGCATTAAATTATAATAATATGCGACCTATTGATTTAGCAAATAAAACTGGTATTTCTAAAACACAAATTAGTAATTATTTAAGTGGTAATTATAAAGCAAAACAAGATAAACTTTATATCATAGCAAAAACATTAAATGTAAGTGAAGCATGGTTAATGGGTTATGATGTTGATATGGATAGAGATTGGTTGCCAGATAACGAAGAAGATATAACTAATATCAATATAGATAATGCTAGATATATAGAAACTACTACAAAGACAATAAGAATACCCGTACTTGGCAAAGTTCCTGCTGGTATTCCAATAGAAGCCATAGAAGATATACTTGGATATGAAGAAATACCTGCATCTATGTTAAAAGGCGACAATAACTATTTTGCATTAAAAATTGATGGTGATAGTATGTTCCCTGATTATAAAACTGGGGATATAGTTATAATTAAGCAACAACCTGATTGTAATTCAGGTGATGATTGTATAGTTATGGTAAATGGTGATGATGCTACTTTTAAAAGAGTAATTAAACAAGAAAAAAGCATTATTTTAAAACCACTAAATAACGAATATGAACCTTATTACTTTGATGAATATGAAATAATGACAAAACCAGTAAAAATAATAGGTGTTGCCATTGAAGTTAGAAGAAAGTTGAGAAAATAATTATGAGTAAAAAAACTTATCTAATTCTTTGTATATTTGGTGGATGGTTTGGTTTACATAAATTTGCAACTAAACAAATAGGAAAAGGAATATTATATTTATTTACTTATGGCTTATTATTTATAGGATGGTTTCATGACATATATATTGCATTTAAAATATATAAAGGTATAGATGATTTAAGTGTATATAATTTAGATAAAAACTTCAAAGATAATAATAAACATAATTATGTAAGTGGATATATAAATAAAAAAGGCAAATATATAAAAGGATATTATAGAAAATAAAAAAAAGACCTACTGTTCGAACAGTAAGTCAAAATGAAAAATCACATTTAGTCCACAAAACTAAAAAACAAAATATAAGATATAATGTTATGGATTTTTCTATTTCATTATATCAAAAACATAAGAAAAACACAAGGAAATTGGAGGATTTTGATATATGAAATATAAAGATATTACAGGATTAAAATATGGCAGATTGACCGTCATTAAATATAAAGGTAAAAATAAATATTGCCGAAGTTTGTGGGAATGCGAATGTGATTGTGGCAATATATGTATTGCTGATAGTAATGTTTTGAAACGAGGACAGAAACAAAGTTGTGGATGTCTAAATCATGAAAATCATATTTATAGACCAAATAGAAAAACTCATGGAATGTGCGGAACGAGATTATACAGAATATGGTCGAAAATGAAATCAAGGTGTTATAACAAAAATGACACTGATTATAAAAGATGGTATGGTTCTCGTGGTATCTATGTATGTGAAGAGTGGAAAAATGACTTCTTAACATTTTATAAATGGGCTATAAATAATGGGTATAAAGATAACTTAAGTATTGATAGAATTGATGTTAATGGTAACTATGAACCAAATAATTGCAGATGGGCAACTGATAAAGAACAGGCAAATAATAGAAGAGGAAGTGATGCCCTATAAAACTTCCAAATAAATACGGCTCTATTGAAAAATTATCAGGAAATAGAAGAAAACCTTATAGAGTAAGAAAAACTATTGGATGGGATGAAAATGGTGTGCAAAAAAGACAAACAGTTGGTTATTTTGAAACAAGACAACAAGCATTACAAGAGTTAGCATTATTTAATGAAAACCCTTATGATATTGATGCTAAAAAGATAACAGTTGAGGGACTTCATGAAAAATGGAAAGATGAAAAATATCCTAAAATAGCACACAAAACACATCAAGTCTATAATATGTGTTGGAACTATTGTCAAGATATAAAAGATATGGCATTTGTCGATGTAAGAATAAATCATTTACAAGCAATAGTTGATGGCATGGGTGATAAATGGAGTGCAAAAAAGGCATTTAAAATTATGTGGCATCAAATGTATGATTATGCGATTAAAAATGATATGAATGTGAAAAAATATTCAGAATACATTGATATAGGCAAAAAAACGACCAAATTAGTACGAATACCATTTGAAGAAGTAGAAATAGATAAGTTATGGGAAAATGTCGATAGAATGGATTTTATTGATACAATACTGATACTTATTTATACTGGTTTAAGAATAAGTGAATTATTAGATATTAAAATTGAAAATGTTCATATTGATAAAGAATATATGGTTGGTGGCATGAAAACAGAAGCAGGAATAGATAGAGTAATACCACTTCATAAAAGGATAATACCACTAATTCAAAGATATTATGATAAAGCAGTTGAAGTTGGGTGTGAATACTTAATAGTTAATTCACTAGGTACTCAAATGAAATACTCTAATTATAGAAGAGAAAAATGGGATATCATGATGGAACAATTAGAATTTTCAAAAGAACATAAACCACATGACACAAGACATACCTTTGCTACTCGTATGGATAGAACACCTGCTAATAAATTATGCATTAAAAGAATTATGGGACATGCTAGTACAGATATAACTGATAAGGTTTATACACATAAAGATATAGAAGAACTTATAGAGGCAGTTAATTATTTAAGATAACTGCTCTTTTTTTATTTATTCTAATTTGTGGGCTACCTGTGGGTTACTTGTGGGTTACGAACCAAATTTAATGGGGTTTAGACATATTCTTAAGCAAAGAAAAACCCTTATAAACATTGAGTTTATAGGGGTTGAACGAATTGGTAATCCTATCGTTTTGAGAATTGTGGTGCACGACGTGCTTTTTTAAGTCCTGGTTTTTTACGTTCTTTGCTTCTTGGATCTCTCGTAACAAATCCGGCCGTTTTAAGAACTTTACGATAAGCATCTTCTCTAGATTGATCTGCATCTGCATCAAATGCAAGTAATGCTCTAGTAATTCCTAAACGGATAGCTCCTGTTTGTCCAGAGAATCCTCCACCTTTAACAGTAACTTCAATATCAAACTTATCTTCATTTCCTGTAGCAACTAAAGGTTGTTTTAAATCCATAACTAATACTGCAAAAGGCATATATTCGTTAACATCTACTCCATTAACTGTTATATTTCCTTTACCAGCAGTCATTCTTACTTGAGCAACAGAACGTTTTCTACGTCCAGTAGCACTCCATACTTGTTTTGCCATAAATAAACCTCCTAGTTAACTTTCATTTCGATTGGTTTTTGTGCTTGTTGTTGATGTTCAGGGCCAACATAAACGAATAACTTCTTACTCATTTGTCTTCCTAAACGTCCTTTAGGTAACATACCTTTAACAGCTCTTTCAATCATTTCTTCTGGATATTTTTCAATCATTGTTTGCGCGTTTCTTTCCCTTAATCCTCCTGGATATCCACTATGGTTATAATATTTCTTATCCATTAGCTTATTTCCAGTTAATTTTACTTTTTCTGCATTAACAACAATTACGTAGTCTCCACAATCAATGTGTGGTGTATAAGTAGCTTTATGTTTACCTTTTAAAACAGTAGCTGCTTTCGTAGCCAATCTACCTAATGTAACACCCTCAGCATCAATAACGTACCAATTACGTTCTACAGTTTCTTTCTTTTGCATGAATGTTTTCATTTCAAATTTTCCTTCCATCGTTCTTTTCTGCTTCACTTTCCCAAGGCTAACAAAAATCGAACAAATAAAATGTACCAGTTAAAATTATAGGAGAAAGTCCCCAAAAAGTCAAACAAAACTTTCAAATTTAATCCTTTTTTGTAAAGTTTTTGCAAGTTACTCTTTAAATTAATAGTTTTTTGCTCTTCTTACAGAAAAAAAATTAATCCTTTAGTCTCTTCTCCCAGAGTTTACGAACTACCTTTAAAAAAAGTGTAGATAAAGTAAATCCTATAACAGGAACTAAACTACTTAAAAAAATACTACTTGTACTTTTTATAATACAAGAATAAAAAATAACAACAACATAGGTCAATATACAAATAGCAATCCTTCTTACAAAACTAGTCTCCCATGCCTTATCCTTTTCTACCTTCTATTTCTTCTATTTTCTCAATTCTTTTTTCTAATTCTTTCATATAATAACCTCAATAATATATTTCTTCTAAATAAAGGCCACAAGCAGGAGCCGTATGTCCCTCTATCTTCCTTTTTTCAACAAGCATCTCCTTTACTTTAGAAATAGTTTCTTTTCCACGTCCTACTTCTAACATCATTCCAACTAAATTACGCACCATATAACGATAAAAACTTTTTCCTTCAAGTCTTATACTTAAAATATCTCTTTCTCTTTTAAAAGTAATACGATATAGAATAGCCTCTGATTTTAATCGACTTCCAGAAACAAAGTTATGAAAATCATGAACTCCCAAATAAAGTTTTGCTACCTTTTTCATTTTTGCAATATCCAAACGATAAACAGGCTGATAAACATAACGATCCAACACAGGTTGAAAATCTCCTAAATTAATTTTATAAACATAGACTTTCTTTTTCACACTAAATCTTGCATGAATATCTTCATCAACTTGTTTTACTCCCTTAATATAAATTTCTGGATTCACTAAGGAATTAAGTGCTCTTTTTAAACCTATCTCCGTTATAGGAATATCTAACGTACAACTAAACCTTTGCCCGTTAGCATGAACTCCTCTGTCTGTTCTTCCTGCTCCTTTAATAAACACCATCTTTTTATTAATTTTAGTTAAAGCTTCTTCTAAAGTCTTTTGCACAGTCTTTAAATCATTTAATCTTTGAAAACCATAAAAACAACTTCCATCATAAGCAATTGTAATTAAAAAATGCATATAATCCACCCTACTTTATTCTTCTATATAATTCTTTTATTAATTCTTTAATATCGGTATATTGATTAATTTCGTATCCAGACTCTAAAACATATTTAGTAAACGATACTATCTGTGGCATATCTATATATCTATATAAATTATAATCATAAAAGACTTGTCTGTCTCCCCTAATTTTTACTTCTCCTTTGTGAATAACATATACATTATCAACAAGTTGAAACAAAAAAGGAATTCTTCCATTAAAAATAAGAATCGTTTTATGAAATTTATTCTTAAGCTTTAAAAACAACTTTTTAAAATATTCTTGTTCTCTAGCAGTAAATCCATAATCAAAATCATCTAAAATAATCATTTTAGGATTAAAAGACAAAGTAGCAGCCAAAGAAACTTTTTTCTTTTCTGTAAAAGAAAGCGTATCAATCTCTCTTTCTAATAAAGAAAAAGACAATCCAACTATTTTAAGAGAATTTTTAACATGTTCTTCCACGTCTCCTTCATATTCCTGTGTTTTTATTGTAGAAACAATGTACTCTTTCACTGTTTTATTTTTTAAGGATGTTATATCTTCTACTAAACCAACAGCTTTATCAATTCCATTATAACAATTAATATGATTTGTTTTTCTTATTTTTACGCCATTCATAACAAGTTCCCCTAAATTAGGTCTTTTCTTTAATAAGAATAAATCTTTTAAACAAGAAATATCCTTTCCTATAAAGGAAACAATACTCCCCTCAGGAATAGTAAGACTTAGCTCTTTAACTATCTCTTTAGAAAAAAGTTTATTTTTAAATATATAAGACATGTGATTAAATATTATTTCCATAAAGCATCCACCAAATCTTCTTTATTAAGATACATTCTTTTTATTAAATCATATAATCTTAATTGAATAGATAAATCCACAAAAAATGGTAAAGAAAATCCCATTCTTTTCAATAATTTTTCATTTTGTAACACCGCTAAAGTATTGCCCTCAATCGCTATTCCACCTTCATATAAACACATAATAAAATCTGTAAATAAAACATCTTCTAAATCACTAGTAACATTAATTAATAAAATATGTTGACTATTTAAATAGTTTAATAGTAAAATTTTTGTTCGATAATCCAAATAAGATAATAAATCATCAATCACTAAATATTTAGGATGTTTTAAAGAAGCATAAAGTATTTTTACTAGAACTTGATTAGAAAAAGATAAGGAAGAAAAAGTAGAATTTAATAGTTCATCTATAGGAAAATAATCCTGTAAGTCTAATAAATCATTTTGAAAATCAGAATAAGTAGTTGAAAAATAAGAAAACAAATTCTCATTTGGCAAGGAATCTTCATAAAAAACAGGACAAACTTGTTCTTGCAAATCACTTGTTTTCATTTTCTTCCCATCAAATAAAATTTCTCCTTCAAAAGGTAGAAGTCCACATAACACTTTAACAAAAGTTGTTTTTCCACTCCCACTTGGACCAATAATACTAAGTGTCTTATTTTTTTTTAAAGTATAAGAAATGTCCTGCAAAAGAAAAGAGTCTGATACAACATAGCTAATATTTGTTAGTTTCATATTGCACATACTCATCACCTACTTAAGGAATTATTATACAGGAAAATAAAAAAAAAAAAAGCACTAAATATACTTTTCCACTAATATAACTTTTTCTCTTGCTAAGCTCTTCTGTACATCTATAATTCTTTGATTACTAGATCCTCTAAAAACAGCATCAAAGCTCTTTAATTCTTGTACAAATTTACCATCTACTAAGATATCAATCTCTTTTAAAACTTCAAAATAAATAGGTTTTTCTTTCGCCATTTTGATTAAATCTTCATAAAGAAACCCTGTATAACACCATACATTCATCCCTTTTTCATGTACATAACGAGCAAGAACAAGCAAAGCTTCTGGCTGCATAAAAGGATCTCCCCCACTAAAGGTTACACCTTCTTGGTATTCTAATTCATTAATTTGTTCTTTTAGTTCGTTAATAGATACAAGAAAACCTTGATAAAAATCGTGTGTTTCAGGATTATGACATCCCAAACAATTATGTGAACAACCTTGAAACCAAATAACGCTTCTAATACCTTCTCCGTCTACAATACTATCCGTTTGAATAGTCGGAGAAGCAAGCCTTACACAATTTTTTTCCATACTACTACTTCCTTATTTTACTAAATTGATTCTTTAAATTTTTTTTCTAGCAACAAAGCTGGCTCTTTTCTATCTCTTAATAAACCAGAAATAGAATCTCCCATATAAATATTATAATCTCTTTGTTTAACAAAGCTTCCTGCTTCTTTACATATATGTGGAGAAACAAAACTATTTAAATAAACATTTCTTCTTCCAGTCGCACCATTATCAGGAGCCACAAAAACCAAGTTTTGCAAATCTTCTTTAGATAAATCATTAATAATTTGCTTACAAATAACATTAGAAACCATAAAATTATCAAATTCCATATGATGGACAGCATGTTCCACTCCTTGATCGTGAGCATCAAAGGTAATAAAACTTTTCACACGACTTTTTTGATCTATTTCTCCTAATACATCTCCACACATTAAATTTTCTCTTGTATTTCTACGATGTTGTCTACCAGCATATAAAAGAGGCATCACAATATTTATTGATTTTGCATGACAATTGCATGCTCCAATTCCGTCTTTTAATTCCATCATTAAGTCATTTGGGCTCATATGGTTAACTAAGCCATGCATTTGATACGTTAAAGAATAATTACCAATATCTGTTAACAAAAACATATCTTTTTCTCTAACCGTTTCATTAATCTGTACTTTTAAATGCCCATCATCAAAAAAATTTTGCGTAATAGGAACCATAAACGTATATTTCTCTGGATCCAATTGGTATTTTTTCAACAAATGTTCATCTACTTTTCCCCCTAAATCCAAAGCACTCCTAAATACCATTAAACGTAATCTTTCTTCACCAACTTGTAACTTATCCATAAACAAAACCCTCCACCTTACAACATAAAAATTATATCATAAAAAAAGAGAACTATGCAACGAAACACAAGGACTTTTTTTATTAAATTTTTACCCGTTTATTAAATATTAAAAATAAACAACATTGTGTTACTTTTATAAAAAAAATACTATAAAAATAGTATCTTATCATATTATTTAGAATCAATTATCTTTAATATTGTCTCTCCATCTTTCGTATACATATACTTCTCCCGTGCATAACGTGCTATATACTCAGAATCTTGTAATTTAATAACTTCACTATTCAAAGAAGCTTCTTCCTCTTGTAATTGTTCATAGTAAGTTTGATATTCTTTTGTATTTACTCTATTTTCCATAATTTGTGTCCAATCATTAAAGACAGTACTTATTAAAATAACGACAAATAAAACAACAGAACAAAGTAAAAATACAATTCTTTTTCCATCATTTGATTTCTTTTTTTGACTTTTACTCATTCTAAATGCCTCCTTATCATAATAAGTATAACATAGGTAAAGGTGTTTTTTTCTTACAAAAAATGTCTATTTACATTTCTTAACACTATGTACAAAATATCCAAAAAGTATCATCATAACAAAATAAATATGTAATACTCCATAATTGATTCGATATAAAAAATAAACATAAACCAAAGAGCTTAATAAAACCACTAAGCTTTCTCCAAATATAAAGACAAATAATTTTTTCTTTCGAAATAATTTATAATTAAAACGAAAAAAAGAGTAAAGAAAAAAACCAAAGAAAAAAGAAAAAAGAAGACAAATAAACTGAATAATTCCACTCATTATTTAAACAACTTTCCAAAAAAAGTCTCGCCATCTTTTTTCTTTACATCATCATAAGTATAACTATTAATAATTCCTTTAATACTTACTACTCCATCATGAGTATCCAATTTTACTATTTCAAGCCCCTCTCCCTTTAATAAAACGGTTCCCATTACACTTTCCATCAAAAATTCTTCACTATCAAAACTAATAATCTTATCTATTCCTGTTAAATAGATTAATCCTCGATCAATCACTTTTACTTCATGCTTTGTATTATCTAATACTGTATCCATATCATCACCTAGTAATATATATGAAAAAAGCAAAAAAAAAGAACAAAAAAACGCAAATTAGCTTGCGTAATTATAGATCAATATGAACTATTTCTTCACCCGTTTTTTTCATTTCTTCATAAGCATTAAAGATAGCATCTTCAAACATCTTACGAGTTTCTTGATTTACAGGATGCGCTATATCATCATATACCCCATCTGAAACCTTTCTACTAGGCATAGCGATAAACATATTATCGTCTCCTTGAATTAAGCGAATACCAGTTACAACAAATGCTTCATCTAAAGTAACTGTTGCAATAGCTTTCATACGTGAATCTTCCTTCTCCTTATTGCGAAGAACAACTTTTGTAATTTTCATATAATTAACACTCCTCCCAAGTTATTATATACTCTAATTTTAGAACAAAATTAGCGGAAATGCAATAATTATTTTAATTTAATGAGTACATTTCCTATTAAAACATCTGTATACGTAAAACTTTTCTTCGAAAATCCTGTATCCACCATAAAAACATTAGCATAACATTCAGATATGATACCTTCAATCATTTCATTTTTATTTCGTATACCCAATATCTTAATGATAACTTTTTTATTTAAATTTTTCTTAATAAAATCTTTTGCTTCATAAATCGTTCTCACCTAGGATACCCCACATACATAAGACCATTTACCTTTAAACCACCCATGCCATCTTTTCCATATTTTGTTCTCCCTAATAAATCAATCAAATCAATTTCTTTATTTTTCTCCGTCAAAGAGATACTTGTCGCAATTATAGCAGGATCAAGTGCATGAATATTAACTCGTTTTGGACTGCTAGCAAAATCAGCTCCTGCTTTAATTAATTCTTCATAATTACTTTGACATGCTCCTGCAATAATTAATAATTTTTCGTGACTCTTCTCATAACGGCGTGCTTCTTTTACAGCTTTAATAAAGTTATATGTATTTTTATAATTTTTAATATCTCCTTTATCTCCACTCTTTTTAAAAAAAGCATCATGTCCTGTAATAATCAATATATCAGGTCGTATCTCATTTAAATAATTATAGACAACTTTATCTAAGTTTTCTTCTTTTACGGTCTGCCCAAAAGCAAGTATTTTATTTCTTTTATAAAAATCTAAACACTTCTCCAAATAATCTTTATCCCCATCTAAATGTAATATTTTAGCAGGTAAATAAAAAAATTCTTCATTTTCTCCACGATCTAATTTATCTTCAATAATTAAATCTTCTAAAAAATCATCTTTTTCTCTTTCTTCTGTACATAAATTTAAATCTTCAAAAGGACTATTCGCTACTAAACGAACATCATATCCCTTAAGGATAGCTTCTTTTTCTTTAATCTCTGTTATAACAAACACAACATCATTATCATAACTTTCTCTAGTAACATAGTCCCCTACCTTAAAATCCATAGCATCACCTAAATAAAGATATGAAAAAAAGAAACCATTTATTCATGATTTCTTATCTTTTAAAATTATATTACTCTTCGTGTACGGAAATCATTCTCTCCAAAGAAAACTTTATATCAAGTCTTGGAGTTCCAGCCCAAGTCTAAAAAAATAAAGTTAGATTCAACTTTATTAATTTTTTCAAATATGTAATGATTGGTATAATCAGTTAAGGTTGAAACATTAAACTCTAATCACTATTTATTACTTTTTCTTCTTTAAAAATATATTTAGTAGGAAAATGCGTATAAATAGGTATAACATATAATTTATATCACATTTTTGCTTTCAAAACAGATTACATGCTTTAATAACTAGAACTTCACTAAAATAATTCGCAAGTATAACTTGTTTTACTACATCTTACTTGATTCGTTTTTCCATCTTCATAAAAATATCTTGTTAAATAAATATAATTGTCATCAATGCTTTCTACACCAAAATCACCAAGGAAACCAGCACTACCTTCCGCAAGAGTAATTACTTCTTTTAAAATATTAATGCCATTTAAAGTATATACTTCTATAACATTTTTTTCGTCTGTACTAACATAATAAAACTTTCCGTCTATAAAAACACCTTTTTTATAACTGTCCATATAAAGAACATTACAAAAATTAAATTCATTTAATAAAGCAAATTCTTGCTGCGATGAATCAGGAATATAATCTTTTTTGTTTTTAGCAAACATTCCTACAAAGCATATATTACTATCAGAATGAAAAGACGAAGTATCAGTAAGAAAATATATATAATCGTTATATTCATATAAAATATCTTCTTCATTTATTTTCAAAGTATATTTTTCCACTTCTACTTTTTCTTCGTTTTCAGTAAAAGATGAAATTAAAAATAAAGCACCAATAAATAATATAAATATAACAATTAAAAATACATACTTTTTTTCCATTTACTCTTACTCCTTTAAAATTAATATAATGCTCTGTCTTCTTTACTACATCCTAGCTCTAAACCAACACTTACAAACTTGTTAAATTCGTCAAAAGAATCGGTTTCTTTATTATATACATGGCTAACAAATATAGTCCAAAGTCTAGATGCTCCGTAAATAGAATATGAACTTCCTGTTACCTTTATTTTATCACCTTTTTTTAATATTCCAACACATTCTGTACCATCAAAATAAGGAACAGGTTTATTAACAGTAAAAATAATCCCATTTTCTTGATATTCTTTTTCTGATACAACTTTATATTTTTTTGTTACTGGATCATAATTTATGTAATTGAAATACTTTTGATCAGGGATATAACTATCAACTATTTCACCATTGCTATTAAGATAATAGTATTCTTCTATATATCCCATACGTACATCATCACCATCTTTATATAAAACTTTATGTACGGTATCTTTTACTATTTGAGTAACATTATATCTAACATAAAAATCTCCTGGTTTTATTTCTCCTATTTTATCATGCCCTAAGTACATAGGAACTTGTACTACAGGAGTATTCGGAGTTTTCTCTCTATAAACTGTTATTGAAGTATTTCCCATATTAACATAAATTCTTCCACCTTTTTGACTATCATACCCCATAAGAGAGTTAATATTGTATTCATAAAATATTCCGGGATATCTACCAGAAAAACCATCTTTATCAATATCAATTTTATGTGATTTATCTTTATTGTAAATAGTAGTTGTAGCAAACTGATCTAATGCCCAATTCTTAGGAATAGAGAACCCTAAATTCCCACTATAACCAGTAGACATATCACTAACAAATGAAGAACAGGCATATCCTTCTGCACATACCCTTGTACATGTATTCCTTGTTCCATAAATTCCAATCCTAAATTTATTACCACGTTCAGACATAAAACTATAATACAATTTTTTAAAATAAGGAACAATATGACTTGTCACTTGATAATCCATGACATCACAATCAACAGCAAAATAGATTATAGCGCCAAACTCCAAATTTATATCATTTGCAGCTTCAACTGCTTTTTTTGCATCTATTTCTGCTTGTTCTTCAGTAAAATAATTTACATAATTACCAGATCCTTGAAATATTGGAAACAATCTAATTCCTTTTTTAAATAACAATTGAATTTCCTCCGTTGTTAACGCTTTACTAACCAAAATAATAATACCATTTTCATCTGTGTGCAAATAAGAACCTGATAAATATCTAGCAATATATTTAAATCCATTATCGATTAAAACATCAATGTTATCCTCCGTTATAATAGTTGCACAATCACAAGCAATTGCACTTCTATCTGGATCGCCACTACTAACTAATAAAGACATCCATGTTACGATATCACACTTATTATTTTTAGGAATTGCATATGCATTTTGAAATTCATGCAAATAATTAAGTTCTAAACTTTCATTATTAAAATTTACATCATAGCCATTTAAATATAAAGCCATGTTTGCTAACACTGTAAATTTCTTTAAATCATCTTCACTATAGTTAGTATTATTATATTTTTTTTGTGTACAATATTCAAAAGGAAGTGTTGGACAACACTTTTTTGTTGATGGACCAAAATTACCATTAGCTGTTGTTATTGGCATCGCTTCTTCAGCTTGAATTGCATAAATCATTGCTTTGTTAGTTCTACTACCATAAACTCCATCACAAGGTCTAAGACCAATATAATCTTCATAATTTCTATTTAAATACCTTTGAATTTGAACTATATTTAATGCTCTTTCTGATGTATCAAAGTAATCCATAGACATTAAAGCTTTCATAATATTTAAAGTTACTACAGAACTATCATCAGTTAATCCTGCATCTTCTTTTAAATTTTTAATTGCATTTGCTGTTCCTCCAAAGAAGTTACAAGTTGGTCCTGTTGCTCCAATTGAATATCCTTTACATAATAAACCACCTTGGATAATACCATAAATATTATTCTTTTTCGTATCACCATCTTCTTGTTCTTGAATTGGTCCATTTTCTTTTACATATTTGTTAAAAGCATTTATTGTTCCACTTCCAAAATTATTTGCTGTTGAGCCAACCCTAATGTTATTTGCAAACCATGCAATAAAGCATATATTGTATTCCAACCAGTTTTTCCATTTTCTTCTATTTCTGTATACCCCTTTTGTCCTTTAAAAGTTTTTTTATTATAAAAAATAAAATCATATTAATTGCAAATATAATTTTTGAAATTATCATTCAATTCTTTTTATTGTCTGAATCCAATCTGAATCTGGACTTGTAGAAAATCCAGGTATTTTTTCTATATAACTATTATCCTCTAAATCAATTTTAATCATAAATGCAGAAGAATTCCCTTCATTAATATAATTTGGATGAATCAAATTATTACAAGTCTTAGTTCCATCAGAGCATTCAAATTCATAATTAACTTGCAAATATCTAACATTACTTTTTGATTCAAAATAACCAAATTCAAACATTTTTTTTATGTAAAATGACTTTAAATTATCTTGATTAAAATATTGCAATATATCTAATTTATCATATATTAAATTAATAATTTCTCTTTCTTTATCATTAAATTTTTCTACAACTTCTTCGTTATTAGACGCATTATTTTGATTATCTAATTTTAAATCTTTTGATAAAACCTTATTAATTGCAACAATTGTAAATGCAGAAACCAAAATAACTACTATTACTATCACTATTTTTTTCACCAAACACCAAACTCCTTTTTTGATTATAACATATACATGTTAATCAACACAAATGGTATATCTAAACAAGTCTGTTTCAAAATAAGAAGTATGATTGCTTTCCACTACTGGTTCAACAAGTTTAAATTTCATATAAAGTTCACAAGTTTTATCTCCTGCGCTATCAAGATTTCCTTCGTCATGAACTTCCTTTACAGACCACTCCATCTCTTTGTAACTATAATTTCGCCCATAATATGTCTTTACTGGATCATCTGGGTTTGGATCTTCATCGTCCTCCATTAAAATAGCTTCTATTTCTATAGGAAATTTAGAATGCCAACTTCCAGTAGAAAATGTAACATTTATATTTTTAGCTAAACAAGAATACGCAGAAGTTGTAAAAGTATGAGTTTGCTCTTTTGTCCATCTACCATCATAATATATTGGAGGAGATGGTATACCATACCTACAGTCTTTAGCATAAACTATTTTTGTTACAAAAAATAAAAATATAAAAATAAATATAAATAATAATTTTCTTTTCATTTTACTACCTCCTATTCAAGTTATTAATTTATATAATTTTAAATAATAGAACATCACTTTCTTTCATATAGGAAAAAATAAATTTTCAATAAACTTAATTTATTTTTTATACCTTTTTTTAAATTTTTGAGTAAAGAAACAAATACCTCTTTCTCTAATTAATATATACACTATTTTGTAAAAAAAGTAACGGAACAATTCGTGTCATTTCGTAATATTTTTATACCATCAAGCTTACCACACACCATGCCTTATATTTGAACTTATTTTTGAGACAAATTTTAATACATTCCATATCCACTAAATAACTGGGTATAAATTATGTTAATTATAAAAATCTTTAGTTAATAATAAACATCATATCCCTTAAGGATAGCTTCATTTTCTTTAATTTCTGTTATAACAAACTCAACATCATTATCATAACTTTCTCTAGTAACATAGTCCCCTACCTTAAAATCCATAGCATCAACTAAATAAAGATATGAAAAAAAGAAACCATTTATTCATGATTTCTTCAATATAAAAGGCTAAATACAAGAAAAAAAGATTACATTGCTAAATATAAAAACAGTTAACTTAAAGCATTCGCTATATCAATAAAACAAGCTAGCGTTACCTTTTCTGCTCTATCTTGTAAAGTAAGACCATAGCTTGTTAAAATAGGTTCTATCACTTCTAAATCATATTTATTTAAATTATTACGTAGATTCTTTCTTTTCATCATGAAAGCATCTCTTACTAATTTTTCAAAAAGTTCCTTATTATCTGCTTCTTTTATTAATTCCCTTTTAGTTAGTTTAATAACAGCACTATCTACATTAGGAACAGGTTCAAAAGAACTACGAGAAACAAAAAATAACTTTTCAATTTGATAAGTATATCCTAACAATACAGAAATAGCTCCATAATCCTTAGTTCCAGGTTTAGCACTTAAGCGATCAGCAACTTCATTTTGAACCATCAATACCATCGCTTGGACATCTAAATTAGAAGATAAAACTTTTTCTATAATAGGAGTAGTAATATAGTAAGGTAAATTAGCAATAACATACAAATCTTGATAAATAATATCTTCTATCTCCTCTTGCAAATTTACCTGCATAAAATCTTTATAAATAACATCTGTTTTATCATCAAGAAAAGAATTCAAATATTTCTTTACTCGTGTATCTATTTCAAAACATCTTAAATTAGCTTTAAATAATTTTAAATACTTTGTAAGTGCTCCTTGTCCAGGTCCAACTTCCAAAATTAAATCATTTTCTTTTACATCTACACTATCAATTATTTGCATTAAAACATTTTTATCTTTTAAAAAGTTCTGCCCCAAACTATGTTTATGCCTAAATTCACCCATTTTCATTCTCCTTATATTTACCAACCAAAACGCACAACATCATAAGTAACTTTACTACGTCCTATATATCGACTAGCATAGTTTTCTGTTGGAACTAATAAATCTAAATTCGTTCCAAGAACACCTCTATCTAATACAATGGCATACGTATCTCCTTCACCAACTCGATTAGATTGAAAACGAATAACACTTCCACAAGCAAGTTGCTTAGAAGAAGCAACAATTCGCACATTTCCATATGTCTCATCTGGATAAGTAACTACATTATTTTGATACACTTTATAAGATGTCTTACAACTAAGTGTTCCATTACATAAAGGACAATCAGCAGAGTAACCTGTTAAATCTCCTGTATAGGTAGCTTTAGCTGCATAGATATCTTTATTTATATCCTCAAATTCTTTCTCTGCCTTGGCAGACAAGTCAAGCGTTTGATTAAATTGAATAATTTCTACTTTTATTCTCTTTTTATTATCTATAGAACTAACAAAACAAGAAAAGATAAAAACGATTAAAATAGCTATTTTAATGAGGTTTCCTTTCTTCTTTTTTGCTTTTGTCATAAATTTCACCTCGAAAAGATAAAATTTATATTAACATAGGAGTTTTTAAAAGTCAAAAATCCTCCTCACATTTCCATTAGTTTCCATAGCTAACTTGTCTAAAGAAACACCCTTTAAATCAGCTACAAAAGAAGCAACTTCTTTAATATGACTAGAATCATTTCTCTCTCCACGAAAAGGAACAGGTGTAAGATAAGGAGAATCCGTTTCTAAAACAATATGTTCTAACCCAATTTTTTCATAAACTTCCTTTAAACGACAATTTTTAAAAGTAATCACGCCATTAATCCCAAGTAGAAATCCCATTTGGATATAAGTACAAGCAGTTTCATAACTACCACTAAAACTATGAATAATACCTTTCACTTTATAATTTTTTAAGCATTCTATAGTATCAAGTGTAGCTTCTCTACTATGGACTATAACAGGTAAATTATATTGTTCTGCTAATGCTAATTGCTTATTAAATAAAGCAATCTGTTTCTCCTTATTCTCTTTCGTATAATAATAATCAAGTCCTATTTCTCCAATAGCAACGACTTTCTTATCTTTTATATGTTCTTCTATAAATTGCAAATCTTCTTCCGACGTATTTTCTACATTTTCTGGATGAATACCTATAGCAGCATACATAATATCATATTGAGAAGAAAGGGCAAGAACCTCTTTATTACTTTTAGTATCACAACCATTATTAATAATATTCTTTATAGAATTATTCTTTATCTTATCTAGAATAGCATCCATATCCTCATAATATTCTTGATATAAATGACAATGTGTATCAGTAAACATAAATATCACCAAACTTATTATAGCAATATTATAGGCAAAGAAAAAGATACAAATATTTTGTATCTCAAAACATAATCTAAGAATACTATTGTCTTACATACTTCACTAAATGATCAAGCAATAATTTTATAATTTCTTGTTCTGTCATTCCAGATTCTTGATATTTTTGAACCTCAAACAAATATGGACTATCAACAAAATATTCCTTACCATCAATTTCTTTAGTAGCACCATAAATGTATATAACTAAACTATCTCCAAAACTATAATTAGATGTATAGTACCCTACATTCATATCTTCCCATTTCCCATATACTTGGTTTATTTCTAAAAGTTCTGAATTTTCCCAAGAAGACATTGCTCCTTGATAATCAATAACATTCCCATTTATAATTATTTTATTTGGATTTTTTCCCGAATTACCTCGAACTACAATATATCCTATATTCTTATAAGATTTTAAGGTAATATTTGACATACTACCATAACTTAAGAACCAACCCATATAAAAACCAACTTTTTTGTTAACGCTTAAGCAATCAATCAATTTTTCAATTGTGATTTTTACATTTTCATCTCCTGATTTTTTTGATAAAACAAAGATAGAAAATTCTACATCATCAATTTTAACTACAAATTGATAAATATAAAAGGAAGAATTATACCTAGCAATATAACTCGTATATCTTTCTTCTGTCCACATCGGAGTTTTATTATCATCTATAACTTTCTTATTTTTTAACATATAATCTTCATTAGAAACAATTATATCTGATTGTGAACCATTATTATAAAAGGAAAATACAGCACAAACGGAATTATCATTATTGTCAACCATTGAAAGCGTTACATTTGAATTTTCATTATTATCAATATAAGTTAAATAATTTTCTCTATTATTATCTATAAAAAAGGAAAATTTTTTTGGAGTAACGTCTTTAAAATTTCTAGATGTATCTACATATTCTACTCCTTCAATTAGAAAACTATCATTTACTTCTGGTTCATTATTCTTTTCATCTTCTTCATTACCCTCTTGTCCTTCCATTTGTACATTAACATTGTTTGTTTTTGTTTTATCAGCCATATTATTTTTAAAGACAAAAACAAAACTAATGCCTCCTCCTAAAACAATAAAAAGTATCAAAAGATAAAGTAACTTATTTTTAGGGTCTTAGGTGTTAGATTGCTATTATTTAACTCCTTATTTACATCATCAAACGAATAGGAATTTTCAGAAATGATATTCGTATCAACACTTGGTAAAAGCTCTTTTTGATCCTGTTGTATTACTTGATACTCCAAATTATCATTTATGTTGTCACTTGGTTGGATAATCTGCGGTTCCCCAAACCCATTAGTCTCATTATCAGAAAAATCTATTTTTGAAGGTAAAGCTTCGCTTTTGAACTTTTTGGCTATTATTTGGTTCTTGTAAACTTTCTTGTGTCAAACTTTGAGAAACAAAAGTAGTGGAAGTTATATTAGTATTTTTCATTGAAAGTATTATATACATCACTTTTTGATTCATCAATTTGATTAGCTGTTTCTCCAACATTCGGTTGTAATTTTGGCAACTCATTTGCCATAGTTTCGTTATATGATGGTACATCTGTATAATTAGTATTATTCTCTACATTGTTTCTGTCTGTTTCGTTATATTCGCTTTTCATTTTTATCTCTTCCTTTATTTTTCTATTTATTATATCATATTTTTTTCTTTATATTAACTATTTTATTGTCCGAAAAAGATTCCCATTCTTAGACTATGAACAAAATAGAATAAACATTTGAAGCTTAGACATAAATAAATTTTTGTATATAAATCTAAATGAAAAAAAATTTTTTACACAAAAAAACCATAGAAATAAATCTAAGGTTATTTACAATTTATAATAAAACTAATTTGTTTCAATTCGTTCAAATAAATGCACTGGTTCACTCAATAGTTCTCCATCTTGTAATCCACCAAATTGCTCTGTAGAAGAATAAGCAGTTACATTCGTATGCAATTCAGCAAATATTTTTTCACTAGTATTTGGTAAAAAAGGACTTAAGAAGACAGCACAAATTCTTATACTTTCTAGTAAATTGTATAAGACAGTTCCAAGTCTTTCCTTTTTACTCTCTTCCTTAGCTAATATCCAAGGCATAGTATCATCAATATATTTATTACACTTACGTAATACTTCAAAGATTTCTTGTAAAGCTTCGCCTACACGTAATTCATCCATTTTAGACGTAACAGCAACCTTTAATTGTAGTACAGATTTTATAAGTTCTTGATCTACTTCTTCCAATTTACCATGTTTCGGAACAACGCCTTCAAAATACTTATAATCCATACTCATAGTACGATTAACAAGATTTCCTAAAATATTTACTAAATCCCCATTAATACGTTCAATAAGTAAATCTCTACTAAATACCCCATCAGATGCAAAAGGAATTTCATGTAAAAAATAATATCTTATAGCATCGACACCAAATTCCTTTACCAAGTCATCCGCATAAACAACATTTCCTTTAGATTTACTCATCTTTCCATCAGTCATAATTAACCAAGGATGTCCAAAGACTTGTTTTGGTAATGGTAAATCCAAGCTCATTAAGAAACAAGGCCAATAGATTGTATGAAAACGTATAATATCCTTTCCTATTAAGTGTAAATCTGCCGGCCAACGATGACTAAACTCATCTGTAGAACCTTCAATATCATACCCAATATTTGTAATATAGTTTGTCAAAGCATCTAACCATACATAAACAACGTGTTTATTATCAAAATCAACAGGAATTCCCCACTTAAAAGATGTTCTAGAAACACATAAATCTTGTAAGCCAGGTTTAATAAAATTATTAATCATTTCGTTTTTTCTTGATTCAGGTTGAATAAATGCAGGATGTTCTTCGATATATGTTACTAATCTTTCTTGGTATTTACTTAATTTAAAGAAGTAAGCTTCTTCACATTTAGGTTGTACTTCCCTTCCACAATCTGGACATTTCCCATCTACAAGTTGACTCTCTGTCCAAAAGGATTCACAAGGAGTACAATATAAACCTGTATATTCCCCCTTATAAATATCTCCTTTATCATACATATATTTAAATATACGTTGCACTTTTTTTTCATGCATTGGGTCAGTTGTTCTAACAAACCTATCATAACTCGTATGCATAGTATCCCAAATATCTTTAATTTGGTTCGCTACTTGATCAACAAACTGTTGAGGAGAAATGCCTGCTTCACGAGCTTTTGTTTCTATCTTCTCACCATGTTCATCAGTTCCTGTTTGAAAATATACATCATAACCTTGCAATCTTTTAAAGCGAGCAATCGAATCCGCAAGAACAATTTCATACGTATTTCCAATATGAGGTTTTCCAGATGTATAAGCAATAGCTGTGCTAATATAATATCTTTTCTCTTTATCCATTTTTATTTCCCTCTCTCTTCTGGTTTTGCTGTCCATCCCGTTCTTTCTTCTTTAACTTCATCTCCACAAGTAAAGTACTTTATAAAAATACCTTGTCCAATTCCGCCTCCAGCAGAGACAACAAAATCTTTTTCTCCTTCATTTTGCAAAGCTATCCATATATGTCCTTCATTATCTACATTATTATAATAATCAGCATCAATAATTCCTACTTGATTACACATACGAACATTATATTTAAATCCCATACTACTTCTTACAAAAAGCATTAAAACTTCATCTTCTGGATACAAGGCCTTTATTCCTGTTGGAACCTTCTTGATTTCCCCAGGCTTAATAACAAAATCTTCTATTGCAAAAATATCATAACCTGCGGAAGATTTTGTCTTTCTTTCTGGTAACTTATAATTACGATATAAGGTCTCATCCTCACTAATATCTTTCTTAAATTGTTCTAAAGAAATCTTTTCAAACTTTCTCATTACTTTTCCTCCCAATAAAAAACTCATAAACTTAAGGACGGGATTCCCCGCGGTACCACCTTAATTTATGAGATTATCATACACTTTATTCCTTAACGCGAAACAGACGATTCAACTCCAAAACCATGTTCACTATTTTTTAGCAAATTCTTTCCACCAACCAGAACCTCTCTATATGCCTACTAAATAATTACTCTTTCTTTCCACATTGATTACAAAATTAATTTAACATACTTTTATTTACAAATCAAGTAATATTTAGTTCCAACATGACAAGTTTTGACAAAAGTTCACAATAAGTATAATAATTGGTATTTTCTTCACTAAATATGATTAAACTTCCTTGAATTCCCTCTCTATCTATAATAGGCAACATGTTATAAATTCCTTTTACTTTATGTTCCCCAAAAATAAATTCATTTAAAGAATTATTAAATACCGAAGCGTTCTTAATAAGTAAACGGACCTGATTATCCAATTTTACCCCTGCGGGTACAATGTTAGAATAAATAACTTCCTCTTTACTCAGTAAAATAATTCTAAGTTGTAAATGCTCCACAAATAAATTTAATATATCAATTACTTTACTATTTTTTTCCAAACTAGAGTATTTCATTAATTCTATTTTTTTATCATTACAAGTAATAGATAAAACGTCTCCTGTATTGATATTTAATTTTCTTCTTACATCCATTGGAATAACAATTCTACCTAAATTATCTATATTTTTTATAAAATTAACATCTTGCATAACATTCTCCATTCATACATAGTATGAGGATAAAAAAAATATTTATGTATAGAAAATAGAACAACCTCATCAAAAAAAGCACAATTAGTTTGTACTTTCTTGTATTTCATTTAATACTTCTTCCATTAAAGGAACTATATAATATAAGAAATGTTCTTTTAAATTAAGCAATGTAAGAGCAATAATGACCTGTTCATGAAAATATTTTAAACGAAACCTTGGACATATGCTATAGGCTTTAATAAAAAAATTCTCTCCATCTATACGAGCAGAAACATCTTTTGGTAATTCAACCTCAATTTCCCTTTCAGATTGCCTTACAGTTTCAATTTGTAGACGACTCGCCAATTTTTCAAACCACTCTTCATACATATAAATCTCTAGCTTTTCATTTACTTTTCCAAAACGATCTTCTAATTCTTTTTTGATTTCCACTAATTTTGCATAACCATCAATTTCATTAATTTTCTTATGAATTTCAATTTTTATGTCTTCATCACTAACATACGCATCAGAAATATGTGTTTCAACTTCTATTAAAGATTTATTAGAAATTTCTTCCTCTTCTTCTGGAACGTCTTCTCCTTTCATACGACGCATTTCTTCTTCTATCATCTGCATATAAAGTTCAATCCCCACTGTATCAACAAATCCTGCTTGTTCAGAACCAAGTAAATCTCCTGCCCCACGAATGGATAAGTCTCGCATTGCAATTCTATACCCACTACCTAATTCAGTAAACTCTTTTATAGCTTGTAAACGTTTGACTGCAATTTCATTTAGCATTTTATTCTTGTCATACATTAAATACGCATAAGCTATACGATTACTCCTTCCTACTCGTCCTCGAATTTGATAAAGCTGAGAAAGTCCAAAATGATCCGCATCATAAATAATTAAAGTATTGGCATTACTTATATCAATTCCTGTTTCAATAATAGTCGAACATAACAAAATATCGAATTCATAATTAACAAAAGATTCCATAACATGCTCTAACTCATTTTTACTCATCTGTCCATGAGCTATCGTAATTCGTGCTTCTGGTACTAAATTATGTAATTCACGCATTTTACTCTCTATAGAAACCACTTTATTGTAAAGAACAAATATCTGTCCTTTTCTAGAAAGTTCCTTATAGATAGCATCTTTTACAATAAGTTCATTTTCTTGTACTACATAAGTTTGTACTGGATACCGATTGGTAGGAGGCGTATCAATAATAGATAAATCACGTAATCCAGATAAAGCCATTTTTAAAGTACGGGGAATAGGAGTTGCAGACAAAGTAAGTACATTTACATCATTTTTATATTCTTTTATCTTCTCTTTATGCGTAACCCCAAAACGTTGTTCTTCATCCACAATCAATAAACCTAATCTCGAAAACTTAACATCGTCAGAAAGTAAGCGATGAGTTCCAAAGACTAAATCAATAGTCCCCTTTTCTAAACCTTCTAAAATACGTTTTGTTTCTTTTGTAGAAGTAAAGCGATTAAGTAAAGCTATTTCTATTGGATAATTCTTAAATCGTTCAATGGCATTTTCATATTGTTGTTTTGATAAAATTGTTGTAGGGCAAAGATAAAAAACTTGTTTATTATTAACAATCGTTTTAAACATTGCACGGAATGCAACTTCTGTCTTTCCAAATCCAACATCGCCACAAAGAAGACGATCCATCGGTACAGAAGATTCTAAATCCTTATTAATATCAGCAATAGCTTTCAGTTGATCTTCAGTCTCTTTATAGATAAATTCACTTCCAAATATAGCTTCCTCTTCATAACTTTTAAAAGGAGTTCCTTTCACTGCACTACGATGAGCATATAGCCTAATTAATTCCTCACTTATATCCTTAATCTTTGCTCGCAATTCATGTTTCTTTTTTGCCCAACTAGTACTACTTAATTTATCTAAACGTGGTTGGCTTCCTTCTTTTCCAGCATATTTAAATATAGAATTTATTTTTTCAACAGGAATATAAACCTTATCATTTCCTTGATAATTAATTTGTATATAATCTTTCTTTAAACCATTCTTAGTTAAAGTAATCACACCTTGATAAATTCCTACTCCATGCATACTATGTACAACGTAATCACCAATAGCAATAGAAGCAAAATCTTTAATCTTTTTACCAATATGATATGTATTTTTATACTTAATAGGAGCATTTCGAACACGTTCGATATCATTTTCCGCAATAAAAACATAAGTATCAAATACAAACCCATTATTTATTTTATGATACCAAATATTAACTTCTCTGTGAATAAAGTGATCGTTATGCACAACATGATATTGTTCTAAATAAGGTTCCAAACTACGTAATTCACTTTCTTTAGAAAGACATAAAACTATCGTCTTTCCTCCTGAAAGTTCTTTTTCTATATAGGAACTAAGAAGATCAAAGTTACTATTAAAGTTCTCTATCTCCTGACTACGATAAGTAACTATCTTTCCTTTATGTGTATCACTAACTTGGTTTAAATAAAGAACATAAGAAGAAGATACCTCTTCTAGAGAATACATATATTTTTTTGATTCTCCTACTTTACTAGAGTACTCTAAGATATCTTCTTGTAATTTTTGATAACCCAAATCAATTTGTTCTCTATCTATCATAAATAAAACAGGATCATTCATATAATCACATAAAGAACTCGTAGTTTTACCAACTACTTCTATATAGGGTTTAATTAATAAAGAATCTATTTCTTTGATAGATAACTGTGTAGATTCATCAAAGTAGCGAATAGAATCAACATCATCTCCAAAAAATTCAATACGAATTGGATGTTCTTCATCAATAAGAAACACGTCGATAACAAAGCCTCGAACAGCATATTCCCCTGTAGTAGTTACCATACTTGTTTTAGTATAACCATAAATATCTAACATTTTTAAAAGCTTATCCCTTTGAATAGAAGAATGCTTATTTAAATCATATTGTAAAATAGAAGAATTAGATTTATCAGGCAAAAAACGTAAATAACCAGTCAAGTTTGTAATTACGATACATTTACGATTCGTTTCTATATAATGTAGTGTTTCCAATCGTTTATTTTTTAAGTCAGGAGATACAGCAACAGCCACACTTGTTAAAAAATCATCCATTGGAAATAAACAGACTTCCTCTAAATACAATTGCATTGCATCATAATATTGATTCGCTTCATATAAAGTATTCGTTAATAACAAAATATTTTGATCGTGACTAGAAAAATATTGTAAAATGTAAAAAATGTTTAACTCTTTTGTTAAACCAGTAACTGTTAAACCATTTTCATATGTAAAATTATCCTTAAAAATATCCATAAAATCCCTACTTTATTTAAGCAACTACCAACTCAAATGTTTTTCGCATACAAGATTCAATTCCTTCAGAAATAAAAAAATCAATAACTGCAGAAAATATCTCTGCCTTTTCTGCAAAAAATTTTATCTCTTGTTTAGAAAATTTACTTAGTACATAATCTTTTGTATCAATGAATCTATCATGAGCAATACCAATTTTCAAACGTGGAATAGCTTGTGTTCCTAAGGAATCTATTAAAGACTTAATACCATTATGCCCTCCAGCAGAACTATTATACTTAAGTCTATATTTTAAATAAGGTAAGTCCAAATCATCTTGAATAACAAGAATATCTTCTATTTTTATCTTATAAAAATGAACAAATTGTATAACAGAATTTCCCGATAAATTCATGTACGTTTTTGGTTTTAAGAACAAAACTTTCTCACCACTCACATTTTTCTCATAATAATAACCATTAAATTTCTCTTTCCAAGAAACTGAACCTAAATAATGATCTAACACCATAAAACCAACATTGTGTCGAGTATTTTCATATTCTTTTCCAGGATTTCCCAATCCAACAATTAATTTCATTCTTTATTCCTCTTTTCAAATATTCCTTTATACGACTTATAAGCTAACACGTCTATGGGAGGAGAAACTTTCAAACTACCACTTGCACCGTTCTTAGTAGCTTTAATAAGAACCATAATGGCATCCTTATGAAACCCTGCATAAATAAACTGCATCTTTTTTACTCTAAAATGATATTTTTCTAAACAAAGCAAAATTTCTTCTAACCGATCACAGCGATGAACCAAATAAAGAGGAGCTTTATTTTTTAATATATACTTAGCAGAAATCATAATATCTTCTAATGACATGGTAATTTCATGTCTTGCAATCGCTTTTTCTTGATCTTCATTCAATAAAGAAGTATCATTTTTTTTAAAATAAGGCGGATTACAAGTAACCGCATCTACACTTTCTGGAAGTAAATACTCTAAAGCATCAGTCATATTTTCGTTCAAAATATGAATTTGATCTTCCAAACGATTTTCAAGAACACTCATTTTAGCCAATTTATATATTATTGGTTGAATTTCAAATCCATATAAATGAGCTTTTGTTTTTGTCGATAAAATCAAAGGAACAGGAGCATTTCCTGTGCAAAAATCAACAATCGTATTCATATTCTGCTTAATCTCAACAAACTCTGCTAGTAAAATCGAATCTAAAGAAAATTTAAACTTATCTGTATACTGGTAAATTTTTAAACCATTATAATCAAATAAATCATTTCGTACACTTGTCACAATCTATCTTATACTCCTTAATTACTCCATCAAAGTCAACTTTGTACATTCTGTTTAGTATATCGACACTAATTACTTTTCCCATACCTAATTCATTTTTAATTGTCTGTCCAACACTTGGAAGCCCTTTTTGACATCTTGTATATTCTTCATCTTCATAAGTTAAACAGCATAGAAGTCTACCACATAAACCATTTATTTTCGCTGGATTTAAAGCTATATTTTGATTTTTTGCCATATTCATTGTAACTGATTCAATATGATTCAAAAAACTAGAACAACAAAGCGCTCTGCCACATTGTCCTATACCACAAATCGTTCTTGCCTTATCTCTCGCTCCTATTTGGCGCAATTCAATACGTGTTTTATACAAAGAAGCTAAACGCTTAGCTAATTCCCTAAAATCAACACGCTCATCGGCAATAAAATTAAATAACAATTGTTTCTTATCTAAAGTATAGTTAGCATCTAAAATACGCATATTCAAATGCAATTCATTTGCTATATTTCTTGCTTTTTTTAAACATTTTTCTACATCTGCCAAATTAGCAAAATAAGCAGAATAATCTTCATCTGTAGCAATACGCACTATAGGCTTCATTTCTTCTACAGATATATTAATTTTCTTAGAATCAACCAAATAAGATATTTTTCCTATTTGAACCCCTTTTTCAGTTTCTACTACTACATAAGTATCTTTTTCTAATTTAAAATCATGACCATTAAAATAATATATTTTCCCTTCGTTCTTTAATGTAACACCATAAATATTATTCATATATATTCCTCACTTCGATTACAAACATATCTAAAATCAATTCTATATTAACATTGCTTTTAATATATTTCAAAACTTTTTCAATCAGTAAGACCATTTGATGCATTTTCTGTTTATCTACACGATGTAATCGTTCAATTCTAGGAAAATTATCATTTAAATAGCATTCTCTAATGTAATAAAACATTTTATAAAAAAAATTTTCCCACTCTCCTCTTTCTTTAAACACCTTAGACATTGTGTGTTTATTAAAAAGAAGCCCTTCATTGTTTTCTAAAATTTGATTCAAATAAATGCGTACATGATCCAAATAAATATCTTCTTCAACATAAGAGACATCTTCTTCATAGATGACAGAAACGATTTGACAACGACTTCTTACAGTAGCAATAACACTTTCTTTATTATTTGTAATAAAAAAACCCAAAATAAAATCTTCTGGTTCTTCTAAAAATTTTAAAATTGTATTGGCCGATGAAGAATTCAATTTTTCAGCACATTCAATAACATACATATTATATTTAGAAAACACAGGCTTTGTTTCAAACTTTTGCATAACAGCCAAAATCTGCTCTTTTTTGATAGTTTGTCCATCAGGAATAACATGTATAAAACTTGGTAAATTCTCCGTATCAAATAAATTACATAAATTACAACTATTTTTACATTTTTCTTGATAAGAAAAAGGACAATTAATTTGTTTTAACAAAGAAACAACATCCTTATAGCACCTTTCATAATCATTTGTTTCAAGTAAAAAAGCATGAGGAAGTTTATTCTCATGATAACGAGTAAGAATCAATTGTAAATTATCTGATTCTATCAAAATACCACCCTTTTCTTGTTTTACAAGAACAATTTTAAAATAATCAAATAAGATATTCCAAAAGCGCCTAAAAAAGTACCTATAGAAATAGTATAAACATTTATTGGAATATATATATTTACTAAAGAAAATAGTACATTAACACTATATATAGTAAATATAGAAAGAACTAAGTTTCTAATAAATTTTACTACATATTTCATACCATCACCTAATAAAAGGTATGAAAAGCGAAAAAATTTATTCTATCTTTTTTCGATCATTTAATGCTCTATCCAAAGTTATTTCATCTAAATAATCGATTTCTGTTCCCATGGAAATTCCATAAGATAAACGAGAAAGTGTCACTTTCTTATTTTCAAAAATCTTTTGAATGTAAAGAGTCGTCGTCTGCCCCTCAATTGTTGATTTTAAAGCAATAATTAATTCAGGTTTTTCTAACTCCTCTACTCTTTTTATCAAAGAAGAGAGATTAATATCCTCTGGATTAATATCATCTATTGGGGAAATAAGACCATTTAAAACATGATAAACACCATTATAATTTCCTGCTTTTTCAAAAGCAATTACACTCCGATAATCTTCTAAAACACAAATAATATTTTGATTACGAGAAGAATCAGAACATATATCACAAATATCTTTATCAGTTATATGACCACATACCTCACAAGGATGAAGATTATTACGACAATCACTTAATTTTTCAACCAAATCCTCTACTATTTCTGTCTTCATTTCTAGAAGAGAAAATGCATATCGCTCTGCACTTCTATCCCCGACACCAGGGATTTGCTTTAAATCATGAATCAAATCACTCAAAACCCTTGGATATGCCATTAGAAAAGTCCACCTAATTGATTACCATAAGCACCTAAAATCTTCTCAGTTTCCTCATCAATCTTTTGCATCGCATTATTTACTGCAATCGTAAACATATCTTCCAAAATTTCTTTATCATCACTTGATAAATTATCTTGTTTAATCGTTACAGAAATTAATTTTTTATCGCCTGTAAATTTAACTTCGACTAATTCAGAGTTCCCAACAAACTCTTTGGCATTTAACTCCTCTTTTTTCTTTGTAATATCTCTTTGCATTTTTTGCGCTTGTTGCATTATTGCTTGCATATTCATAATTATTCCTCTTTCCTATGATTCTATTTCAAAAGTACCAAAAATATCTTTAGCAACATCTTCAATACTTCCCGATTCCACAGAAGAATCTTCTGTATTAAGTATAGCATTATTTTCTATTTTTTCTTCAATAAAAGTATATATTTTTCCATTTTTTATATTTACTTTATATTTATTCATTGCTTCTTTCCAATCATTTTCTGCCAAAGAAACAAATTTATAATCTAAACCACTAAATTCTTTAAAATAAGATTCAATTTTCATTATTTCAACATTAATCAAGTTATTCGTCGAAAAAATACGGCTTGTAATAATTGCATATGTAGGCGAAGCTGCACAAACAGAAGTATCAGCCATCAACGAGACAAAAGAACGATCTTTGGTCATTAAAAAATTCATAAAAGCAACCCATAAATCAACCAATTTATTTTTATATTCTTTAGAAGCTTCACAAAAGCAATTATTAATACGAGTCTCTACAGAAAATGAAACAATACGAGAAGCATCAATCTTTTTCTCTTTTTTATTTTCTAAACTTTCTAAGGTATTATAATCATTTCCCGGGTTATATTCTTTTATTTTATTATTATTTCCCAAAGGCATCTGAACTTCCATGGTTTCTTCTATATCTATATATTTTAGTAAAACTAGTTCAATTAATACATAGGGATTAACATTTATATTGATATTACATAAACATTCGTTCAAATCAAAAATCATATGATATAAAGTGTCAAATCCAAAACGATATTTTGCCTTACCAGATTTCAAATGAACAGCACACTTTCTTAATTCATTAATTAGTTTTTCCACAAAAACTGAATAATTAGTTCCAGATGATTTAATATTTTCCAAGACTTCCAACATAGATTCTGTATTTTTGTTTTCAATATTTGTTAATAACTTGTCAATTTTTTGTGTAGAAACACTCCCAAAATAACTTGATACAGCATCTAACGTAATTTCAGTTCCATTACTAGCAAGTTGATCCAACATTCCTAACGCATCACGCATTCCTCCAGCAGAAATTAGCGCGATTTCCTCTATAGCCTGATCAGTGATAGAAATCGATTCTTCTGAAGCCACATATCGCAAACGCTTTTCTAAATCTTGTTTATTAATCGGTTTAAAATCAAATCTTTGGCATCGAGATAAAATAGTAATAGGAACATTTTGGATATCTGTTGTTGCCAAAATAAACACAACATGCGAAGGTGGTTCTTCAAGCGTTAAAAGCAAGGCATTAAAAGCACTTGCCGTTAACATATGAACCTCATCAATAATATAAACTTTAAACTTAGAAGATGACGGAACTAATTTCACATTGTTAATAAGTTCTCTGATTTCATCTACTCCATTGTTCGATGCAGCATCTATTTCAATAATATCAGAGCTCGTTTTAAAATGAAGACAAGAGTCACATGTATTACAAGGATTTCCATCTACTGAGCATTCACAATTTAAAGCTTTAGCAAATACTTTAGCAGATGAAGTTTTTCCAGTACCTCTAGGACCAGTAAAGATATAAGCATGGGCATTTTTCTCTGTAGAAACAGCATTTTTCAACATTCGAACCGTATAATCCTGACCCACAACCGAATCAAAACTATCAGGTCGATACTTTCTATATAAAACTTTATAACTCATTCAAAAACCTCCTGTGGATAATTATAACAAAAAAAAAAAAGGTTTTCACCTCATATTATCAAAAAAAGTTGTTAATAAATTAGAAAAAGATTGCGACATATCTGCAGAAACATTTAACTTTTCTAAATTAGGAATAAGACATTCCCCTTGTGGAGAATCTAAAATATAATAAACATGATCAAGACGAGACTCCCTTATCACTTCTTGACACATTCTACAAGGGAATAAAGAAACCACCATAGAATAACCATCTAAGCGCCAATCAAGGAGCTTTTTTTCTGCATTCATTATTGCTAAAATTTCAGCATGTCCCACAACCGAGTTGGTTTCTTGTCTATTATTTCTTGAAGAAGAAATAATATTACCTTCAGAATCTATTATCAAAGCAGAAACAGGAATTTCTTTTTGATTTAAAGCTTCTTTAGCTTTTTCATACAGTAATTTAATATATTTATCATCATTCATAATTATCACCAACAAAAAAGTGCACACAAACAGAGATTGATATGGCTGCTATCTTCCGATCCTGACCAGGTTACAATATATTTGTTGCACGAACATTATAATACACAAACATTCTTTCAAAGTCAACTTAAATTTTATTTCCCAGGAAATACTTTACAATTTTTTTGCAAAATTAAAGTTCCACGTGAAACATAAAAAATTAAGGCATATTAGGAAACAAGTCGATAGTCTGACCATTCAATCATTTACCGATTCCAATTAAAAACACCTTTTTTGTTATAAAATGTTTTGTTTTCAACTATTTCCCGGGAAATAATTTAAAATTGTGTTATAAAAAAAGAATGAATTTTTAAGTGATGTTTCACGTGAAACATATTAAAAGAATACATTCTTATAAAAAATTATTTTTCTACTATATTTTCCTCTTTACCTACTTCCATTGTAGGTTCGCTTTCATTAGAAGTTTCTTCAGAAACACTCTCTCTTTCCTTATCAACTAAGCTAACAGTTGCAACAGAATGTTCATCTTTTAAATTAATTAAGCGAACTCCTTGGGTAACACGTCCGAGTACAGATATCTGCTCCAAAGGCATCCTCATAACCATTCCCGCATCCGTGATAACTACAATATCCGCATCTGCTCTAGCAATCTTAAACGAAGCTATATCTCCATTTTTTTCAGTAATACTTAAAGCTTTTACACCTTTAGATCCACGCTTTGTTTCTCTATATTCACGAACGTTCGTTTGTTTTCCGTAACCCTTCTTAGTAACAATCAAAATAACATCCTCATCAGAGGCTATTTCAGCTCCAATACAAGACGAATCCCCTAGTTCTATACCTTTTACACCAGAAGCTGTTCTTCCCATAATACGAACATCATTTTCATCAAATTTAACCATACGGCCATTACTTGAACCAAGCAATACATAATTTTTACCTGTCGTCTTACGAACAGCGATTAATTCATCGTTTTCTCTAAGAGTAATGCAAATCTTACCACCACTACGAATACTATCGAATTCAGATACAGCAGTCCTCTTAACTAAGCCTGATTTCGTAACAAAGAGTAAATTACTTACTTCCTCTTCTGGAGAAATCTTAATAATAGAATTTACCATCTCATCTTTTTCCACTTGAATTAAGTTAACAACTGGCAATCCCTTAGATTGTCTACTAAATTCTGGAATTTCATAACCTTTTAAACGATAAACCTTCCCCTTATTAGTAAAGAATAATACATAATCATGTGTCTCAATATTAATCATATGTTCTACAAAATCTTCTTCATTAGTAGCCATACCTTTAATTCCAACACCACCTCTATTTTGCGCTTTAAACGTATCAGAAGTAGTTCTCTTAATATAGCCTTTATGAGTTAATGCAATAATAACATCTTCATTTGGTATTAAAGATTCATCTTCAATATAATCGATAGCAGTCATATCAATCTTTGTACGACGTTCATCACCAAATTTAGCCTTAATTTCAAGCATTTCTTCTTTAATAATCTGTAAAACTTTCTCTTCGCTAGCTAATATCGCTCTTAATTCTTCAATTTCTTTCAATAAATTAGCTAATTCTTCTTCAATTTTATCTCTTTCTAATCCAGTTAAACGACGTAAACGCATTTCCAAAATAGCTTGTGCTTGAATTTCAGATAATCCAAAACGATTCATCAAACCAGTTTGTGCTTCTTGATCACTTTTAGAAGCACGAATTAACTTAACTACTTCGTCAATATTATCTAACGCTATTTTTAAACCTTCTAAAATATGTGCTCTTTTTTCTGCTTTATCTAAATTAAAACGAGTTCTTCTAATAATGACTTCTTTTTGATAATCAATATACTTCGAAATTATGTCCTTAAGACCTAACGTTTTTGGTGTTTTCTGATCTATCATCAACAAAATGATTCCATAATTTGTTTGAAAATCAGTATGCTTATAAAGTTGATTTAAAACGACTTGTGGATTAGCATCCTTTTTCAAAGTAATTGTTATTTTAATACCATTTTTTAAATCTGAATGATAATCTGTAATTCCATCTATAATCTTATTGTGGACAAGTTCCGCAACTTTGTTTTTTAAATCCAAAGTATTTACTCCATAAGGAACTTCATCAACAATAATATAATGTCTACCATTCTTTTCTTCAATCGTTGCCTTACTTCGAATCGTTATTGAACCACGCCCCGTTTCATAAGCTTTGCGAATACCCGCATTTCCTAAAATGATTCCACCAGTAGGAAAATCAGGTCCTTTAACAATTTGCATTAATTGTTCTAATTCAATATCAGGATTATCAATATAAGCAACACATCCATCTATAACTTCTCCTAAATTATGTGGTGGAATATTCGTCGCCATACCAACAGCAATTCCCATCGTTCCATTCACTAAAATATTAGGAAATCTAGATGGTAAAACAGCCGGTTCTTTCTCCGAATCATCAAAGTTAGGAATCATATCTACAGTGTCCTTGTTGATATCTCTTAATAATTCCAAAGATATCTTAGAAAGTCTTGATTCTGTGTAACGCATGGCTGCTGCACCATATCCTTCAATATTTCCGAAATTTCCATGTCCATCAACCAACATATGACGATAAGAAAAATCTTGTGCCATACGTACCATTGCATCATAGATACTAGAATCTCCATGTGGATGGTATTTACCCATAACATCTCCAACAATTCTGGCACTCTTCTTATGAGGTTTATCAGGAGTATAACCAGATTCATACATAGAATATAAAATTCTTCTATGTACTGGTTTTAACCCATCTCTTAAATCTGGTAATGCTCTCGCAGCAATAACACTCATCGAGTAATCTAAAAAAGATTTTCTTACCTCAGTAACTATATTATTTTGTTCTAATCTATCCAAAACAACTCACCTCCCTAAGCATCTAAATCTGCAAATACTGCATTTTCTTCTATAAAATTTCTTCTCGGTTCAACTTCTTCTCCCATTAATTTAGAGAATACTTCATCAGCCGCTCTTGTATCTTCCACTGTAATCTGTCTTAAAACACGTTTTTCAATATCCATAGTTGTTTCATTTAACTCTTCCGCATCCATTTCTCCTAACCCTTTCATACGTAAAATATCTCTTTTCGTTTCAGGTTTCAATGTAGCTAAATATTCATCTCTTTCTTTTTCATCTAAAACATACTTAATCGTTTGTCCATGTTTAATACAAAACAGTGGTGGTTGTGCAGCATAAACATGACCTGCTTCCACAATAGGTCTAAAGAAACGATAAAATAAAGTTAATAATAACACACGAATATGAGCTCCATCCACGTCAGCATCAGTCATAATAATAATTTTATTATAACGAAGTTTTGATAAATCAAAATCGTCACCTATACCAGTTCCAAATGCCGTAATAATAGTACGAATTTCCTCATTTCCCAAAGCTCTGTCTAATCTAGCTTTTTCTACATTTAAGATTTTTCCTCTTAAAGGAAGAATAGCTTGTGTCATACTATCTCTACCTTTAATCGCAGAACCTCCTGCTGAATCTCCCTCGACTATAAAAATCTCACATTCGCTTGGATCCTTACTTTTACAATCAGATAATTTTCCGTAAAAATTAGTAACATCTAAGTCCCCTTTTCTACGCGTTAATTCTCTTGCCTTTTTTGCTGCTAGACGCGCTCTTGAAGCAGTCATAGACTTTTCAATAATTTTTTTCGATTCTTCTGGATTTTCTAATAAAAATCTGTCTAAACCATTACTAAACACATCATCAGCTATTTTTCTTACTTCTGCATTTCCAAGCTTCGTCTTTGTTTGTCCCTCAAATTGAGGATCAGGATGTTTACAAGAAATAATCATAGTCAATCCTTCTCGAACATCTTCTCCAGTCAAAGCATCATCATTATCTTTTAATAATTTTGCACTTTTAGCATAATTATTAAGTATTCTTGTTAAAGCTCTCTTAACACCATCTTCATGTGTTCCACCTTCATAAGTACTTATATTATTAGTAAAGGAATAAATAGAAGAATTATAGTCTTCATTATATTGAAAGGCAACTTCTAAAGATATCCCATTTTCTTGGCCCTCCACATAAACAACATTCTCATGAATCGCTTTTTTATTTTTATTTAATTTCTTAACAAATTCAATAATTCCACCATTATAAAGGAACTCATTTTTTTTCTCATCTTCTCTTAAATCTTGTAAGACAATACGTAATCCCTTATTTAGAAAAGCAAGTTCTTCTAAACGATTAGCTAATATTTCATAATTATAAATGGTAGTTTCTTTAAAAATTTCTGGATCAGCTTTAAAAGAAACAGAAGTTCCTGTTCTATCCATATCGCATTCATCTATTATTTTTAATTCATCAACAGGATGTCCTCCATTTTCAAAACGCTGATAATAGACATGTCCATCACGATACACACGCACCTCAAGCCAAGAAGATAAAGCATTAACAACACTAGCTCCAACACCATGTAAACCACCAGATACCTTATATCCGCCACCGCCGAATTTACCACCAGCATGCAAAACAGTAAAAATTGTCTCAATTGTAGATAAACCTGTCTTGGCATTAATTCCTGTTGGCATTCCTCTTCCATCATCTCTTACCGTAATTACATTATTCTTTTCAATAATGACCTCAATATCATCGCAGTATCCTGCTAAAGATTCATCTACTGCATTATCTACTATCTCCCATACTAAATGATGCAATCCTCTTTCACTAGTAGTACCAATATACATACCAGGTCTTTTACGTACAGCTTCAAGTCCTTCTAATACTTGAATATCACTATCTCCATATTCTTCTTTCATTTTAATTCCTCCCTCACTACACCATCTTCAATATAAAATAATTTACTCGTATCCAAAATATTCTTTTCAATATTCTCTATTTCAGTAGTAGTAATAAAAGTTTGAATACCTGGATGAATAAGATGCAAGATATTATTAATCTTTTCTCGATCTAATTCACTAAATAAATCATCTAATATTAAGATTGGATAATCATTACGAATCGATTTAAACAAATCAAGTAGAGCCAATTTATAAGCAATAATTGCGTTCTTTTGTTGTCCTTCTGACCCAAAGTCTTTAATATTCAAATCATTCATCTTAAATCGTAAATCATCATGATGAATACCAAAAGTTGTCTTTCCTAACATGACATCTCGATTTAAATTATCTCTATACTTTTTCATTATCTTTTCTTTATCAAAGTCCTTATAATCGGAAATATATTCTAAATGTAAATTAGCAATACCACATATTTTATAATAATAATCAGCAATACCTTCATTTAATAAATCAATATATTTTTTCCGAGATACATAAATCTTCTCTCCCAAATCAATTAATTTTTCAGTTAAAACTTGTAAGTAATCATGGGAAGTATTTGCATTAATGTAAATAGATTTTAAATACATATTTCTTTGCTTTAACAACTTATTATATTGATTCAAATTCTTTAAATAAATATTGTTAATTTGCGATATTTCCAAATTAATAGCATTTCTTCTCACACTGGGAGAATCTTTAATAAAGCGAAGATCATCAGGATTAAAAAGTACAATACATATTCGCGATATATAATCACTTAATTTTAAAACATTATTTTGATCAACTTTTACTTTTTTACTACTTCCTTTAAGAACAATTCGATAATGCGTTAAGTAAGTATCCATTATTTCCCCATCAATCCTAGAAACATCTTTATTGTTCATAAGTAATATTTTATCAACAGTTCCCCTAAATGATTTGGTTAAAGCTAATACATAAATACTTTCAATCAAATTGGTCTTTCCTGCCCCATTCTTTCCATAGATTATATTATAAGATGGAGAAAAGTTAAGTTCTAATCTTTCATAATTTCTAAAATTTAATATTTTCAAATGTTGTATTTTCATTTTTAGGCCTCTTTTTTGACTATATATTAAAAAAAAGTATGATTAAGTACTCCTATACCTCACTAACATTATAACACAAAAAAGCCACCTTAGAGTAGCTTTTTCATTATTTTTTATCTATTTTTCGCATTTTTAATACTTCTTGTAATCTTGAGCATCGATAAAGTTGATTATCAATGGTAGAAGATGAAATATCAATTAATATTTTTTTTCCATTTTTTAAATTTAAAATAGTTTTATTTTTAAATTTATCAGGTTTAAAAATATGTGCATAAGATAACCAAGTACACTCTTCATTCTTAGGTGATAAGGTCGGAAAAAATATCAAATCAAACGTTTCTTCCACAATAACAGGAACTTTATGTGTATAACCTATTAAAGAAGCAGTGCCAATTTGTCTTCCTTCTAAAGAACTACCAAAGTACTCACAACTCTCCTCCATTATTTTAAGCGGTGTCTTGTCGACAACAAAAGAGTTATCCACTTCATACACCATCGTCTTATTTTCATCTTTTGGAACTAATGCAACCGTATCTTTATTAATCTCATATGATTCCATAACAAAACCTCCTCTTTCCAAAATATACCAACCTTTTACCACTCTTATTTGTCGTAAAATGAAGAATTAAGTCGATAAAATCAAAAAAAAACTAAAAATTTCGACAAAATAGGCATTTTAAGCCAAAAAAAAACTATTTTACAATAGCTATTTCTTTTTATTAATAAGTTTTTATTGGTAATATAAGTTGAATTAATGATTCATCTGTCATAGATTTAATAACAATTGGTTTTACTTCTCCATTAAGTAAAATAAGTATTTCTTCATCTTTAATTGTTTTTAAAGCATCTAACATATATTTAGCACTAAAGGAAATATCAATATTTGCATCATTACTAGTCTCTATATCAAGTTTCTCTTCCACTTTACCAATTTCAGAAGCATAAGAATTAATAATCATTTGGTTATTCTTAATTCTCATCTTAACAATATTCTTATCCTTACTTTGCGTTAATAATGCAGCTCTATCAATAGCAGAAAAATAATTATCCAATTTTGTATTAACAATAATAGAGAAATCACTAGGAATTAAATTAGAAGTATTAGGATAAGTACCAGATAATAAATTGCTTTGGAAAATAATATTCTTATATTTAAATAAAACTTTATTAGAGAAAACATGCATTTCTACATTTTCATCTTCTGTAATAATTTTATCTAGCTCAATAATATTCTTTCCAGGAATAACTATGTTAATTACCTCTTCAGAAGGAGTGTCTAATTTGATATTCTTCTTAGCTAAGCGATAAGAATCTGTTGCAATACATTCTAATACATCCCCTGCTATTTTAAAATTTAATCCTGTTAAAAGCGGTCTTAACTCTTGGGTAGAAATTGCAAATACAGTTTGACTAATAATACTTTTAAATGTATTTCCTTTTATGATGATTGGTGAATCACTTTCTTCTAATTTTAAACTAGGATATTCTTTTGGATCCAAACAATTTAAATCATACTGACTATTATCGGAAGATATCTTTATTTTTAATCCGTCCATTAATTCAAAGTGAATACTATCTGATGGCATTTTTCTAATAATATCTAAGATAAATTTACTTTGAATAATAATAGATCCTTCACTTTCTATATTGGTAATAGATGCTTTATCTATAAAAGAGCGTATAGTTAATTCACTATCACTTGCAGTTAAGTATAAACCCTCGCTAGTTAATTCAAATTTAACTCCATTTAATATAGGAATAATATTTTTCGTAGAAATAGCCTTTACTACATTTGATAAATTTTCTAATAATATGTTTTTTTCAATTGTAAAATTCATAATTTACCTTCTTTCTTTTTTCTTTTATTTAAAATTTATTATTATTATAGAGTGAATAATGTGGATAAGTCTTTCATTATCAACAATTATCAACAAAAAAATTAATTTTTAGCTGTTCATAAAGTCACATTTACTAACAAAATATAAACAATTTTAGAGTTTTGCCTTTATTTCACTAATAATTTCTCGCAATTGTCCATTATTTTTTAAATCTTCTTCAATGGTATTGCAAGCATGTATAACAGTAGAATGATCTCTTCCCCCAAATTCCAAGCCAATTCGTGGAAATGATTGATCCGTAAGTATTCTACATAAATACATTGCCACCATTCGCGGATACGCAATATTTGCACTTCTCTTTTTTCCTTTTAGTACTTCTACTGTTAATTTGTAATAATCAGCCACCGCTTTTTGAATACTAATAATATCATTCATCATAAAAATGTTTACAGTTAGATAATCTTTTAATGATTCATTTGTGAATTCCAAATCAATCTTATCAGGAACACACATTGCGGTATAAGCAACTAAACGATTAATAGCTCCTTCCAAGCTTCTAACATCGGTATAGCAGTTATTGGCTATAAACTCAATCGCTTCGTCTGTCATTTTATCAGCAATGGTTAAATGCTTTATCTTATCCCTAATAATTCGACATCGTAAATCAAAATCAGGTGGATATATATCAACTGGTAGTCCCCAAGCAAAGCGACTACGGAGTCTTTCTTCTAATATTTTTAAATCTTCTGGAGAGCGGTCCGAACTGATTATAATCTGTTTATTTCTCCCGTGTAAATCATTAAAAGTATGAAAAAATTCTTCTTGTGTCTTTTCTGCTCCTACTAAATATTGAATATCATCAATAATCAATACATCCACACTACGATATTTTTCTTTGAAATCATTAGCATACTCTAACGAATTTTCATTCTTATTTGCAATTCCCGTATAATCTTTTCTAAAATCATCACTTGTCGTATATAAAACTCGTAAATCTTTATTATTTTGAACAATATAATTTCCAATTGCATGCATTAAATGTGTTTTTCCAAGCCCACTTTTTCCATAGATAAACAAAGGATTGTACTGAACTCCTGGATTTTGAGCAACTGCAAATGCCGCTGTCCTGGCAAATTTATTGGTATCCCCTACTACAAAGTTATCAAAATTTAAAGAAGCATTTAAATTGGTATCATATTTTTTTAAAGAAGAATTGTTTATATCTCCCGCATTATGCACAACTTCCGTAATTAATTGTTCTATTGGTTCCTTTATTTCTTCTTCCAATAAACAATCAATCTCTCTTTCGCTTCCTGTTATTTGTAAAAAAGAATCTTTAATTAAATCATAATAATTAGATAAAAGCATTCTTTTGTGCAAAGGCATGGGAACCTGCAATGTAATTTTTTCATTTGTTAGAGAATATACTTTGGTTTCACCGAACCAAGTACTAAAAGATACAGGATTTAGTTCTTTTTTTATCAGCTCAAGAACATGCATCCATATATCATCAATGTTCAATCCCATCACCCCACTTTGCACATTTGTACAAATATTATAATTCAACCTGTGGAAAATGAAAAGGAAAAAAATCATAAATAAAAAGAATTCACAGCATATAAACAAAATAACTAACAAAAGTTTTTCGAAAAAATAAAGTTTCGCTTGATTTATTCACACTATCCACAAAATTTAAATTCACATGTGAAAAAAGTTATGCACATATTAACAGGCATCTGTGGATAAAACAATTTTGCAAAGGAATAAGCACATAATTCTTGACTTTCATTCTTATCTAATATTATAATAAGAGAGCTTATTTAGATGTGGAGGTGTGAAACATGAAAAGAACTTATCAACCAAATAATAGAAAAAGAGCAAAAAAACATGGATTCTTTGCTAGAAAAGAAAGTAACGTTTTAAAATCAAGAAGAAACAAAGGACGTAAAAATATCGTTGTAAAATAAGCCACTATTTTTTAGTGGCTTTTTACATAAAAAGGAAGATTTTATGAAAAGAATAGAAACCATAAAAGACAAAAAACTTTTTACTGACATTATAAAAAATGGCAAATATAAAAAAAATGAGCATTATATTATATATATAAGGAAAAGAGAAGACGAAAAAAAGCAATATGGAATCGCTATAAGTAATAAAGTTGGCCATGCTGTAATTCGTAATAAATTAAAAAGACAAACAAGAGGAATAATAGATGAATATAAAAATATATTTAAAAATGGCTACAATTATATTATAATGATAAGAAAGAGATGCAAAGAATCCTCTTTTGCAGAAATGCGAGCATCTTTTGTAGAACTTTTAGAAAAATAGGTGAAAACGTGAAAAAGAAATTACAAATATTCGTTTTAGCAGTTCTTTTAATCCTAAGTACAGGGTGTACAAAGACCTTAAAAGATGGAAAAAACGTCGTAACAAATGAGGAGACAGGTCAAACACTAACCTCCAATATATTATGTCAACCGAGTGATGAAAAACTTTATGAAACTTACAAAGAATACAATGATAAGTTAGCGATACCATTAGACGATTTACCCACTTGTTCCACATTTACTCCAAATAAGATAAAGTACAAGAGTTTATGGGAATCCATATTTATAAAACCTCTTGCATACATCATCTTAAAATTTGGTAAATTAGTAAATAACATGGGTATTTCTGTAATGATTATTGGCTTATTAATACGTTTGATTATGCTACCAATTCAAATTAAAACAGTAAATCAATCAGAAAACATGAAAAAAGCGCAACCAGAGATAGAAAAGATTGAAAAAAAGTATAAAAACAAGACAGATAATGAATCTTTAATGGCTAAAAGCCAAGAAACAATGCTACTTTATAAAAAATATAAAATCAATCCTGTAAGTGGTTGTATCCTCGCATTTATTCAACTCCCTTTATTTTTTGCTTTCTTAGAAGCAATTAATAGGGTACCAGCTATATTTGAAGGAACTTTCTTAACAATGAATCTAGGAATGACTCCAGCTACTGGAGTAGCTCATCATAATTATATCTACATAATTTTAATCATTTTAATCATCGTGACTACTTACTTATCGTTTAAAAATTCTATGGCAAGTCAAAGTCCAAACTCAGAAATGGTTCAACAAATGAAAATGATGTTTATATTCATGATTCTCATGGTATCCATTGCATCTTTAAGTCTACCAACAGCAATTGCTTTATATTGGATTGTAACAAATGGTTTTGCAGTTATACAAAATTTAATAATCAAGAAAATATTAGAGAAAAAAGAGAAGAGGATTTAAAATGAAGTTAGAAGTATTCGAGGGAAAAACAGTAGAAGAAGCGAAAGAAAAAGCTTTAAAAGAACTACAAGTCAGTGAAACAGAAATCATGGCAAAAACGGAAGAAAAAAAGGGAAAACTATTTAAATCATCAACTTATGTCTACAAAGCAATCGAAATTAAAGAAGTAGCATCTTTCATAAAAGAGAAACTAGAAGTTTTATTAAATAATATGGGTATAGATGCGAAATTTGAAACCAATATAAGAGAAGAACAAATTAATATTAAGATTTATTCTGATAAAAATAATATATTGATTGGAAGAAATGGACAGACTTTAATTGCAATGCAAACAGTTCTAAGACAAATTGTTCATAATGAAATTGGAATGTATCCTTATATTTTATTAGATGTAGAAAACTATAAAGAAAAGAAAAACGAACATTTAGAAAGAAATGCTAAAAGAATTGCCAAAGAAGTAATTCGTACTAAAATAGATGTCAAACTTGATGATATGAATTCTTATGAAAGGCGTATCATTCATAATGCCTTAGCTAATTTTAAAAATATTACGACAACAAGTGAAGGCGAAGAACCGCACCGACATATCGTAATAAAATACAAAGAGAACAAAGAAGACGAATAAAAGCACCCTCTAAAGCGAATAAAAAGCTTAGAGGTTTGCTTTTTTTTATAAAAAAAATTATTTCCCGGGAAATAAAATATATTTCTCAATGTATAAATATGTGCTATAATACCTCGAAAGGGGAGTGATACTATGTTTGATACAATCTGTGCTATAGCAACTAGCAGAGGAAATGGCGCAATCTCGATTATTAGAGTGAGTGGAGAAGAATCTGTAAAAATAGTAAATCATATTTTTAAAGGAAAAAACTTAGAAAAAGCAGATTCACATACCATCCATTATGGACACCTTATAGATAAAAAGCAAAAAGAAATAGATGAAGTGTTAGTATCAATTATGTTAGCTCCAAGAACGTATACAAAAGAAAACATAGTAGAAATTAATACACATGGAGGACTAGCTCCTACAAATAAAGTACTAGAATTATTATTAGAAAATGGTTGCCGTCTAGCAGAACCAGGAGAATTTACCAAACGAGCTTTCTTAAATGGAAGAATTGATTTAACAGAAGCTGAAGGGGTTATGGATAAAATAAATGCTATTACAGAAAAACAAAATGAACTAGCAACCAACCAAATGAATGGAAAAGTATCAGATTTAATAAATACTTTACGAGATGAAATGATTCAGATTATCGCCAACATAAATGTGAATATGGATTATCCAGAATACGATGATGTGGACATCATTACAAACGATATCATGATACCAAAAATAAAAAAAGTGAAAGAATCAATCCAAAAAATATTAAAAGAAAGTAAAAATGGAAGAATAATTAAAGAAGGAATTACAACAAGTATCATTGGCAGACCAAATGTCGGAAAAAGCTCTCTTTTAAATGCTTTACTTGAAGAAGAGAAAGCCATTGTTACAGATATTGCTGGAACTACAAGAGACATAGTAGAAGGGCACATCAATATTAATGGAATTCCACTAAATATAATTGATACAGCAGGAATACGTTCTACAGAAGATGTGATCGAAGCCATGGGAGTAGAAAAAAGTCTTGCCATGATGAATCAAGCAGACTTAATTCTTTTTGTCTTAAATAATAACGAAGAAATAACAAAAGAAATAGAAAAATTATTACAATCTTTGGGAAATAAAAATTACATCATTATTTTAAATAAAATAGATTTACCTAGTAAAGTAGATTTAAATCATATAAAAATAGAACAAGATAGATTAGTAAAAATGAGTATAGTAAATAAAGAAGGAATTGAAGAACTAAAACAAAAAATAGTAGACCTATTTAATATGACAGAAATAGAAGAAAAAGATCCGACATATCTAAGTAGTGCTAGAAGTATAAGTATCTTAGAAAATGCTTTAACAAAAATAGAAGAAGTAGAAGAATCCATCCAAAATAATCTACCAATTGACATGATTGAAATGGATATAAAAGTAATCTGGGAAGAATTAGGAAAAATAAATGGTTCTACATACGAAGAAGAATTATTAGATGAAATGTTTAGTCGATTCTGTCTTGGGAAATAAAGGAGTTATTATATGTACGAAATTATAGTAGTAGGGGGAGGACATGCTGGTTGTGAAGCAGCTCATGCATGTGCCATCAAAAATCATAAGACCCTTTTAATTACGGGAAATATAAAAAATATAGCCGATATGCCATGTAATCCTCATATTGGGGGAAGCGCTAAAGGCATAGTAGTAAGAGAAATTGATGCTTTAGGCGGAATCATGGGACGTATTGCTGATAAAACCCATTTACAAATAAAGATGTTAAATAGTGCAAAAGGACCAGCTGTTCAATCTTTAAGAGCCCAAGGAGATAAAATAGCTTATCCAAAAGAAATGTTAAAAGAACTAAATAGTCTTTCCTTTTTAGAAATAAAAGAAGCCATGGTAGAAGATTTAATGGTAGAAGAAGGAGTTGTAAAAGGAGTTATTCTAGAAGATGGAACAGAAATTTCTTCTAAAATAGTTATTTTAACAACTGGAACATACTTAAAAGCAGATATTCTTGTAGGAAATACTCGTACAAGAAAAGGTCCTCATGATGAATTACCATCTAACTATTTAAGCGATAATTTAAAAAGATATGGATTCCAAATTATTCGTTTAAAAACAGGAACTCCTCAAAGATTAGATCGAAAGACAATCGATTTTTCAAAAACCAAGCTAGAGCCAGGTGATAATAAATATTTAACTTTTAGTTATGATTTAGAACCTTGTTATAAAATAGAAGAACAAGAACCATGTTATCTAACCTATACGACAGAAGAAACACATAAAATTATAAGAGAAAACTTAAACAAATCTAGTATGTATGGAGCATTAGATGATATTAAAGGGGTAGGACCAAGATATTGTCCTTCCATTGAAGACAAAGTAGTAAGATTTGCTGATAAAGAAAGACATCAATTGTTCTTAGAACCAGAAAGTAGATATTATGATGATATCTATTTACAAGGTTTTTCTACTTCAATGCCACCTGAGGTCCAAGAGAAAATGGTTCATAGCCTACCTGGCTTAGAAAATGCCAAAATAGTAAAATATGGCTATGCCATTGAATATGATGCCATCTATCCAACGCAGTTAAATGCAAGCTTAGAAACTAAAGTACTAAAAAATTTATTTACGGCAGGACAAATTAATGGAACAAGTGGTTATGAAGAAGCTGCATGTCAAGGGCTAATGGCAGGAATAAACGCAAGCTTAAAACTAGAAGGAAAAGAACCTCTTATTTTAAAACGATCAGAAGCATATATTGGCGTTTTAATTGATGATTTAATTACAAAAGGAATTAGAGATCCTTATCGTTTATTAACAAGTAGAGCCGAATTTCGTCTTCTCCTAAGACATGACAATGCGGACTTACGCCTCCGTGAATATGGTTATCAAATAGGAACGATAAATGAGGAACAAATTACGAAACTTCGTACCAAAGACACTCAAATAAAAGAACTACAAGAGTACATGAAAGAAACAAAATTAAAGATAACTCCCGAAAGAAAAGAAATATTCTTAAAAAATAATATAGCAGTACCAGCCGCTTCTTTAAGTTTAGAACAATTAATTAAAAGACCAGAAATAACGATGGATTTTTTAAGTCAATTAATAGAAATTCCTTTTACAGAAGAAATAAAAGAACAAGTAAGCATTAACTTAAAATATGAAGGTTATATAAATAAGGCCTATAAAGAAGCAGAAAAATTAATAAAACTAGAAAAGAAAAAAATACCTGCTGACATAGATTACGATTTAGTAAAAAATATTGCTTCAGAAGCAAGACAAAAACTAAAGGAAGTAAGACCAACTACTATTGCGCAAGCCATTCGTATTAGTGGAGTAAACCCAGCAGATATTTCCATTCTTTCTGTTTATTTAAAAAAGGAATATGGTAAAGATGAATAAAGAAACATTTTGTAAAGAGTTAGAAAAGTTAGGAATTACATTAAAAGAAGAACAACTAAGTGCCCTAGAGGTATACTGTAATTATCTTTTAGAAGTAAATATGCATACAAATTTAACAGCTATAAAAGAAGAAGAGCAAGTCTATTTAAAACATTTCTATGATTCTCTGACTCTAGTAAAAGCGATTGATTTAAAAAATGTAAATACTGTAATAGATATAGGTTCAGGGGCAGGTTTTCCAGGTTTAGTCTTAAAAATAGTATTTCCCAACTTAGAAGTAACACTTTTAGATTCTAATAACAAAAAAATTAACTTCTTAAAGGATTTAATAAAAAAATTAGGAATCAAAGGAGTTCATCTCGTTCATGGAAGAGCTGAAGATTTTGTTAAAGACCACCGAGAAACTTTTGACTTAGTAACAGGAAGAGCAGTAAGTAATATGTCTATTCTTTCTGAGTTATGTCTTCCTTTTACTAAAAAAGAAGGATATTTCATCGCCCTTAAAGGAGCAAATGAGGAAGAAATAGAAGATGCCAAAAAAGCCATTCAAATTTTAGGCGGAGAAATAGAAAATAGAATAAAATTTAAACTTCCTATCGAAGAGAGCGAAAGAAATATCATAAAGATAAAGAAAGTAAAAAGAACACTAGACATTTATCCAAGAAGATTCGAAAAAATACGAAAAAGCCCATTGAAATAAAGTGAGAAATAGGGTATTATAAATAATAGGTAAGTATAAAAAAGGGGCTGATCATATGAATCTAGAATCAGGAGTTCTTCAAGTACATATTGAAGACATTATACCAAATAGATTTCAACCAAGGCTAAATTTTGATGAACAAGGATTAAAAGAATTATCGGATTCTATTAAAGAACACGGTATTATTCAGCCACTTGTCCTAAGAAAATTAGGAGATAAATATGAAATCATAGCAGGAGAAAGAAGATATAAAGCAGCTGTTATGGCAGGATTAACAACGGTTCCAGCTGTTATTGCTAATATAGATGATAATCGTTCTGCTGAAGTAGCTTTAGTAGAAAATGTCCAAAGAAGAGACCTAACAGCCATTGAAGAAGCAAGATCTTATAAAAGCTTATTAGATAAAGGCTATTTAACGCAAGAACAACTAGCAAAAAGAATGGGATTATCACAACCAGCGATAGCAAATAAATTACGTTTATTAAATTTAGATGAAGAAGTACAACAAGCATTATTAGATGAAAAAATCTCCGAAAGACATGCTAGAACGCTATTATCTTTAGAAGATAAAAATGCCCAAAAAGAATGGTTACATCGAATTATTAACGAAAGACTTACAGTACGAGAGTTAGACATAGAATTAAAAAAATTAAAAGAATTAAATCAAACGATTGAAAATGCCATAGCAGAACCAGAAACATTAGATACACTAGAACCATTAAGAGGTGAGCAAAGTAATAAGGAACAAAAAAGAGTAGAGGATGATTTCCTTTCAAAAGACTTGTTTTCAGGAAACAAATTCTTTGATTTTAATTCTTTATCATCACCTAAAGAAGAAACTTATCTAAAAGAGGAAGACAATAAAGAAAAAGCTATTTTTGAAATATTTGATGCTCCAGTAGCAGAGAAAAAAGGCGAGACAGAAGAAGCAAAAGAAACAAAAGCAACAGAAAATACTTTTACAAATACACCACTTAATACAGACTTTGATAGAAACCCTACAAATAAGTTCTTTACACCAGTTACAGAACCAGTAGATACTTTTTCTCCAAAAGAGCAAGAAAAAACAATCGACCCAATGGATGCTGTTGCAAACTTAGAAAAAGAGATTGAAGAACCAAAAAATAAAGAGGAAGAACAAGGATTAAAAGGAGCTATTAATTCCATCCGAAATTGTATTAAAGATTTAGGAAATAAAGGTTTCTTTATCAATGTTGAAGAAATTGATTTTGATTCAAATTACCAAATTAATATAAAAATAAACAAAGACAATTAAGCAAACAAAATTGTCTTTTTTTTGGGAAAAAAACAAAATTCTACTATTTTTCTCCTTTATTTTTCTTCTTTTTTCCAAATTCTACCAAAAGTAGAGTGTAATTTGAAAACTTTTGTATTAATATGTGCTTAGAAATTCAAGTAATTTGAATTTCTATAATTTATTAAAAATTGTAGTAATCATATTGCAGTTTTTAAAATATGAAAGGAAAGGAGGAAAAAAATGAAAAAGAAATCAAAAATATTAGTAGCATTTCTAACATTATTTATAGCAGTTGGATTTGTTAGTGCTTTAGACAATACTATTAGAAAAACAGGTTCTTTAACTAACGAGGTAATTTCTAATATTTACACAAAAAGAAATACAATAGAAGGAGAAGCAAAATTAAATTCAACATTTTTAGCAAATATGACAAATGTTAAAAATGTTAGTGGAACTAATGCAGAAGGTGGAATAAGAGTTAAAACCACAGCTAAAAGATATACTTTAGGAATTGTTTCATCAGAAAAAGAAATGATAATACCAGTATATCCAACCACAACAACATCATCAACAGCAAAATTTGTATTTAATTCAGATTCAAATAAGACTAAAGTTCAATGGCAAAATTGGACTGGAAATACTAGTTTTGATGCAACATTTAATGCCAATTAATAATATAGACACAAGAATTTATAAAACTTGTGTCTATAATAATGTTAAAAATGCTAAATAAAGGAGTTGTAAAAATGAATAATAAGCTAATTGAATTAAAATATCTAAAAAAGAACTATGAAACTATAAATGAAAAAATAGAAGTGCTAAAAAATATTAATTATGTTTTTGAAAAAGGAAAATTATATGCAATTAAAGGACATAGTGGTAGTGGTAAGACAACTTTGATAAAAATTCTTGGATTAATGGATAATCCATCTTCAGGAGAATATTATCTCTTTGATAAAAGTATAACTAATTTAAAGGATAAAGAAGCATCCCTTTATCGAATGAAACATATTGGTTTTATTTTTCAAGACTATAATTTAAATCCTTATTTAAAAGCATCAGAAAATATAATTGTTCCAATGATAATAAATAAAGAGATAAACAAGACTGATAGAAATAAAATAGCAAATAAGTTATTAAAAGAATTCGGTCTTGAAGAAAGAGCAAATCATTTTCCAAAAGAATTATCAGGAGGAGAGCAACAACGTATTGCTATAGCAAGAGCTTTGGCAAATGATCCAGATATTATAATTGCTGATGAACCAACTGGTAATTTAGATGCCGAAAACGAAAAAATCATTTTCAAATTTTTAAAAAATCTTGCTTATAAAGGAAAATGTGTTATTGTAGTAAGTCATAGTGAAGAGATTCTAGAATATGCTGATATCTCCCTTATTTTAGAAAATGGGATATTAACAGAGGGACAAAGATGATAAAGGAGTATGTAGATGATTCTTTAAAATATATAAAAAGAAATAAAAAAAGTTTTCTTTTAATTTTAATATTTTCTTTTCTTTTTCTTTTATTATTTTTAGATATAATTTTCATTAAAAATTTTCACGGTTATTTTGACTATGCAATCAATAAAAATATTGGTTTTAGAACATTTACAGTTTACATCGAAAAAACTCCTATAGAAAGTATAAATGAAATAAAAGAAATAAAAAACGTTACAGAAGTATATGGCGCAAATTATAAAAGTTTTTCTGCAAAAACGGATTTAAATATCAACAACTTAGATGGAAGTATAGACTTGTTATATGGCACACAAAATATAACTCCAAAATCCCTTGTTGGTAAATCAATAGAAGAAGTGAAATCAGGAGAAATGATCTGCCCTATAGATTTTTATCCTGACTCTAGTATTGGTTCTCTTAAAATTGATGAAAATAGAATAGTAAAACCAGAACAATCTTTAAACCAGGAATTCAAAGTTTTTTATCTTCAGTCTATCAGAAAGATAGTAGATAATAAAGTAGTAGAAGAAGAAAAAGAATTAATTAAAAAATTCAAAATAGTTGGGTTATATGACAGTACTCTCGTAATGAACTTTAATAATCAGTGTTATATTACTCCAAATGATATGATAGAATTACAAGATAGCTTAAATCCACCGATGGATGATACGCATCCTTTTTCTTTTTTACATGTTGTGGTTGATAAAGAAGAAAATGTTGAAAAAACTATGCGTATATTACAAGAGTTAGGATATATGGTCGACACAGAAACAAATGCCACAATTGATAAAGAAGTAGTAACAACTTTAACAATTTTATCAAATACTTTTTTCGTACTCATTATTGGTGCCATTCTTTTAATATTAAGAAATTATTTAAATAAGAAAATAAAAAGTGAAGCAAAATACATGGGCATTTTAAGAGCTTGCGGATACAATAAGAAACAAGTAATATTAAGAGAGTTAATGGGAAATCTTACACTTTTATTAATTAGTATTATTATCAGTTTATTTTTTGTTTCTATAATATTTTTAATATTAGAAAAAAGTTTGTTAATATTTCTAACGTATATAGGATTTAAAGTGACAAATCATAAAGGCCTTTTATTCATTTTGGCTCTTATAGTCATTTTAATTTCTATAATTATGCAAATTTTTATAATAAGGAAGAGTTTAGAAAAAACTATTTCCAATATATTAAAGGAGGAGTAGTTATGATTTTATTAAAAGGTTTTCTCCGAAAAAAGAAAACAAAATTATATATACGTATACTGAGTCTATTATTTGTTGTTCTTTTTTTACTAAAGGGTTTTAGTTTGTATACTAAAGAACTATTTGATGAGTTTAAATATAAACATACTTCATTTCTTGCTTTTGCTAGGACAGATCAAGAAAATCGAATAAAAAAAGAAAAAGGAATAACTTCTTATCGGAGAGCATTAACTTTTGATATAGGGCTTGATAATGATATTATTTATAGCCCACCTCTTAAAATAAATGGGACTGCTGTCGAATATGCGGAACCAATTGACACAACAAAAATAGTATGGAATAGACTGACTTACAATGACACCATTTTAGCTTTTACTGCCTCGTCTTGTAATAAAAATTTAAGTAATAACCAAGTAATTCTTGCATTAGATGAAAAAGATTATGAAGCAAATTATAAAGATAACTTTATAAATAAAGAAATAATTTTTAAATTTAATAACGAAGAACTTAAATTAATTGTAAATGACTTCTTAGATGCAAAAACTTTTAATTATATTTGTATATCAGATAATATATATAACGAGTTATTACCTAATAACGAAAATTATATATATGAGATAAATACTATGAGCTATAAAGATTTAACAGAAATACAAAATAATTGGACAGAATTAAAAAATGATTTCTATAGCCTAGAACACCCAGAAAAATATAAAGAAGTAGATGAATCTAATAAAGAAATCTATCTTAATAATATGGTATCTATGTTTAATATAGTAGATATTATCTCATTAATCATTTTTTTTGTTTTAGTAATATTTGTTATAAAAGATTTAGTTACGGATGAAGAAAAAGATATTTTATTATTAAAAGAAATAGGATTTAATAAACGACAAAGTAGAATAAATAGCTTAAGAAATTTATTCGTTTTAGATGGAATAGCATTTCTTATTTCTTTTGTAATTTGTGATTTATTAACCTTTATTATAAATTCTATTTTTTATATAAATATAGAATGGATGACTATAAAAAGTTTTATGCAAATAAGTATTTTTGTTTTTTTTGTAGAAGTTGTTTTCACTATGATATGCACACGAGAAAACTCTTGTAATAAAAGCATAGAATGTTAAAATTTTTGAATTCTACTAAAAGTAGAGTGCAATTTTTTAAAATTTATACTAAAATGATTATAGATATTTAAATTGAAAAAGATTAAATAAAAAATGTATAAAACAAAGAAGAGAAATGCAAAAAGAGGTGTATTAATGAAAAAAGCTGTAATAATTATTTTATTTATAGTTACTATTACAGGAGGAATCCTATTAACGAAAAAACAATTTCATAGAGAAGAGAATGTTAAAAAGGAAGAAAAGCAATATGAAAATAACATTTATTCTTTAGAATATAGCGCCAGTTACGCAATAGATTTAAATGATTTAGAAGAAATGTATAACGGGCATGAATTTATTGCACTTATTCATGTAGATAAACTATACCCAGCAACTACCTATAAAGAAAATATAGACGAATATATAATGCCATATACTCCTGGCGAGGCGACCATACTAAAAGTATTAAAAGGAAATTTTGCAAGTGAACATATTTCTTTCTTACGTTTAGGAGGAACGGTTTCTTATGCTGAATACGAAAAATCGCTTCCTCCTTCAGCTAGAGAAAAATTTGCTCAATCCTTTACTGATGAAAAAAAATTTACTACTTATATAAAAAATATGTCCAAAGGAGACATTGATATTGAAAGAGGAAAAAACTATTTAGTTTACATGAATAGAAGTGATGATTTTCATAATAAAAATGAATATACTATCGAAGCTTATGAATACGGCTTAAGAGAAGTAAATCTTGATTATAATACTTTTAGTATAGATTCGCTCAGTATAACAATCAAAAATAATAAAACAGGAAAATATGAAAATCTAGAAAAAGCAGTAAGTGAAAGAATTGTAAAACAATTTAAAACTACAGTAAAAGAATAAACTTATATAAATAGGCGATAGATACCAACTTCTATCGCTTTTTCTTAATAAGAAAACAAATTAAAAAGGGAAGAACAAGAATTACAATTAGAAGTTTGTGTGTTAAAATAAGAAAAGGTGAGTTTTTATGGAGGAAGAGAAAAGAGGAAAATTTTTAAGAGAACTAAGATTGTCTAAAAAGATGACACAGCATGAACTAGGAGAAATATTGCATTATAGTAGTAAGGCGATTTCAAAATGGGAAAGAGGAATTGCTTTTCCCCATAATCCCAGCACATTAGAAAAGTTATCTGAACTTTTTGATGTTTCCGAATTAGAGCTTTTATATGGAGAAAGAAAAACAGAACAAAATGCAAATAAAATAAATAATAATATGACAACGATTTATAAGAAAAATTATAAAAAATTAACTTTAGCTATTATCATAACTATTTTATTGACTTCTTTAGTAATTTTTCTAAGTTGCTTTTCTTTTTATACTTATTTTATAAAAGGAAAAATAAGAAGCTATATCTTACACGGAGAAAATGAAACCTTTGCCGTAAAAACGAGTTCAATTCTCTTAACAAATGATAAAAACATTTTTCATTTTTCAGGTGTGGAAGCCAAAGAAGGAATTCCTATTGACCATATTAAATTGTTTTATTATGATACCGAAACAGAAAAAGAAAACTTAATACTCAGTGGTGCTAATGAAAGCTATTATTTTGCTATTCCTAAAGGGTATAAGGAAATTGATCTAGAAAAAGTAGTTACTTCCAAAATCTACATCGAAATATGGTATAAAGGTACAAAAAGAGAAAGAATCGAGCTACAAATAGAAGAGGAATACAAAAATGAGGATTTATTTATTCCTAAACAGGAACCCGCAACAATAGAAACAGATGTTACAGAAAATAAGGAATTTATCGAATTTTTAATAAAAGAAGGTTTTTCTTACAATGAAAATGGCTTTGCAAAACAAGAAGGAGATGTCATAATCGTATATAATGAACTAGATAGTTTTATTATAAAGAAAGCAACAAATAACAAAATAGAAGTACTATCATGTTCTTTAAAGTTTAATCAGGCTCTCTATTTTTTAACTGCAAAGGAACAAAAGATAACAGAAAAGATTCCTTTAGAAGGAGATTATAATCCAATGGAGAATAAAGAAAACTTCAAATCATACTATATAAAATACTTAAATTACCTAAAACAAAACTTTGAAATAAGACAGCAGTAATTATTTTGCAAGTATAATAAAATTCTACTATTTTTCTCCTTTTTCATATTTCTTTTTTTAAATTCTACTAAAAGTAGAGTGACTTTTTGATAATGTGGATTTACTATTGACTTAGAGCTTTTAAATCTTAACAGCTCTAGTCAAAAATGATATTGAAATAGAATTGGGGTGTTAATATCAAAAAAATAGAAGAACTTAATAAAAACTCCTGTTAACTAATCTTAATTATAAGCTAATAAAACTTAAAAAGTTCAAAAAAACATTTTAAAATAATAGGAGGTTCATTTTGAAAAAAATAAAAATAATTAAGGTAAAAGCCCACGCAGAAGGATGGGCATTATTTAGAGGAATTAAGTATGACTTTTCTTGTGTAGATAATATTATAGCAGAAATGTTAGAAGAAGGATGGACATTTAGTGGATATGTTCCAAACATAATTAGGTCTATTGGAGGCATGGAAACAATTTCTCTTATTTTTCAAAAAGAATAATGAATACTATCATAATTTTTTAATAATTAAAAAAATATTCAAGAATAAAAAAAGTACATAAAACTAAATCTAATTATTGTATTTAAAGGAGAATTTTTAATGAAAAACAAAAAATTTTATTTTTTTATAATATTTATAATAATGCTATTAACAATTGGACATGTTAAAGCACTAGAATTTAATGAAAAAGGCTATTATATTAACCATTTTAACATAGAAATGACAAAGGATAATATAAATAATCTTTTTGGACTTGGATTTACGGAAGAACAAATAAAAACAATGCAAGAAGATGAATTTGAAAGTAACAAGGATTTAAAAGGAGAAATAGTATCACAAGTTGTAAAGTATTATAAAACAGAAACTTTTGGTGCTACCGAATTTAATTTGAATTCTTTAAATAAAAATTTATTGTCTAAAACTACCGAAATATCTAAAGAAGAATATTATAGTTTTAAAGAAGATGTATCTACACAAGCTGAAGTTGTAACTGAATATAAGAGAATGGTAACAACGATTTAAAAGGTAAATAATTACTATAGATACAAAAATGACCTTTCCTGGAGAAAATTACCTAAAACTAGAAGCTATGATATTATTAGCATTGGTATAGAAAATGATTTATCCATTATTCCAGATTCTTACCATTTTTCTAATATTCCAGATGTAGAAGATTCAACCCAACAAGCCTGTGTTTTAGATATAAATACAAGTCCAACATGGTCAAAATCCAGTTATGGAGCCGCAGCAAAATTTAAATTGTTTGAAAATACACTTACTAAATATGCAAAGTCTATGTCTACTTCGATGTATTTTGATGTTCAAAAGCGTACCTCAACAACTTTGTATGTTATAAACGCTTACGGAAATTATAAACATGCACAACAAACTGTTAATCCAAATTTTTCGTTTGGAATAAGTATAAGCATGGATATTTCAATAAGTGCTTCTCCTCAAATAGTAGAATCATATGATTCTATGTCAACTGCGCAAGCAACATATTATTTAAAATGGTAATAGCTTGAAAAAAGAAAGACAACTAATTCCCAGTTGTCTTTTCTTTATATACAAATTCTGCATCTTTATTATTATATTCACTTCCTGATATGTAGTAAAACATATTCATTTTATTAGAATCTGTTGTCTCTTCTCCTGTAATAGCATCTAAAGGCACACCAACTACATTACTAGGCATATCATACCATTCTAAATTTAAATCCAAATCATTAATTGTATCCACCCAAATATTTTTAGAAATAGTTCCATCTTTAACAACCAATTCTGTATTATCATCATATCCATTCCATACAAGCATTAATACCTCAGGATTATAGCCGACCATCCAGCAATCTGTTCCAGAAGAACCTGTTTTTACTGCAAATTTTCCCGGTATCTTAGAAGCGATACTCATAACAGTAGGGGTATTATAATCAATAAAAGCTGAGCTATAAGTAGAAGTCATTAATTCATTTAAAATATACGTATAAGCAGCATTTAATACATAAGCATCTTTCTCTTTCTTTTCATATAAGACATTTCCATTTAAATCTTCTACACGATCAATGAAAGTTAATTCTCTTTTTATCCCTCCACTTGCAAGAGTTGTATAAGCAGTAGCAAAGTCTAACATATTTAAAGAACTTGTTCCTAATGCCAAAGAAGGGATAGCATCCATATCTTCCTTAATTCCCATACGATGTGCGGTATTAACTAAAGTTTCCTCTCCTAAAAACAAATGCGTTTTCACAGCATAAATATTATCAGAATAGGAAAGAGCAGCAGCCATTGTAATATTTTTATTTGCATATTTACTATTATAATTTGAAGGAGAATATGACTGATTAGAAGAAAACATAAAAGTAGTTGGTTCTGACAAGAACGTCGAAGAGGAAACCATTCCATTTTCTAAGGCGGCATAATATAAAATGGGTTTAATAGAAGAACCTACTTGTCTTTTTGAACTTATAGCACGATTATATTGACTCTTCGCATAATCCATCCCTCCAGTTAAAGCCATAACGCTTCCTGTTTTAGGAGAAATAATCACACTAGCCACTTGCATATCAGAACCACTCATATTTGTTAAAATATTTTTTTCCAAACTAGTCTGTGCTTTTCTATTTAAAGAAGTAAATATCTTTATTCCTCCAGACTCTATTAAAGAATCAGGTATTTCATCTAAAGATTCTAACTCTTTATATACAGCATCTTGATAATACATAAGCATTTTTAAATCATTTTCATCCTTTTGCCCATAAATTTCTATCGTATTTAAAAATAAATCATTATATTCTACTTCTGTAATATATTCATTCTTAAGCATCGAGGAAGCAATCAATTTTGCTCTTTTAATGGAGGCATCATAATTCGAAATGGGATTATAATTATTAGGAGCTTTTGGAATGGCAGCTAATATAGTTGCTTCTTCTAAAGATAAATCAATAGCATTTTTATTAAAATAATACTGACTAGCATTTTCTATTCCATAATTCCCTTGTCCAAAATTAATTGTATTTAAATAACCTTCTAATATTTCATCCTTAGTATAATGAACTTCTAATCGTAAAGTAAGCAGTGCTTCTTCAATCTTACGACTCCATTTTTTATCAAAATCTAAATACATATTTTTAATATATTGTTGACTAATAGTAGAAGCCCCTTGCACTATTCTTCCTTCTTTTAAGTTAGTAACCATCGCCTTTGCAATTCTTAAGTAATCAAATCCATTGTGTTTATAAAAATTTTTATCTTCTGTGCTTAATATTGCCTCTACTAAAAAAGGAGAAATATCGTCTAAAGAAACCCATTCATTATTTCCAGAACCTTGATAGATTAAATCTTCTTGATCATCATATATATAAAATTGATTCGCATTTTTAATATCTAAAACTGGCGAAAAATAGGCATATGCATATAATCCTCCAATCGCTAAAATAGCAAGAACTAAAAAGAAACGAATTAATTTAAATACTCTTTTAAAAACCTTCATAAGAACACCCTTTATTATTATGAAAATAAAAAGTGCAAATATACTTATATTATGTTATAATCACAAAGAAAAGAGAGGAATAACGCTTTTATGACAACGATTATTGATTTAAAGTTATATAAAAATGACCAATTAATAAAAGAATACAAAGAGATAAAAGCATTAGAAAAAGAAGATACGATATTATTTTTTATTGAAGATGTCAAAACAAGTGTTTCAAAAAAAGAATTTATTCGCGAAAATAAAGAGTATCAATTTAAAATTGACTTTAGAACAAATACTTGTACATACTTATTAAAAGAAAACAATACTCTTTTTGATATAAATGTCGAGAAAAAAACTTCTTATAAGAAGGATCAAAACAAAATAACGATAATATATAAAATAGAAACAGAAGAAGAGCTTATACGAGTAGAAATAGAAAGAAAAGAGGAATACTATGCTTAGTTTTATTGAAAGAGAAGAACAATTTTTAAAAGGGATAATTAAGTCTTGTGGGTACGAAGTAGAAGAGGTAGTATTAAATAGTTCTGCTCGTCCTGAATTTGGCGATTACCAATATAATGGAGCTATGCAAATAGGAAAACTATATGGGCAAAATCCAAGAGAAGTAGCAACAAAAATTGTTGAAAAAATAAAAGAGACAAATCGTTATAAAGATAGTAATATTGCCGGACCTGGTTTCATTAATATTACGTTTAGTGATGACGCATTAATAAATTATATGAATGAGTTAAAAGAAAATATAGATATAAATTACCATAATGAAAACCCTAAAACCATTTATATGGACTACGGCGGAGCGAATGTCGCGAAAGCATTACACGTGGGTCATTTAAGAAGTGCAAATATTGGGGAATCTTTAAAAAGGCTAGCTAGATCTATGGGACATAAAACTATGGCAGACGCGCATTTAGGTGACTACGGAAGACCTATTGGGTTAGTCATGTTAGAAATCCAAAAACGAAATCCAAACCTTCCTTATTTTGATTCTAACTATGAAGGGGAATACCCAAACATTTCTCCAGTAACAAATGATGACTTAATGGAACTATACCCCTTTGCTAGTAATAAAGCTAAGGAAGATGAATCTTATATGGAAGAAGCTCGTCTAATGACCTCTAGACTGCAAGAAGGAGAAAAAGGCTTAATTGCTTTATGGAACCATATTATGAACGTCTCAAAAAAAGACATCAAAAGAATTTATAATCGCTTAAATACGACTTTCGAAATATGGGAAGGAGAATCAGACGGAAGTAAATATTTTGACGAATTATTTACCTACTTAAAAGAGAAAAACTTAATAGAAGAAAGCGATGGAGCACAGATTATCCATGTAAAAGAAGAGGATGATGACCATGAAATTCCTCCTTTACTTTTAATCAAATCCAATGGAACTGCCTCTTATGAAAGTACAGATTTAGCATGTCTTTGGGAACGTATGAAATTATTTAATCCTGATGAAATATGGTATTTAGCTGATACAAGACAAAGTTTGCATTTTGAACAAGTTTTTAGAGCCGCTAAGAAAAGCGCAATCGTAACAAGTAAAACAAAATTAGAATATATTCCTTTTGGAACCATGAATGGGAGTGATGGCAAACCTTTTAAAACAAGAGACGGGGGTGTCATGAAATTAGAAACATTACTTGATATGACAAAAGAAGAATGTGAAAAGAAAATATTACCTAACATTACAGGGGAAGAAAGAGATAATATTGCTGAGAAAGTAGCTATAGCTACTGTAAAATATGCAGATTTAATTCCTTTTCGTTTAACAGATTATAACTTTGATCCAATAAAATTTAGTGATATGCAAGGCAAGACAGGACCCTATTTATTGTATTCTACAATTCGTATGAAATCTTTATTACAAAAAGCAGAAGAAGCAGGGATATCTTACGAAAAGATAACCAAAATAAAAGATAAAACAGACAGAGATATAATGATAACTTCCTTAAGCTTAAGAAATGTCTTATTAAAATCTTTGAATACGAAATCCTTAAATGATATAGCAGAATATTTATATAAAATTACTAATACGTACAATAATTTTTATGCACAAAATAGAATCCTTACTGAAGAAGATGCAAGCCTTTTAACATCTTGGTTAACACTTACAAAAATAATTTTTGATAACAATTTAAAACTATTGAATATACTAGGTATAGAAGTGCCAGAAAGAATGTAGCACAAAAAATAAAAAAATTATAAAATTAGTATTGTTATATTTTGAAATTTATGTATAATGGTGTCTAGTGAATTATTTGGAGGTTATTAAGATGACATTAAAAGAATTATCAAAAACAGAACTAGAAGCTATGTCTTATGATGATATTGCTCAAATGGTTTTAACAGAATCAAATAAACAAATGAAAATAAATGAATTATTTAAACAAGTATGTGATTTACTTGGATTAAGTGAAAATGAATTCGTTGAGAAGCTACCTGCTTTCTTTGAAGTATTATCTACAGACCAAAGATTCATTATGTTAGAAAATGGACTATGGGATTTAAAAAAGAAACATGCAATAAAAGTTGTAATAGATACTGATGAAGAAGAGGAAGAAGAACTAATGGAAGAGGATGAATCTTTATTAGAAGATGATACAGAAGAAGAAAAAGATATATATTCAGAGGAAGAAGAAACTGATGATATTGATAGTGACGATGATTTAAAAGATTTAGTTATTATTGATGAAGAGGAGGAAGCAAATGGAATAGTATAGCCATTTGTTTTTTACTATTAAAAAGAATATGATATAATAGCTAACGAAAGGCGGAGAAGGATATGTTTGAAAGATTAGACGCAATAGAATCAAAGTATGAAGAATTAACGAGTGAACTAACAAAACCAGAAATACTAGGGAATTATAATCAATTAAAGAAATTATCTAAAGAACAAAAAGACTTAGAAGAAACCTATCTTAAATATAAGGAGTATAAACAGATTATTAGTAATATCAAAGAAGCTCAAGAGTTAATAAACGATGCAGAAATGGGCGAAATGGCTAAATTAGAAATAGAAGAAGGAAATGCCAAGAAAGAAAACCTTATAAAAGAATTAGAGATTTTATTGATTCCAAAAGATGAAAATGATGATAAAGATATCATCATGGAAATAAGAGGAGCAGCTGGTGGAGATGAAGCAAACATTTTTGCAGGAGACTTGTTCCGCATGTATTCAAGATATGCTGATAAAAACGGTTGGAAAATTGAAATAATTGACTCCGAAGTAGGAGCAGCTGGAGGCTATACAAGAATAGAAACCAAAGTAAAAGGAGAAAATGTCTATTCAAAGCTAAAATATGAGTCGGGTTCTCATCGTGTACAAAGAATCCCTGTAACGGAGGCAAATGGTCGTATTCAAACCTCTACCGCTACTGTTCTTATCATGCCTGAAGTAGAAGATGTAGATATTGAAATCAATCCAAATGATTTAAGAATAGACACCTATTGTGCAAGTGGTCATGGTGGACAAGGAGTTAATACAACCCCTTCAGCAGTAAGAATCACTCATTTACCAACTAATACTGTTGTAACTTGCCAAAATGAGCGTAGTCAAATTCAAAATAAAGCGCAAGCAATGGAAGTATTAAAAGCTAGACTTTACCAAAAAGAACAAGAAAGATTAGATGCAGAGGTAGGAAGTGAAAGAAGAAGTAGAATTGGTACTGGAGACCGCTCTGAAAAAATAAGAACATACAACTATCCACAAAACAGAGTAACGGACCATCGTATCGGTTATACGACTAATTCTTTAGATAGAGTAATGGATGGTGCTTTAGATGATATAATAGAGGCACTAATTAACGAAGATTTAGCAAGAAAGTTAAAAGGAGAATAATCTCTTTTTTTAAGAAGAGGATTTTATGAATGAATTAGAATACCTAGAAAAATATCTCCCAAAAGAAAAAGATTTACAAAGTGCTATAAAGCGTCTAGAGAAGGGAGAACCTGTCCAATATATCGTAGGGGATGTCAATTTTTACGGAAATAGAATAAAAGTAAATAAAAATGTTTTGATTCCCCGCCGTGAGACAGAAGAATTAGTAGAAAAAACAACTTACTATTTAAAGAAAATGTTTAAAGATTCTTTTTCTATACTAGATATAGGAACTGGCAGTGGCTGTATTCCCATTACCCTAAAAAATTTTTTTCCTACATGTGAAGTAGATGCTGTAGATATTTCAAAAGAAGCTTTAGAGGTAGCAAAAGAAAACGCCCTATTAAATAAAGTTGAAATCAACCTGATAGAAAGTGACATATTTTCAAATGTCCATAAAAAATATGACTGCATAATCAGCAATCCTCCTTATATTAAAGAAGGAGAAGAAATTATGGATATAGTAAGAAATAATGAGCCATCGCTTGCTTTGTATGCAAAAGAAGAAGGATTATATTTTTATAAAAAAATTATCCAAAATGCTAAAGAATATCTTAATAAAAAATGTCTTCTTGCTTTTGAAATTGGAGCCCAACAGGGAGATGATGTAGTTCATATTGCAAAAGAAAATTTTCCTTCTGCAAAAGTCCTTCTAGAAAAAGATATGCAACACCTAAATCGTTTTGTTTTTATCCTATGTGAATAAAATTTTTAATATCTGCCCTATATAAAAATAGGTGATAATAAATGAAAAAAATAATATACATAGTGTTGGTTTTGATAGTTTTGTCCTTCTTCTTTAAGGATAATAATAACTATTTACCAGAAGATACGATTCGATTTAGAATTATTCCAAATAGTAATGAAACACAAGATCAAGCATTAAAAATGAACATAAAAAAAGAATTAGAAACAAATTTATTTGAATTAGTGGCAAATGCAAAGTCAGCAGAAGAAACAAGACAAATCATCAAAGAGAACGAATCCACTATAAAAGAAACATTGGACAAATATAACATAAAATATAATATAAAATATGGAACTAATTATTTCCCAACCAAAGAGTTTGACGGCGTTATATACGAAGAAGGAAACTACGAATCTTTAGTAATTGAACTTGGAGAAGCAAAGGGTAATAATTGGTGGTGCGTTATGTATCCGCCTCTATGCTTATTAGATAATAAGAATGCGGAAGAAAATGTAGAATACACTTCCTTTATTGGCGAAACTCTATCTAAATTGGTAAAATAAGATAGAATTGACAAAACATTCTGATAATTATATAGTAAGGTAGATACAAACGAAAAGAAGTAAAAGAGTGATTTATATGAAAAAATTAGTAATTGAAGGGCAACATGAATTAACAGGAGAAATTAAAATTAGTGGAGCAAAAAATAGTACAGTAGCTTTAATACCAGCTGCTATATTATCAGATGAAAAAGTTTTATTAACAAACGTTCCAGAAATAACCGACACCTACGCTTTAATAGATATAATGGAACTATTAAATTGTCGTATAGATTTTAAAGAAGAACAAATGCTGATAGATACAACTAAAGCCCAAAATAAGATGATTCCTAAAAATTTATCTCAAAAATTAAGAGCATCTTATTATTTTATGGGCGCTTTACTAAGCAAATACAACCATGTAGAAATGTATTTCCCAGGCGGGTGTAACATTGGCGCAAGACCAATTAACTTTCATATCGAAGGCTTTGAAAAACTAGGAGCAACTGTCACGATTGAAGAAGATAAATATATTATAGATGCCCCTAAGTTAAAAGGAACAAAAATCTATATTAATAAAGCTTCTGTAGGAGCAACAATTAATTTAATGTTGGCTGCTGTAAAAGCAGAGGGAGAAACAATTCTTTCTAATGCAGCAAAAGAACCAGAAATAGTAAATGTTGCCACCCTTTTAAATAATATGGGAGCCAAAATAAGCGGTGCAGGAACAAGTGAAATAAAAATTATCGGCGTGGAAAGATTGGGATCCTGTACTTGTGAAGTAATTCCAGACCGTATAGAAGCGGGAACTTATCTTATTGCTGGAGCTTTAATGGGAAATAATTTAAAAATAAAAGATATCATTGAAGAACATCTTACAGCTTTAACTTCCAAATTAAAAGAAATGGGAGTTTCTCTAAATATAGAGAAAAATGATATTATAGTTTCAAAACCAGAAAATTATAAACCTGTTAATGTAAAAACCTTAGTATTTCCAGGCTTTGTTACTGATTTAGGACAAACGATGAGTGTTTTATTAACTCAAGCTGGAGGAACTTCTGTTTTTGAAGAAACTATTTACGAAAATCGAATGGGACATGTTCCTTATTTAAACAAAATGGGAGCCAATATAGAAGTAAATGAGAGAACGGCTATCATAAAAGGAAAAACCTCGTTAGTAGGTCGCGAGGTCATTGCCACTGACTTACGAGCAGGAGCCTCTCTTGTCTTAGCAGCTCTTTGTGCAAATGGAACAACAACCATTATCGAAATAGAACACATTTTAAGAGGGTACGAAAATATAGTAGAGAAGTTAACAAACGTAGGAGCAAAAATAGAAATTGTAGAAGATTAACATAAAAATATAGGGAGTTTATATGGGAAAAGTAGTATTGTTTTTAGGACCTTCCGCCTCAGGGAAAGATACAATTATTAGAAGAATTGTAAAAGAGAATAAATATGCATTTAAAGAGATTATTATGCACACAACAAGACCTATGCGCGCAGGCGAAATAAATGGAAGAGAATATTTCTTTGATACAACTGCTGAAAAAGACGAATTAATTAGGCAAAATAAAATAATCGAAATACGTGAATATGATACAAGATTTGGAATATGGTATTATTATACAGTAGAAGATGAAATAGATTTACAAAAATCTAATTATATAGGATCAAACACCCTTATTGGACTAGATAAATATCTTGCCTGGGGGGGAGGGACAAATTCTTCCAATATTCATTCAAACGGATGATAGAACTAGAATTCATAGAGCCTTAGCAAGAGAAGATCAAGAGGAGACTCCAAAATATGATGAATTATGCAGGAGATTTCTTGCTGATAAAGAAGATTTCGCTCTGGAAAAAATAAAAGAAAAACCAATGATAGAAATAGTAGAGAATAATTCTTCACTAGAAGAAACAATGGAAAAAGTAGACCTCATTTTAAGAAAAAAATTATAAAGCAAAATTTGACAACGAGAAAAATGTTTGATAAAATGCTACAAGTTGTGGTGCATTATCCTAGTCACAAAAATTATTTGAAGGTAGGGCTAAAAATCTACCAATTGTACTTCTAAGCACTTTGTATGTCTGCTTGATTCGCCCAGATTTGGGTGGGCATATAATTTAAGATGTAAGGAAGAGTTATAATGGCATATAACAAAAATCCTTTCATTGCGCAACAATAGTAAAAAAAGTGCATGTCGTGAGTGAGTATGTGGAATAGAAATTGAAAACATAATTGCAAAAGCGAATAAGAATAATCACTATGTGTTTGAGAAATTCTCTAGGGTGTACATATTATAAAGTTTGAAGTGCGGACTAAGTGGTAATCGAGTAATCGAATCTGGTAACATTCGATTGTTTCCTTTAAAGAGAAATCGCCAAAGAGTAATCGATGGTAGGAGATAGAGAAAATCAACTCGACCAAAGCCGTAAAATTAATTTATAATATTACCATATACAGAAGTTTATTACTTTATAAGGAGAGTTAATATGAATAAAAATGTTAACTGGATATATAAAGTTTTTTTATTATCTTTTATATTTTCCAGTTTATTTAGCGGGATATCTTCTCTAATTGCTGATAATTTTAACATGATTATAGTAACCATTATACTATTTTTAGTGATAGGAATAGGAATTCTTTTTGATATGATAGGTGTTTCTGTGTTAACAAGTAACGAAGCTTCTTTGCATGCAAAAGCCTCCAAGAAGATAAATGGAGCTAAAGAAGCTATTACATTATTAAAAAATGCAACCCAAGTATCTTCCATCTGTCAAGATGTTATCGGGGATATATGCGGAATTGTAAGTGGTAGTTTAGGAGCGGTTTTAACTTTAGCTATAGGAACAAAGTTTTCTTTGCCAAGCACTCTCATTACAATCTTAATTACTGCAGTCATTTCTTCTCTAACGGTAGGATGCAAAGCAATTGGCAAGAACATAGCTGCTAAGAATTGTGATACGATCGTATTCATGGTGGGAAAACTAAAACACTTCTTTAAATTAAAGTAAAATGTAAAAGAAGTAGATTTACTACTTGCATAGTTCTATTCTTATGATATAATACTTAAGACGAAGAAATTACTATATCTATGATTAGATATGGCGGAAGGAGAATTAATTTGAGAGCAGGTATACATCCAGAAACAAAAGAATGCAAAGTAACTTGTGCTTGTGGAGCAACATTTATGACGAAATCAACTAAAGAAGAAATTCGTGTTGAAGTATGTAGTGAATGTCATCCATTCTATACAGGGAAACAAGGAAAAGCAAAGAAAACTGGAGCCGTTGAAAAGTTTAATCGTAAATTTAATTACGACGCAGAAGCTACAAAATAGTAGCTTTTTTTATTGAAAAAGTTGCATAAAAAAGAGAGTATTGGTATAATAGCAGATACCTTAAAGGGGAGTTAGTATGCAAAAATTTTTAACAAAAAAATTAGAAGAAACATTCGGTCTTATCACAATGGATTATACATATAAATATGCTCGTCATTTTGAAGATAAAATTAAAAGGGGATTATACTCTACTAGTGATAAATTTCATTACCGTATAATGTTGGATTTTATGGAAAATGAATTGATTCCATATGACGGAATAGCACAAGCTTACTTTCTAAACCAAGATATTTTGAAAGGGGCAAATCGTTTAGCTGAATTGGGAGATATGATTTTTCATAATTCTTATGGAATACATGTCTTATATTGTCCTGAAAAATTAACAGAATATCAGCAGTTACGCTTACGTTTGTGGTATGAATACTTTAAAATTGTAAAAATGGAATATGAAATCAGCACGCAGGAGCGAAACGTTTACGAAAATAAAGACTTACGTAACTATCTACAAGAAAATAGAATCTTAGATGAGGAATACATCCAAAGCCTTACCTTAAAATATCCTGACTATAAGGACTAAACAAACAATTCCTTTTTTTTGTTGTGTATAACTCTTGTTTTATCAACAAGTTCATTATGTAGTAGAGAAAAATAGTTTATACAATCCTATTAAAAACACCTTAAAATATGCTATAATATTAACAGGTGGTATAATGAGTAAAATAAGCTATTTGTTTAAAAGAATAAAGGGCATGAATTATCAACAAATGTTTGATACCATTAATTTTGTACATCATAAGACAGAAAAGAATAAGCTAAGTATTTTAATTGATATCATAAATTGTGGTATAAAGTACCAAGCTGGTTATATGGATTATAAACTATTTGAAATGTACAATTTAAATCAAGAACAAAGAAAGACAATAATAACGAGAGGAATTAATAATGATATCGTTAGAAAATATAATAATCCAGATTTCCTCAAATACTTTTCAAACAAAATGACTTTCAATAAAAAATTTAATAAATATTTAGCAAGAGAGTGGATGGAAGTAAATGAAACGAATTTTGATGAGTTCAAAGCATTCACCAAAAAGCATAAAAAAATAGTTGTAAAGCCTTTATCAGAGTCCTGTGGAAAAGGTGTAGAAATAGTAAAGGTAACTAATAAAAATGTCAAAGAAATATATACTAATTTAGTAGAAACAAAAAGATTTTTAGTAGAAGAAGTAGCTACACAATGTAAAGAATTAGCGAGTCTATATCCAACTTCCATTAATACCATTCGTATCGTAACTTTAAATCAAGAAATCGTTGCTGCTTTTTTACGAATAGGAAGTGACGGAAATATAGTTGATAACTTCAATCATGGAGGTTTAGTTGCTCCTATAAATATCGAAACAGGAATTATAGACTATCTAGCAATAGATAAAAAAGGAAAACAATACGAAAAACATCCAGTTACAAATGAATCAATTCTATGGTTTAAAATACCTAAATGGCCTAGAATTAAAAGATTCACTATCCAAGCTTCTAAAGAGATTCCAGAGATAGGATACATTGGATGGGATGTTTCCTTAGGAGAAAAAGGGCCTTACATAATTGAAGGAAATGAATTTCCAGGACATGATTTATACCAACTTCCACCACATCGAAGTAAAGGGATTGGCTTACTACCAAGATTTATAGATGCAATGCAAAAAGAAGGAGAGAAAACAAATGAAAATAGCAATCGCAAGTGATCACAGAGGAGAAGATCATAAAAAAGAAGTAATAAAATATTTAGAAAGCAAGAACTATACCATATTAGATTGTAGTCCCAATAACACGCCAACCGATGATTACCCAGATTTTGCTTTTGCCGTATGTGATAAAGTGGTAAAAAAAGAAGCAGATATAGGAATTTTACTTTGCCGTACAGGAATAGGTATGTCTATCGCTGCTAATAAAGTAAAAGGGATTCGCTGTGCAAAAGTAAATTCTGTAGAAGATGCTACATTAAGTAGAAATGATAATGGTGCTAATGTGATGACTTTTAATTATACAGAGAGTATAGAAACACTTTCAAGTTACATTGATGCCTTCTTAACTGCCGAAGTTATTAATGATGAAAGACACCAAAGAAGAGTAGATAAAATCATAAAATACGAAAAAGGTGAATATAATGAATTATAAAGCTTATATTTATATAGCTACACTTCTTCTTAGCATATTTGCTTTTTCTGGGGTTAACTTTGACCATATAATTAGAAAAAACAAAGCCCTAGAAGCTAGAATCCTAGTAATGTTATTGTCCATAGGAATAAGCTATTTAATAACAAACTTTATAACAGATTTTATAAATGTAAGTAGTATCATAAAAGGATGATAAAATGAATAAATTACTTGGTTTACTTATTATTATACTAACTCCTTTTACTCTAATTAGTTTCAAAAAAAAAGAAACTAATTTTTATATAGAAGAAAAAAAGGAGCCAGAAGTAAAAATAAGTTACAATAATGAACAACTAAATATGAACTTAGAAGAATATGTAATAGGAGTTATTGCTGCCGAAATGCCAGCTTCATTTGAAGTAGAAGCTTTAAAAGCTCAAGCTGTCGCTGCCAGGACTTTTGCTTTAAAAAAGTTAGAAGAAAAAGACTGTTTATTAACGGATATTACGGACCAAGTCTATATAGATGAAACAAAAATGAGAGAAAAATGGCAAGATGACTATGACCTTTACTATAATAAAATCAAAGAAGTCGTAGAAAAAACCAAGGGAGAAGTACTAAAATATCAAGATAAATTAATAAATGCCTACTACTATGCAAGATCAAATGGCTACACAGAATCCTCAATTAATGTATTTAATGAAAAAACAGATTATCTAAATAGTAAGGAGTCTTTATTTGAACCGTTAGATATAAGAGAGATAAAAATGGAAAAACAAGAATTCTGTAATAAATTAAACATTACATGTAACGAAATCAAAATTGACTCTATCATGAAAGATGAATCAAAAAGAGTAAGTAGCTTGTTGATAAACAACAAATTATTCACAGGTATTGAAATAAGAAAATTATTAAATTTAAGATCAACAGACTTTACTATAAAAATAAGTGATGAAATTACAATTACAACAACAGGGTATGGACATGGTGTAGGCATGAGTCAATATGGGGCGAATGCCTTAGCTAAAAATGGCTATACCTATGAAGAAATACTAAAATATTATTATGAAAATACAGAAATATCCAATCTTTAGGTATATTTCTTTTTTTGTTGGAAAAAATAGACTAATAGAAAGGATGTAGTTATGAAAAGAAGAAAATTAAAAGACTGGGTTATACCCACATTAGGAATATTTGTTTTAGTAGGAGCGTTGTTTTGTTATCAAATGATATCTAAAATTGTGAGTTATAGTAATCCTGTAACGCCATCAATGGTAACAGATCCAATTTTAGATAACGTAGTAGAAGTTAATAATGAAATAACAAAAACAATAATAAAGCCTTATAAAACAGATGACATTGCCATAAGCAAGACTTTCTATAGTAAAGAAGATACAGAAGAACAACAACAAAAATCTTTAATTAAATATGGAAACATCTATATGCCGAACACGGGAATTCTTTATAACTCTGATAAAGAATTTGAAGTAGTTGCAGTATTAGATGGAAAAGTAAAAAACGTAAAACAAGATGAACTTCTTGGATATATTGTTGAAGTAGAGCATGAGAATAATATCGTTACTATATACCAGAGTCTTAAAGAGGTCAAAGTAAAACAAAATGATACAATTAAACAAGGAGATACTATTGCGTTATCAGGATCCAATAAATTAGAAGGAGAAAAAGAAAACTCCCTACACTTTGAAGTATATAAAGATGGTAACTTAATGAACCCAGAAGAATTTTATACAATGCAATTGGATTAAAATTCTTTTTTTAATATTTAAAACAAGAACAAATATAATTTATTAGGGGGAATTTATTTGTTTGATAAAAAAGAAAGAATTTTAAAAGAAGCAAACTATATCATTACAACAAGAAACACAATTAGAGAAGCTGCCGAAAAATTCAAAGTAAGTAAAAGTACAATCCATAAAGATTTACAAGAAAGACTAAGTAGTATTAATCAAAATTTACAAAAAGAGATAAATAAAATTATGCAAGAACACATAAGTACAAGACATCAAAAAGGGGGAAAAAGCACCAAAGAGAAATATGCTAACATGAAAAACAAGGTGTAAATAATGTAGAAAAGAAAAATAAGAAATGATATAATAAAAACAGGAAGGTGAGAATATGAAGTTAAATATTCGCGGTGATAAAGTTACTATCACACAAAGCATGAAGAATTATATTACAGAAAAGATTGCTAAGCTCGACAAATACTTCGAAAATCCAGAAGAGATTGTGACAAACGTTTTGGTAAGAATTAAAGGTTTAGAGCAAATTATTGAAGTTACTGCTTTAACAAAAAGATTTACTCTAAGAGCAGAGGAAACAAATGAAGACTTCTATGCAGCAGTTGACTTAGTAATATCTAAATTAGAAAGACAAATCAGAAAGAATAAGGATCGTTTAAATAGAAAATATCAAAATATAGAAGAGCTGGAATTTAACTTCTCATTTGAAGCAGAAGAAAAAGAAGAAGAAAATAGTAGTACAATTATAAAAAGAAAAAATATTTCTATGAAACCTATGGATGAGGAAGAAGCTATCTTACAAATAGAATTACTAAATCATGATTTCTTCGTCTTTAAAAATATTGATGAAGAGTGTGTATCAGTTATCTATAAAAGAAAAGATAACAATTATGGTATTATAAATATGAAATAAGGAGGAGTGAAGTTGTAAGATTAAAGTGAACACAAAAAGATGTGTTTGCTTTTTTCTTTGATAAAATAATGATAGGAGGTAAAAATATGGCGAA